>NZ_JALIGE010000070.1:0-296453 GCF_024764835.1 Scandinavium hiltneri | reverse complement strand
AACCAACTGGGCTGACTCACGTCTGAATTCAGGACTAAAATTTTTTCTTTTCATTGGTGCACCTGTGTTGTTCTGAGGTGAGCATATCACCTCTGTTCAGGTGGCCAAATTCAGTGTGCCACTACACCCCCAATTTACCAAAGCAATCCTTTCACATTCACTCCATATGCATCCTCAATCCACTTTTCCCTTCTGCCAATTCCGGCCGTAGCGTCAGCGATGGGATCTCGTAGTCGCCGTAGTTCTGGCGACGGAACGGTAGCGGCGGGGTTTCATCGAGTGTGTCGAGTCGATGTAAAAGCTGTTGGCGATATTCTATATAGCGTGCGTCGTCGGTTTTCTCGGCGCGGTAGATAAGCATCGGTGGCAGGACGTCAAACCCCGGGTAGAACAGCATGCCGTGCTGTATGGGGAACAGTATGTCGTCGATGCTGCCATTAATGCCGCGCGCAGAATAATGCGATTCCCAGCCGCCAGTGCTGACCAGCAGCATGGCGCGTTTGCCCGCCAGCGTGCCTTCGCCGTAGCGGTCGCCCCAGTGTGTTTCGTTGTGTTCACCCACGCCATAAGCGAACCCGTTGGCATACACCCGGTCGAACCAGCCCTTCATGATGGCCGGCATGGAGAACCACCACAGCGGAAACTGGAATATAACGACATCGGCCCAGATGAGTTTTTCCTGCTCGGCGGCGATGTCTGAACTTTGCATCGCATTATCAAAAGCATAGCGCGCATCGGTGATGGGGTTAAATCTCTCCCCGCGCAGTGGCGCGATGGTGTCTTGCGCATCCAGCGTCGGTTTCCACTGCATCCGGTAGAGGTCGGAAACCTGCACCTGATGCCCCGATCGTTGCAGATGCGCGACGGCATCATCCTTTAATTGTCCGTTGAGCGAGCGGGGTTCCGGGTGGGCGAAGACGATATGTACGTTCATAACGAATATCCTGTCTGGTGAAAGTCTCAGTAGGGTATGTAATCCGTGGTTATAGTAGAAATTCATTACTGCAATAACAGGTATTTTTATGGTTAATTTCACCCGACTGGATCTTAATCTTCTGCTGACGCTGCAGGTGCTGCTTGACGAGCTCAACGTGACCCGCGCGGCACGGCGGCTCAATCTGTCTCAGCCGTCGGTGAGCGTCCAGCTCGCTAAGCTGCGGGAGTTTTTTGACGATCCGCTGCTGTTGCCTGGCCCGCGTGGCATGCAGCCTACGTCCAGAGCCAATGCGCTGCGCGAACCTCTGCGTCAGGCGCTAAGTACGCTGGAGGCCGTGGTAGCGCCCGTCGAGGCCTTTGATCCGGCGAAGGCGGAGCTCACCTGGCGCGTGGCGGCCACTGACTATATGGCGACGGCCATCCTGCTGCCAATGTTGGAAGGGCTGCGCCAGGATGCACCGCTTTCCCGTCTCGCGGTGTATGAGTTGCAGACCCAGCGCTTTTTGCGTCAGGCGGAGCAGGGCGATATCGACCTGATTTTTCATACCCGCGACGGCGCACCGGATTCGTTGCATCAGCGGTCTTTGTTCCACGAGCGCTACGTGTTAGCCGGGCGAGAGCAGCATCCAATGTTGCAATCTCCCCTCACGGCGGCGGAATTTTGTCAGCTTGAGCAGGTGATGGTCTCGCCGGATGGCGGTGGATTTTGGGCGGCGACGGACGATGCGCTGGCCCGTAGCGGGTTGTCGCGTCGCGTGGTGTTGTCAGTCCCGCACTTTTTATTCCTGGTCGAGACGCTGTTGAAAACCAATCTGGTTGCGGTCGTGCCGGAACGGCTTACGCGAAACGTGGCCGGGTTAACGACCGTCGAGCCACCGGTTGACGTTGTAGGATTTGAAATGCTGATGCTCTGGCACGAGAGGCAGCACCGCGATGCAGGGCACCGCTGGATGCGTCAAAGAGTGACGGAATCGTTGAAATGACCGGTAAGTGACTCGCGAAGTGTTGAAGGGCAGAACGGGAGGGAAGCAGATCGTCCCCTCCGGCAGGGAAATTACATATCACCATGCTGATAAAGCTTAACCCGCTTCTGTTTTTGTTCTTTATCCAATTTCAACGCAGAGTTCATTTCTTCTGGTTGTGTCGGTGTTTCAGCGGCCAGCGTAATACCTGAATTCAAACACCGCCACCGGGCAAAGAGCCACCCACTATTTAGACGGCGGTGGTACGTACCCTGGGTAGTAAATCACGCGCGGTTTGCCATAAACCGTTAGCGGATACACCGGCACGTAAACGACTCCAGGTTGCGCCGGTTGGATGGTGATGGTCTGCGCGGGAGCAGGAACCGCTTTCCCGGCGCTCGCCGTCGCCGATGCCGATGCCGCGGTCGACTGCACCCGCAGTTGCGGTGAGGTTTTGAGGGCGCCGTTCTGCTGCGCTCTGGCACGCAAAATTTGCACCGCGTTCATCACGTCCTGCGGCTGGCGGGTATAGGCTACGCCAAGGAATTTAGTCCACTGCGGATTGTTAACCATCTGCTCCTGCACGTCCGGGAAAGAGGCCAGGGATTCCACCGCCACATCATTACGCGCAGTACTGGCCGCCAGAACCTGTGCCAGCAGGCTGTCAGGATAGAGCGCAATCGGGGAAACCAGCGAATAGAGTTCATCGGCGCCGATTACCGGGTTCGGGATAACCCCCGGCGTGCCATACTGCCGCGTCGGCGGCGGAGTGTTGGGGGCTTTCTGGTCGCAACCCGCCAGCGGCAGGATTAACGCCAGCACGCTGCATAATACAAAACGGTTGTTCATCATAAGCACCGGGTCAAAAAAAATCGTCAGGTGCTATGGAACCTGATCCGCCCTGGCGGCTCAACGGATCATTGGTTTTATTTGAGACTTTGAAGCCTTCAGAAAGGGAGCCGCTGCTGTGAGGAAGGTAATGATCAGCCCGCCACAATCTCAATCATGTTGCCATCGGGATCGAGGATGATCGCTTCGTAATAACCGTCGCCGGTCATGCGCGGGCCGCTTTTCAGAATGCCTTCTTCTTTCGCTTTCGCCGACAACACATCCACCGCCTGCTTGTCGCCGACGTTCAGCGCGATGTGCGCCCAGCCGCAAAACTCGCGGTTCTCCGGGGCGTCAGGCAATTCCGGCAGGGTCATCAGTTCTACCGTTGGGCCATCCGCCAGAGTAATGAAATACGACGCAAATCCTGGACGATTTTTGCTGAGGTATTTCTCATTCGGCGTGCCGTCGAAATAGCGCTGCCAGAATACTGCCTGTGCGTCCAGGTCGTGGGTCCACAGTGCCACGTGCGCAATCTTCATTTTTATCTCCATAATCCGTTGTTTTCCCGAGTATGCCGCGACAACTCTCCGACTCAAACCTTGCCCTCTTCAGGTTGTGATCCCGGCAGTAACTCGACGTTTATTCCATCGCCAGATGAATGGCTTCTCCGAGTTTTTCCATTACTTCGCGGTGTTTCTCGGTGGTTGGTAGGGCGCAGTTGATGCGCAGGCAGTTGCGGTATTTGCCGGAAGCGGAAAACAGCGTGCCCGGCGCTACCTGAATTTTCAGCTCGCACAGTTGTTTTGCGACGCACACCATATCGACCATTTCCGGCAGTTCGACCCACAGCATAAAGCCGCCTTCGGGCCGGGTGACGCAAATTCCACACGGAAAATACTGACGCAGCCAGCAGGTGTAGGTTTCCATATTGCTCTGATAAATCTGCCGCATCCGGCGCATGTGGCGGTGGTAATGCCCCTCGCGCACGAATGCCGCGACCGCCAGTTGAGTGGTCGGCACATTGGTGCCGGTGGCGGCGTATTTCATGTGCAGCACCCGGTCGTGGTAACGCCCTGGCACAATCCAGCCCACGCGCAGGCCAGGCGCGATGGTTTTGGTAAATGAGCTGCACAGCAGCACCCGGCCGTCGATATCCCAGGATTTGATGGTGCGCGGGCGGGGATAATCGTTCGCCAGTTCACCGTAAACATCGTCTTCGAAAATGACGATATCGTGGCGTTGAGCCAGCGCCAGCACCGCACGTTTACGGGCATCCGGCATGATAAAACCAAGCGGATTGTTGCAGTTCGGTACCAGAATCACCCCTTTGATCGGCCACTGCTCCAGCGCCATTTCCAGGGCTTCTACGCTGATCCCGGTTTGTGGATCGGTCGGGATCTCAATCGCTTTAATGTCGAAACCGCGCAGCAATTGCATGGTGCCGTAAAACGACGGCGATTCAATGGCGACGATATCGCCCGGTTTGCACACCGCCAGCAGGGCAATCGCCAGCGCCGCGTGGCAGCCGCTGGTGATGATAATGTCGTCGGCGCTGGCCACCGCTTCACTGTCGAGCATCAGGCGGGCGATTTGTTCACGCAGCTCGCGACGGCCAGCGAGTTCGTCATAGCTGAAAATATCGGTGGCATGATGTTGCACAAGGCGCGCCATTTCACGCCAGAGCGGTTTCAGACTCGGCTGGGTGATATCCGGCGATCCGCCGCCGAAGGGGATTATCGATTTGTCGTGGCGCGCATCCAGCATGGTGAGGATCTGATCCCAATGGGTGACATCCACCGGGCGCTGCACCGGGCGTGACATCGCTGGCACGGGCGGCTGGGCTTTACGTGGCGCGATAAAATAGCCAGAGCGAGGCTGGGGGGTTATTAGCTGGAGCGTTTCCAGCGTCTGATAGGCCTGCTGCACGGTGCTGATACTGACGCCGTGTTCCTGACTGAGCGCGCGCACCGACGGTAATTTCTCGCCATGACGGTACAGCCCCTGTTCGATCCGTTCGGCGATCAGATTCGCCAGATGCTGGTAACGCGTCATCGCTGTATCCTCATTTGATGCCATACAGATGGCAAAACCAGTACAGATTGGCATGAAAAATGCCGTGCAGATACTGTTTTAGCGGATCTGTATGTTAAATAAAAGTACAATTTGAATCTGTATTGTTAACCCTTCTCCCGGCGAAAATAGCGTCATTGACAGCGTGAGGAGGTGCAGGATGGAATTTCATGAGAATCGCGCGAAAGCGCCATTTCAAATCTACGTATTGATGGGCCGCTGGCTGCGGCAAACCTGGCGTATCTGGAAAACGCGGCGGGAACTGGACCGGCTCAGTGATGCGCAGCTGAAGGACGTTGGGCTGCGACGCGAGGATTATTGATTGCATCACCCGGCCTGAGCGCCGGGTTTTTATTTCGCATTCCATGCTCTTTTGTTAAGACGTTTCTTGATACTTATCAGGGTAAGTATTAGTCTTCTCCTGCCTTGTTAAGGAGACCCTATGACTGAAGATGCTTTGTTCGCCCGCCGCCCGATGGGCATGCGCATGGCGATGGTGGTGCGCCAGTGGCGAGCCATTATCGACAACGCGATAACCGACACTGGCCTGACGCAGTCCAGCTGGACGACGCTGATGCAGTTGCAACAACTGGGTGATAACGTCTCAATCAGCGAGCTGGCGGAAGTGCAGGGTATTGAACTGCCGCCGCTGATGCGCACGCTGATACATCTCGAGGAACAGGGCTATCTGCTGCGTACGATATCGCCGTATGACAAACGCTGCCGCTTGTTAATGCTGACCCCGAAAGGCCGTGCAGTGCTGGAACGACTGACTCACGTTATCGAAAGCTGCCAACAGCGGGTCACGGAAAATATACCTGCCGACGTCATGGATGCCTTCAGCAACACGCTTAACCAACTCGCCTGCAATATGCGGAACATCCGCGACGACATTAAATAAGACCTAAAAAAATGATGAGCCCCGAACAAAAATTTGCCCGCTGGGTAAGGGTGAGTATTGCCTCTTTCCTGCTGATGTTTGTCTATTTCATTGTGGCGGATATCTGGATCCCGCTGACGCCGGATTCCACCGTCATGCGCGTGGTGACCCCTGTGTCATCGCGCGTTTCCGGCTATGTGGCCCACGTCTACGTGCATAACAACAGCCCGGTGAAAAAAGGCGATCTCTTGTATGAGCTGGACCCGACGCCGTTTATCAATAAGGTGCAGGCGGCGCAGATAGCACTGGAACAGGCGAAGCTCACCAACCAGCAGCTGGACGCGCAAATCGCTTCCCAGCAGGCCAATCTTAAAACCGCGCAAATCACCGCCCGCAATAATCAGGCAACGTTGAGTCGTTATCAGCGTCTGGCGACGATGCAAAACGTGTCGCAGCAGGACCTGGATAACGTCCGCACCGCGTGGCAAAACAGCGAACAGTCGGTGAGTTCACTCACCGCGAGTATTCATAATTTGCAGATTCAGCGCGGTGAACGCCACGATGACCGCAACGTCACGCTGCAAAAATACCGCAACGCGCTGGAAGAGGCGCAGCTCGATTTGGGATGGACGAAAATCCATGCGGAAGCGGCGGGCACCGTCAGTAACTTGCAGTTAAGCTCCGGCCTGTATGCTTCTGCGGGCACCGCGCTGCTGGCGGTGGTGAACGACGAGACCGATATCGTGGCGGATTTCCGTGAGAAAAGCCTGCGGCATACGCAGCCCGGAACCGACGCGGCGGTGGTCTTTGACGCGCTGCCAGGCAAGGTTTTCCGCGCCCATGTGACCAGCAGCGATGCCGGGATTTTGGCCGGGCAGGAAGCAGTCAGTGGACAGCTTTCGCAGCCGGAAGAGTCCAACCGTTGGGTGCGCGATGCCCAGCGGATGCGCATTCACGTGGCGCTCGATGAGCCGATTGGCAAAACGCTGCCGACCGGCGCGCGCACCACGGTGCAGCTGTATAACAGCGAAGGTGTGCTGGCTCGCTTTTTCTCCGGCCTGCAAATTCACCTCGTAAGCTGGCTGCACTATGTCTATTAACACCCTGGCGCGGGTTTTTACCCCGCACGACAACATCGTCTACAGCGCCAATGATTTTCGCCAGACGCTGCGCATTGTCTTCGCGGGGATGATTGCGCTCAGCATTTCCACCTTCTACAACGTGCAGTACGGCGTCTTTTTTGTGGTTTATCCGGTGATGCTGCTGTCGCTGGTGCCGGTTTTTAACCGTCATATCGCGATGCAGTTTATCTTCAGCGCGGTGCTGAACTGTGTCGAAATGGTGCTGATCATCGGCTATCTTTCGCAATGGCCGATCGTCATGACGCTGGTGGTATTTGCGCTTTACGTGATGCGTTTTCGCTTTATGAGTCAGGGCCCGCTGTTTCTGTTTGGCTCGATGGGCGTGGTGTGCCAGAGCGTGATGCTCAATTTTATGAGCTACCCCGCCAACAGCTGGCACACGCTGCTGTCGTCCAATATGGAAGCCAGCGTCATGGCGGTTAGCCTGAGCGCGTTGATGCACTTTTTGCTGCCCGACGTCGAACCGCGCCAGCCGCCACCGCGTATTGAAAAGAATGCGGCGCGCGTGCGCCATGAATCCCTGCTGTCCGGCACGGTGGCGACGGCTATCTTCGTGATTTTCCAGGTCTGCGACCTCAGTGATTCACTGTCGGCGCTGATGGCGGGGATCCTTATCCTGTTTCCGATGCATTACCGCGGGGCGGTGCTGAGCTCACTCTGGCGCGTGGTGGGAGTGGTGCTGGCCTGTCTGTATATTCTGCTGGTGCAGCTGATCCTCTACGATCACAGCAGCCATATGCTGCTGATGATGCCGCTGATTGGCCTCGGGCTGGCGTTCAGTGCCCGCCTGCACGTGATGGAAAAAGTGGGGGCAGGCGTCGGATTTGCCAGTATCACCACCATCGGGATCATGTTTGGGCAGAATCTCCATCCCGAACAGGATCTGGTGTTCAGCGATCTCTATCGCGTGGTGTCGGTCACGGTGTCGCTGCTGGTAACGCTAACGATGGTGTTTCTGGTTCATCTCATCCTCAACCGCTTCGCCGTCACGCGGTTCGTGGTGAATAACCCGAACGCGTGAGTAGCAGATCGGTAAGCGTTTTTTTTGCCCGATGGCGCTGACGCTTATCGAGCCTACATAACCGATGTCGCTGATGCTTATTGGGGATACGGTTTTGTAGGCCTGGCAAGCGTAGCGCCGCCGGGCACAGCGTTAATGAATTAATGGCATCACCAGCGCCGGGAGCTGGGAAAGCAGCCACAGGATCAGGCCAATCGTGCCGCCAACCAGCGTGCCATTGATGCGGATAAACTGCAGATCCTTACCGATGTTCAGCTCAATCTGACGCGACATATCCCGCGCGTCCCAGCTTTTCACTGTGTCACTGATATGACGGGTGAGGAATTTGGCGAAGTCTGGCGCCACGCGGCGTGCAGCCTGTTCGAGATGCTCATTCAGCGAGGCACGCAGCGCGCCGTCCGTCACCAGCGCTTCGCCGAGCCACATTCCGGCTTCCGTAATCCGTTTCTGCGTGCGCGAATCCTCGGTCTGCAGATCGTTCTTCAGCCACTGACGGAGATCGGCCCACACTTCCCCCAGATAGCGGTTAAACGTCTCATCGTCTTTCAGGTAGCGTTTGATGTTCTCCGCTTTCTCGGCCATCTCGGGATCGATTTTCAGGTTGTCGATAAGCTTTCTCACCGCTTTATCAAAAGCATGTCGCACCTGATGCGCGCTGTCCTGGCTGACATCGTCCAGCAGCGTATTCACCGCCTCGGTGACCATTTCGGCGCTGTGTTCGCCGAGCCATTCGGTCGGCAGTATTTTGGCCTTCAGCGGGTGCTCTTTCTCCAGCCAGTGAATGATTTGCCGGGCAATAAATTCGCGGCTGCTGTCGCGCTGGAGCAGGGCAATCAGCTGCGTAATCAGCGCGTCGAGCAGCGTCTGATGCCGGTTGTTTTTGGTCATGCTTTCCAGCATCAGCGCGCTGGTGCCGGTTAAATCAACCTTATCAATCGCCTTATGCACCGCGCGTTTAAGCAGGCCCTGAATGCGCGAATCATCGGTCAGTTCGAGAAAACCGCCCATCACCTTAATCAGATGTTGCCCCACGCGCTGGGCGTTTTCGGGCTGGCTGAACCAGTTGCCCATCATCAACGCCGGTTCATGCTTCTGAATTAAATTCACCAGCGACTGGGTGTCGAGAAATTTTTCCTGCACGAAATGACCGAGATTGTCGCCGATCCGGTCTTTATTGCGCGGAATAATCGCCGTATGCCGAGAGATGAACGGCAGCGGCACGCGACGAAACAGCGCCACCACGGCGAACCAGTCTGCCAGGGCGCCGACCATCGCCGCCTCGGAAATGGCTTTCAGCGCGCTGACCCACCGCGCAGGGGGCAGAAACAGCGTAGTCACGAAAATGGCTGCCGCAATGAGCAGTAATGAGAGCGCCAAAAGTTTGGCGCGTTTGAGTTCAGCTAATTTATCCATGATATATACCCAAAATAATTCGAGTTGCAGGAAGGCGGTAAGTGACTGGGGTGAACGAGCGCAACCAACGCACATGCAACTTGAAGTATGACGGGTATAAGCATAGAGCGGGACGGCGGGGGAGTACAAAGCCTGGCATCAAATCGCTACGCGGCGGCTGATCTCCACCACCTGATCGCCCGGCAGTTGATAATAGTGCGTGGCGTGTGTGCAGTTGCGCACCATGAACGCGAAACAGCGGCGCTGCCACTGAGCGATACCCTCTCCGTCTTCGCGCCCAACCAGGGTTTCATGACCCAAATAGTACGTGGCGTCGGCCAGGTCAAACGGGCAGTTTCGTTTCTTGATTTCGTACTGTAACGCCGGGATGTTCGGATGTTCCATAAAGCCGTAATAGGCCACCGCGCGCCAGTAGCCGGGCGCGGCTTTACGGATAACCAACCGGTTCACATTGGCAATGTGTGGCACGTTGAGAATGGTGACGGTCAGGGCCATCACCTGCTGCTGCAACGCGCGATTACGTATCACATGCCAGCGCATTACCGGCGGAACGCCGCTTTGTGAGCGGGTTAAAAACACCGCTGCGCCTGGCCCGCGGGGAATATCGTGCTCGCGGAGTTTGTCGAAAAAGGTCTCTGTGTCCATGCCGGTATCGTTCAGCGCCCGCAGCGTGGCGGTGTGGCCGCGATGCCAGATAACCATCACGCAGCAAATCACGGCGGCCAGCAGCAGCGGAATATAACCGCCTTCCAGCACCTTAATCAGATTGGCGATCAGAAAACAGATATCAATGGTCAGGAACAGCAGGGCGGCTAGCGCGCTGGCGGTGCGGTTCCAGTGCCAAATCCGCCGCATGGCGACGTACAGCAGCCCGGACGTCATCAGCATGGTTAACGACACCGCGATACCGTACGCGGCGGCGAGGTTCTCGGACGAGCGGAAGAACACAGCGAGGAACACCGTCGCCACCATCAGCAGCCAGTTGACGATACCGATGTAAATCTGGCCGTAGTTTTCTTCAGCCGTCTGTTTAATCCGCAAACGCGGCAGCCAGCCGAGCTGGATGGTCTGGCGTGTCATCGAGAACGCACCGGTAATGATCGCCTGGCTGGCGATAATCGTGGCCAGCGTGGCGAGGATAACCAATGGGATTTGCAGCGCAGGTGGGCACAGGCGAAAGAAGATGTTGTGCGAAATATCCCCACCGGACAGCAGCAGTGCCGACTGCCCGGCATAGTTCAGCAGCAGGCTCGGGAACACCAGGCCAAACCACGCAATCCAGATAGGCTTTTTGCCAAAGTGGCCCATGTCGGCGTACAGCGCTTCCGCCCCCGTCACGCAGAGGAACACCCCGCCGAGCACCAGAAAGCTGACGAAACCGTGCGACAGCAAAAAATGCACGCCGTAATACGGATTAATCGCCATCAGCACCGCCGGATGCTGGCCTATCCCCCAGATGCCTAACCCGGCAATCACCAGGAACCACAGCATCATTATTGGGCCGAACACGATGCCGATTTTGGCCGTGCCAAAGGGCTGAATGGCAAACAGCGCTACCAGAATGGTCACGGTGCCCGGCAAGATCAGATGTCGGGCTTCGGGGAATACGATGTTCAGCCCCTCGAGCGCCGACAGCACCGAAATCGCCGGCGTAATGGCGCCATCACCGTAAATCAGCGCCGCGCCGAGCAGTCCGGCAAAGATGATCAGCGCCCGGCCCTTGCCGTTGTGCTGCAACAGCGACATTAACGCCATGATCCCGCCTTCGCCACGGTTATCAAAACGCATCGCGAAGGCCGCGTATTTTATCGACGTGACGAGGAGCAGCGTCCAGATAATCAGCGACAGCAGACCGAGAATAATGCCGGGCAGTCGGACTGCTGCCGGAAAGGAGGATGACGGTTTTGAGGGTATACAGCGGGCTGGTGCCGATATCGCCGAACACCACGCCGAGTGCGCTGCCTGCCAGCAGAATCGCGTTAGGCGGTTTTTGTGCTGTGTTGTTTTCCGTCGCCAGTGCCGTCTGGTCCATGAAAACATCCTGTGGGTGAATGTGACCTTTTTACACTATAGCCCTGAATAATGCGTCACACGGCGGCAGGCCGTTATTCGTCGCGCAGCGCCTGTAAAAAGCGGGCGAAAAGATCCGGCAACGGTTCGTCGTACCACAGCGCGTAGAGATCGGCGGGGATCGACTCTTCGAGTTGCAAAAAAGCCACGCCGGGCCAGTGGATAAGCGCGCAGGATTCGGGCAGCAGTGATATGCCGTTTCCGGTGCTGACCAGTGCCAACGCGGTTTGTGGTTCAAAAACCTGATGGGTGATCAGCGGCGACACGCCCAGCTCGAGGCAGTTGTCATACACCTGACGGGCGAAATCACTGCGGTTGAAGGAAAGCGAGATAAAGGCGCGATCGGCCAGATCTTTCAGGGAAACCGTGGCGTGAGCGCACAGCGGATCGCTCTCATGCACCGCCACGCATATTGCCTCCCGGGCAAACAGCTGACAGCGGATCTTCGCTTCCACATGCGGGATAACGTTGCGGTTAATGGCGATATCAATGGTTCGCGCGCGCAGAGCTTCGGTTTGCTCCTGCTGCCCCAACTCATGCAGCGCCCAGTTCACGTCCGGATTGGTTTCGCGAAACACCTTCATGCGCGTCAGTAACGGCCCCCACATCGCGCTGCCGATAACGCCGATGTTGATGTGCTGTTTCTCGCTGCGACCAATCTGGCGCACGTAGTTCAGCGACTGCTCGGTGGCACTGAGGAGTTTATCGACCTCCGCTTTCAGCACTTTTCCGGCGTGAGTTAATGCGACTTTACGGCTGGATCGTTCGAACAATTCAACGCCGAGAGTCTCCTCAAGCTCTTTGATTTGCATGCTGAGCGGCGGCTGGGAGATGTTTAGCCGGGCAGCGGCCCGGCCAAAATGCAGCTCGTCGGCGAGGATTTGAAAGTAACGCAACATCCGCAAACGAACGCGGCTATTAGCCTGGGGATCGAGCATGCCGGGCACCGAAAAGAAGGAGGGTGGCGGTATGATGCAACCCTCCCGCAAGGCTGTCAAACCGCGACCGCCTCGCCCTGATGCAGGCGTTCTGCTTTGCTGCAGGCAATGGCGGCGAGCAGCGTCACCATCAACAGCGCATACGCGCAGGTGGATGCATTGACCGCGCCGTGCAGGCCGTAATGGCTGTTGACCAGCGAAGAGACAGTGGCGAACAGCAGCGTGCCCACGGTGCCGCAGGTGAGCAGCGCCGAAATCAGGGTCGGCGAACTGCGACTGACCTGCAACGAACCGTAACTCATCAGGCCGGAGAACAGGCCGGAGTTAAAGAAGCCAAACGCGCCGCAGGCAATCAAGATAAGCGTGGTATTGGTGCTGTTGCTGATAAGCGCAATCGAGCCCAGCCCGACGGCGGTACACATCAGCAGGAAGGTGCGCAGCTTCATCCATTTCACGGTGAACTGGTTGAGGAACAGGCCGGTCGCTTTCGTCACCCAATAGACGGTGGTATACAGCGCCGCTTGTTCTGGTAATAACTGGAAGCGCCATTGCAGGTAGCCAGGTGTCCACAGGGTGAAAATCGGTTCAGCCAACAGGAACAGGAACAGCGCGGCACATAACAACCATACCGAGCGGCCCCACGGTTCGTGAGTCACGGCATCCTGATGCGTGTCCAGCGGAGCTTCGGTAGCGGGGTAACGGCTACGTAGCGTCAGCAGCAGCATCAGCACGCCGAGGCCGCCCATAATGCCGTACATCGCAATCCAGCTTGCACCCATTTTGAACAGCCACGCCAACAGGAACGAGAGCGTGGCACCGGCCAGGCTGAAGAAGAAGTCTGTGAAAATCAGGCTCGACGAACGGCTTTTCTCATCCGGATTGATACGCACCACCAGGTAACTGCCGATGGTCATGAAAATACCGCCGCAGGCGCCGATAATAGCGACCGCCACGCTAAACATGGTCAGCGTTGGAGTGACGAACAGCAGGGCGCTGATGAGGATGGTCAGCGCGGCGGCGATCACCAGCGGCTTTTGCAGACCCCATTTTTTCATCAGGATACCGCCGAGCATAATCGGCACGAACATGCCGATATTCATCAACGTAAAGACCTGGCCGATAAAGCTCGGATCTTTGTTGAACGCGGCGCACAGCGGGCCGAGGACGATGCCGAGTGTCGACACCAGCGCGCCGACAAAGTAATAGCTCAGATACGAAATCGCGTTCAGATTACCGCGAGAGTAATTTTCTGACATCTGCACTTCTCCTGGCGGGCCGAGCGCCCGCCGCTGGACGGGAATTTAGCGGCAGCTCTTCACGAACTGGCTAATGAGGCGAATGAAATCATCGGTGACCATCGCCGCGCATTTCAGGGTTTGTTCGTGAGACAGTTCCACGTCGCTCAGGCCTTCCGCCATATTGGTGATCGCCGATACCGCCAGCACCTTCAGGCCGCAGTGGCGCGCCACGATAACTTCCGGCACGACCGACATGCCGACTACATCGCCGCCCATGTTTTGCATCATGCGAATTTCTGCTGCGGTCTCGAAGTTCGGTCCTGGATAGGAAACGAAAACGCCTTCGTGCAGCGTCAGGCCCAAATTACCCGCGGTGTGCTGCAGTTTTGCGCGCAGGTCTTTGTCATACGCGTTGGCGAGGCTGAAGAAACGCGGGCCAAAGCGATCGTCGTTCGGCCCGACCAGCGGCGTAGACGGCATGGTGTTGATGTGGTCGTTCAGCGCCACCAGGCTTCCGGCAGGGATAGTCGGATTGAGTGAACCAGCTGCGTTGGTGCAGAACATAAATTCACAGCCGAGCAGCTTAAAGGTGCGCACCGCGTGAGTCATGATGCCCATCCCGACGCCTTCGTAGAAATGCCCGCGACCCTTCATGCAGATGATGTCCACGCCGTGCAGCGAGCCCATCACGACTTCGCCCGCATGACCAATCACGGTGCTTACCGGGAAGCCGGGCAGTTTTTCGTAAGAGATGACGGTCTTGTTGTCGAGCTTATCGGCCAGCGACCCAAGGCCGGAGCCGAGGATAAACGCGATGCGCGGTGTAAAACCTGGCTTAACGGCATTAATGATTTCAACGGCTTCGTAGGGGGTATTGTTAATCACGGAATGAGACATAAAAACTCCTGAATGCTTTGGGATATACATCCATTCTGAGAAATGAGTGATTTGGAATCCAATTGGATAGTAGGGGTTATTGATAGTTTTTTTCGAATGAATTGGCGTAGGCATAGAGCAGCTCAACGGTATTTCAATGCGTTACGATGCGGTTGCCTGACAGGGAGGGACTGATAGCGGAAAAGCACATGGCGGAAGTGTGATGGAGTTCACTGGTGTGCTCATTCGCGAACGAAATTGAGAGTGGGGATCCTCATTCTGTCACCTTCCCGTCATCTTTCTGTCATGTCACATTCTTATGGTGTTTCACATTCATAAAAAGGTGACAACAACATGAAAATTAAACTTATTTCTCTGGTGGTTGGCAGTACCCTTTCTCTCTCATCCTTTGCAGCGGAGCCCACCGCGGAGCGCTTTGTGGTGAGTTTTCCTGAAGGCTCACACGTCAATTACAGCGGTGCGTTTTCCAGCGCGTTTGCGAACGGTTTACCGGTGGGGATTGGCTCTGGTTTACTGTTTACCGGTAAGCAAGGCGATGCGCTGACGTTTGCGACGGTAACGGATCGCGGCCCGAACGCTGATTCGCCGAGCGTGGGTAAGAACGAAGCGAAAATTTTTGTTACCCCAGACTTTACGCCGTTACTGATGTCCATTCGTGTTGAAAACGGCAAAGCCGAAGCGACCCATCTGCGTCCGCTGCATGATGAGAAAGGCAATATCAACGGTCTTCCGCTGCAAAGTGGGGTGATTGGATCGACCAACGAAGTGGCGCTGAGTGATACCCTGAAAACGCTGACGGGCGATAACCGCGGGCTGGATACCGAAGGCATCACCCCGGACGGCAAAGGCGGTTTCTGGCTGTGTGATGAATATGGCCCGTTCATGATTAACGTCGATGGCAATGGCAAAATCATCGCGAAGCACGGCCCGCAGGCGCTGGACGGTGAAAAGTCGATTGCCGGTGGTCTGCCGAATATCATCAAGTGGCGCCAGCCAAACCGTGGCTTCGAGGGCATCACCCGGATGCCGGATGGGCGCATTATCGCCGCCGTGCAGAGCACGCTGGATATTGACGGCAAGAGCAAGAAGAAAGCCCTGTTTACCCGTCTGGTGAGTTTTGACCCGGCGACCGGTAAAACCGCAATGTACGGTTATCCGATTGATAACGTCTACAGCAAAAACAGCGATGCCAAAATCGGCGATATCGTGGCGCTGGATAATGACCACATCCTGCTGATCGAGCAGGGCGGCGATAAAGATGACGTGATGCGCAATAACATCTACAAGGTCGATCTGAGCCAGGCCAGCGATCTGGCGGCGTTTGATAAGCCGGGTGAATATCCGGAGTTTGATAGCGCGGATCAACTGGCGAAACGCGGGATCACTTTAGCGAGCAAAACTCTGGCGGTTGATCTGCGGAAACTCGGCTGGAAGCAGGAAAAGGCCGAAGGCCTGGCGCTGATCGACAGCAAAACCCTGGCGGTGGCGAACGACAATGATTTCGGAGTGAAAACCGTGATGCAACAGCCGGTTGAGGGCAAAAAGCTGAAGGATTATCGCGTAAGCGGGCAGGGCAAGCTGACGGTGGAGGATAAAGTGGTGGCGACGACGATTGCGGTGAAACCACTGGAAAAACCGGCGTCTGATAGCGAGTTATGGGTGGTGGCACTGCCGGAACCGCTGCTGTAATTTGTTTGTTTCAATCAGGCGACCGGGCACCGCCTGATAATCCTGGAGTGTGGCCCCTCTTGGAGCTAGTTTTTTCTGGCACACCAAAATAAAAAAGCGTAAAGGGCAACAATAAAAATTGCTGTGGCAGATAATGTATAATCGGGGAAAAACTCACTGACCAATGCGCCAAAAAGTAAAATAATGATTGGTATGATGAAGGTTAAAAAAAATAGAACCAGTTGTCCTTTTAGCCACTCTTTTAGACATTTCATTATACTAACCTCGCAATGAGTCTGGCGGCATCTTCATCAGTGATTGATATTCTGTTCGTGAGTTCTCCTTGACGAATGAGTGGCTCAATTAAAAAATACATCATTTCAAGCTTAGCGGAATATAGCGAATGGTAGTATAAAGGGTTGTGTTTTTTTATATGGTTAGCACAGTTTGCTGCCTCTTGTACCAGGCCATACACCCCGGCGATGCTTGCAATCGACGCCGCTATCGAATATTTATTGAGTTTGCCTTGTACGGCAGGTCTAAAGCCAAAGCCATAACAAATCGCGGTAGTGATGGCAAAACTTAATCCCTCGTTGGTCGCATTAGTCACGGAGATCTTAACACCTAGTCTCATTAAATGCCGCTTTATATTCTGAATGCTTTCATAGCTTTTGTATTTTATGATTGAGTCAATATACATATGTATCATATCAAAAATAACATTTCTTCTTTTCACCAGTTGAGCAATGCCAAAAAGAAAACGAACATCCTCATCTCTGAGCCTTGAGCAGACATCCCGGTAGTTATCGGTGAAGCATGAGGCGTAATAGGTAAGACGAGTTGCACCGGCGTTAATTCTTCCCAGTTGTGCCAGGACGTCATCCTTTACCCCTGATAATGCCTCATCCAGTTTGACTGCCATGATCTTATTGACTTGAAGAGCATCAATAATATTCTTGTTGCTGTACATTATTATCTTCCTGATACGAAACGCCCAGATTTTGTGCATACGTTACACATCTTCAATAATTCTGACAATAGCGCCGACACGCATAACGATATGTAAAGGGTAATACGCCCTCTTATATATTGGTGGAGTGAATGAGTGAGGCTGTTTATATATTTTAATCGAAGGTTAGATGCGATGGCGTAATGATAAAATGATAAACAGGACTATTCGGTGGGTATTGAGTATTTAAAAAATGATAATGCCGCCATTATCGACGGCATTGTCTCAGGCAGATTTGCGCAACCCCGCAAATGCCGCACGAATTTCTGTTTCCGGTAATTGAACGCCGATAAACACCAGCACGCTGTGCGGTGTTTCGTCGCCCCACGGGCGGTCCCAGTCGGCGCTGTACAGGCGTTGCACCCCCTGGAACAGCAGGCGGTTTGGCTCGCCGTCAATCCATAACATCCCTTTGTAACGTAGCAGCTTATCGGCGAAATCGAGCAGCAGGTTTTCCATTACGCGGGAAACGTCGCTGATATCGACCGGGTAATCGAGCTCGACCACAATCGATGAGATGTCGTTTTGCTTATCCGCCATAAAGTGAAAACGCGGCTTAGGCTGAATGACGTTTTCTTCGAGCATAAAGCCGTTGGTATTGAACAATAATTCGAGGTCAATATCACCGTGCGTCACGGTGTAAATCGGTGCACGGGCGTTGATGCGCGTCAGGCGCTCGCAGAGTTTTTCTGAGTCTTGCGCCACGTCGGTTTTAGTCAGCAGAATGCGATCCGCGTAGCCTACCTGCGACTGCGCCAGCGTGAACTGATTCATCTGATCGTCGGCGTGAACGGCATCGACCAGGGCTATCACCCCGTCGAGCATGTAGCGCTCGCAGAGGATCTCATGTGAGAAAAAGGTCTGCACGATCGGGCCGGGATCGGCCATGCCGGTACATTCGATGATCAACCGGTCGAATTCGATATCGCCGCGATCGCGACCGTCGAGCAGATCCAGCAGCGCGTCTTCCAGTTCGTTGGATCGACTGCAACAAATACAGCCGTTGGTCAGGGTGGTTATCTGTGTGGCGCGATCGCCAATCAGCTGATCGTCCATCGAGACTTCGCCGAACTCGTTTTCGATCACGGCAATTTTGAACCCGTGATCCGCGTTGAGAATGTGACGCAGCAGGGTCGTTTTACCTGCGCCGAGAAAACCGGTGAGTAGGGTGACGGGGATCGGATTCATTGTCTCTCCTTTAACAGCAGCGTACGCCGCCTTCTCCACTGCCGCCGTAGCGCGCTTGCTGGCGCTCGCGGAAGAATTCTTCGTAAGTCATGTACGGTTTATCCGGATGATTGGTCTGCATGTGTTCGACGTAGTTGTCGTAATCCGGGATGCCAATCAGCATCTTTGCCGCCTGACCGAGATATTTTTTTGCCTGACCTAAGTTACCAAACATAATTCATCCTGATAAGACAAAGCCCCGCCTGAGCGGGGCTGAATACGGTTAATGATGTGAAGAGGTTTTCACGCCACCTTCTGGCACCGGAACATACGGCGTTTCCTTGTCGGTTCGCGCGTCGATAGCGCGCGCCTTCATACAAGTTTTGATGCCGTAGAAAATGATGCTGTAAACCACTACCAGGAACAGGATGCTCAGCCCCGCGTTGGTGTAGTTGTTGATAACGATGTGGTTCATGTTAGCAATCTGCTGAGCAGTCAGGTCAGCGCTGCCCGCAGCAATTTTCGCTTTGTACTGGTTAGCCATGAAGAAGAAGCCTTCCAACTGCGGGTTGGCGCTGAACAGCTTCAGACCGAGCGCCCAGGTGGTACACAGCAGCAGCCACAGCGCCGGAACCACGGTGACCCAGATGTATTTGGTGCGCTTCATTTTCACCAGCACCACGGTGCCGAGCACCAGTGCCACGGCCGCCAGCATCTGGTTCGAGATACCGAACAGCGGCCACAGACTCTTCACGCCGCCCAGCGGGTCAACCACGCCCTGATACAGCAGATAACCCCACAGGCCGACGCAGCCCGCCGTCCCGGCGATACCCGCCACCAGAGAGTCGGTTTTCTTCAGGAATGGCACGAAGTTACCGAGCAAATCCTGCAACATGAAGCGGCCCGCACGGGTGCCCGCATCCAGCGCGGTGAGGATGAACAGCGCTTCGAACAGGATGCCGAAGTGATACCAGAAGCCCATGTCGGCCATCGGCATGACTTTGTGGAACACGTGGGCGATACCGACGGCAAGCGTCGGTGCGCCACCGGCGCGGTTCAGAATCGACGGCTCGCCGATGTCTTTCGCGGTCTGCATGATTTGCTCAGGCGAGATAACGAAGCCCCAAGAGCTGACCGTTGCCGCGGCGTGAACGCTGGCATCTTTCAGCTGCGCCATGATCATCGCCGCATTTTCGCCGCCCATTTCGTGCAGGTTCGGCATGGTGATACCGAGGCCCGCAGGCGGGGTATTCATCGCGAAGTA
This sequence comes from Scandinavium hiltneri, assembly GCF_024764835.1. Taxonomy (GTDB): domain Bacteria; phylum Pseudomonadota; class Gammaproteobacteria; order Enterobacterales; family Enterobacteriaceae; genus Scandinavium; species Scandinavium hiltneri. Next base: position 276,947 of record NZ_JALIGE010000070.1, on the reverse strand, counting down.
CAGGCCCGGCTCGATGATAGACGCCGCAACCAGCGCCATGATCGCCACGAAGGATTCCATCAGCATCGCGCCATAACCAATCAGACGCGCATCTTTTTCATTCGCCAGCAGCTTCGGCGTGGTGCCGGAGGCAATCAACGCATGGAAACCTGATACCGCACCGCAGGCGATGGTGATAAACAGGAACGGGAACATCGCACCTTTCCACAGCGGACCGGTGCCGTCGATGTACTGCGTCACCGCAGGCATTTTCAGTTCCGGGTTGAGGATAACGATACCGAGGGCCAGGCCGACAATGACCCCAATTTTCAGGAAAGTGGCGAGGTAATCGCGCGGGGCCAGAATCAGCCACACCGGCAGCAGCGCAGAAACAAACGCGTAGCCAATCAGTGCGAAGGTGATGGTGGTGTCTTTAAAGGTCAGCGCCGGGCCCCAGTACGGGTCGTGGGCGATTACGCCACCGAACCAGATGGAAGCAACCAGCAGCACGATGCCGATAACCGAGATTTCGCCCACGCGGCCGGGGCGAATAAAGCGCATGTAGATCCCCATAAACAGCGCAATTGGCACGGTCGAGCAGACGGTGAATACGCCCCACGGGCTTTCGGCGAGGGCTTTCACCACGATAAGCGCCAGTACCGCGAGGATAATAATCATGATAAGGAAGCAGCCGAACAGGGCAATCGAGCCCGGCACGCGGCCCATTTCCTCTTTTACCATTTCGCCAAGCGACGAACCGTTCCGGCGCGAGGAGATAAACAGCACCATAAAGTCCTGCACCGCCCCGGCCAGCACGACGCCTGCCAGCAGCCACAGCGTGCCGGGCAGGTAGCCCATTTGCGCTGCCAGCACCGGGCCGACCAGCGGGCCTGCGCCTGCAATCGCCGCAAAGTGGTGCCCGAACAGCACGTAGCGGTTGGTCGGGACGTAGTTCAGACCATCGTTATTGATAACTGCAGGCGTGGCACGGGTCTCATCGAGTTTCATCACCTTCTGGGCGATGTACAGGCTGTAGTAGCGATAGGCCACCAGATACACCGAGACCGAGGCGACCACGATCCACAGGGCGCTGACGTGCTCGCCGCGACGCAGGGCCACCACCGACAGGCAGAACGCCCCGATGATTCCAATAATGGCCCACGGCACATGCTTGAGAAGTTTTTTCATATCCATAGTTCAAAACCTGGCGTTTATAAGAATGAGTGAAGTGTTACAACGACTTCTGGAGGTATTGATGCTGCGAGCTATGGTGCCAGAGCTTCGCGCGTGCAGAAGGGGGAAAATGGGTGAGTGGTTGTATGGGCAGTTAAGCGGTCTTTTGTGGAGGCGAGCGGTTGGGGCTGGTGGAGCGCAGGGTTAAATATGTGATTGAGATCACAACGTAATTTGACCCTCTCCCCGCGGTAGAGGGTCAAGGGTCATGCTCGACAATCAGAATAGCGTGTCCAGTTCCTCAACCACGTTATAGGCATCGTCGACCAGCAGTAACGTTTTCCACTTATCAAACGTCAGGCACGGGTGCGAAGTACCGAACACCAGGATATCGCCGACCTGAACATCGCAGCCCTCGGCCAGTTTGAGCATACAGTGTTGGTCCATAATGCCGGTGCTGGTGATAGCGCCTGGCGTAAACGTCAACGCTTCGCCATGTCGGTAGTGGGCGACGGGCTGCGGCAGTCCGGCATCGAAGGCGCTGTCGCGTTTGCCGAAATTAACGACCGCGCGGTCGCTTTCGGGGACCGACTGCACCATCGCGACAAGCTCAAGTGCGGAAGTCAGATCGCCGCCAATATCGCACGCCACGCGGTCGCGGGCTTTCAGCTGTTGCTGAGCTTCGTCATAGATCCCGGCATCGTGGGTGATGTAGCAACCTGGGCGGATAACGATCCGGCACTCTGGCGGTTTTTCCGCGGCCAGCCAGATGTTGCATACCACGTCATACCAGACGGTGCCTGCTCCGGTCAGAATAAATTCACCGTCGACGTAGCGCGCCATCTCGCAGGCCAGTTTCGCTGCATCGCGCAGCAAAGCTTCAACCTGTGGCTGCGGATTATCGCCGTGCAGCACGCCTTCATACAGCTCCAGGCCTCGCAGGCGAAGACCGGGCAGTTGGGCAATTTTCTGCGCCAGTGCCAGCCCCTGTTCAATCGTACGACAGCCGCAGCGCCCGTCCGGCACGCCGAGCTCGACCATGACATCCAGCACCAGGTTTTGTGCCGCGAAGAAGGCTGAAAGCGCGTTGACGTTGGCCTCGCTATCGACGCAGCAGATGAAATCCGTCTCGCGATAGTGTTGTTTTAGCTGAGCCACCACCTGCATGTTCGCTTTGCCCACCAACTGATTAACCATCAGCACGCGCTGAATACCGCTGGCCATCGCGGCGCTGGCTTGCCAGGCGCTGCCCACCCCGATCGCCCATGTGCCAGCGTCCTGCTGAGCCTGAAAAATCCACGGTGTCATGGTGGTTTTGCCATGCGGCGCAAGCGAGACACCCCGTGCGTCGGCATAGCTCTGCATCCAGCGAATATTGTTTTCCAGTGCTGCCTTTTTAATCACGGCGGCGGGCAGGCATACGTCTTCGGCCAGCACGTTGGCAGGGGAAAAGAGCAGAGCAGATTTGTGAGGGATAACCGTATCGGAATGGTATTTCATTTCACTATCCTTCTCAGTGTTGAATGTGGTTATGTGTTTGTATCATTTATAACATTATGAATTTTATCTTTATTTGTTATTTTACGGTTTGTTTGTGAATAAAAGTATCATCTTTTGTTAGTCGCTTTGCGTAGTTTTTCACTGTTTTTACGGCTTGTAAATGGTTAACTTATCCGCAGAACAGAATGAGAGCGAGGCATTATGAAGGTGAACTGGCTGTTTAAAAAAGTCACCGTGATAGACGGCAGCGGCGGTCCGCAGTATCGCGCCGATGTGGCCGTTAAGGATGAGCGGATCGTGGCGATTGCGACAACACTCGACGTTGAGGCGGAGCAGGTAGTTGAGGGGCAGGGGCGTGTGCTATCGCCGGGCTTTATTGACGTGCATACCCACGATGACATCAACGTTATTCGTATCCCGGAATACCTGCCGAAAATTAGCCAGGGCATCACCACGGTTATCGTGGGCAATTGTGGGATTAGCGCGGCGACGGCGGTGATGAAAGGTGACGTGCCGGACCCAATGAATCTGCTGGGCGAGAAACCGCACTTCATCTATCCCACCGTTGAAGCTTATGCCCACGCGGTGGAAGAGGCGCGTCCGGTGGTGAACGTCGGAACGCTGATTGGTCACACGGCGCTGCGTAATAACCATATGGATGACCTGTTTCGCACCGCAACCGATAGTGAAATTGCCGGAATGCGTACGCAGCTTCGCGAGGCGCTAAAGCAGGGGGCACTCGGCCTGAGTACTGGCCTTGCCTATGCCAGCGCGAACCAATCATCCACTGAAGAGGTGATGGCGCTGGCAGAAGAGCTGGCGGCGGAGAAGGGGATTTACACCACCCATCTGCGTTCTGAATTTGAGCCTATTGTTGAAGCACTTGATGAAGCTTTCCGCATTGGTCGTCACGGCAAAGTGCCGGTGATTGTGTCGCACCACAAATGCGCCGGGGCGAAGAATTGGGGGCGGACAAAGGAGACTCTGGCATTCTTCGACAAGATGCGCCAGCACCAGGATATCTCCTGCGACTGCTACCCGTATTCGGCAAGCTCCTCGACGCTAGATATGAAGCAAATTACCGATGAGTTCGACATTGTCATTACCTGGTCTGAGCCACATCCGGAAGTGGCCGGGCAGACGCTGCAACAAATTGCAGATGGCTGGAAATTGTCGTTGCATGAGGCTGGACTGCAGCTGATGCCTGCGGGGGCGATTTACTACAACATGGATGAACAGGACGTGCGGCGGGTGATGTGCTATCCGGTGACGATGATCGGCTCCGACGGCTTGCCGAATGATCCGATGCCGCATCCGCGTTTATGGGGCGCGTTCCCGCGTGTGCTGGGCCATTATTGCCGTGATGAGCAGCTGTTTCCGCTGACCCAGGCGGTGCATAAGATGACCGGTATGTCGGCGGCGCGTTTTCAGCTGCCGCAACGAGGACTGGTAAAAGTGGGCTATTACGCCGATCTGGTGCTGTTTGATCCGCAGACGGTACGCGATGTAGCGAGCTTCTCTGACCCGAAACAACCGGCGGCAGGGATTGACGCGGTGATGGTGAACGGCGTAATGAGTTATGGTAGCGATAAACGTATTATCGGGCGCGCAGGGCGATTCTTGCGACGTCAGGACACGATGAAGGAGTGAAGATGAGCATTAAACGTTATGGCGTAGAAGGCGGAACGGGCACCGGTGGTCAGCACCTGCCTTTCGCACGCGCAGTGGAGGCGGGAGGCTGGCTGTATGTTTCCGGTCAGACCCCGATGAAAAATGGCGAAGTGGTGGAAGGCGGCATTGTCGATCAGTCCCGACTGGCCATTCAGAACTGCGTCGACATCATGAGCGAAGCGGGCTATACCCTGGCAGACGTTGTGCACGTTAAAGTGATCCTCACAGACTCACGTTATTTCCAGTCGTTTAACAAAGTGTTCCGTGAATTCTTTGGCGAAAATCCCCCGGCGCGTATTTGTTGTGTCGCGGATTTAGTCGTCGACTGTAAAGTCGAAGTCGATGTGACCTGTTATAACGCTTCCCGGATATAAGCCAGCGGCCCTCAACTAAGGGGGCCTACGTCAATTATAAAAATGTAAAAGCGGTACATTTTCGGAATGTTATCTGAAAGTACTCTTGGCCTTTCTACACCTTTTTTCAGGTGGCCATCACGTTAACGCATAATATTTGCAACGCCGGATATTATTTCTGATATTGGATGTGAATTATGAACAGTATGTCATTTCTGATTTGGTTTAGCATATACGCCTGCGCCATGATTACGCTAGGGTGGTATGTTTCCAGACACCAAAAAACCGGGGACGACTTCTTGCTCGGCGGGCGCTCATTGCCGATGATCCTGACGCTGGGCTCCACGGTGGGCACCATGGTTGGCACGGGATCGAGCGTGGGTGCCGTAGGGTTTGGTTATATCAACGGCTGGGCCGGAATGCTGTATGGTCTGGGCGGTGCGGTCGGTATATTGCTGGTGGCGTGGCTCTTTGCGCCGGTGCGTAAATTCCGCTTTATGACCATGAGCGAAGAGATGTCTTATTACACCGGTGGCAGCAAAATAATAAAGAACCTGGTCGCCGTGTTGATATTTATCGCTTCTATTGGCTGGCTTGGTGCCCATATATTGGGTGGCGGATTATATCTTGCGTGGGCCAGTGGAATTGATATTAATGTCGCCAAGGTTATTATTGCCTTTGCATTTATTGTTTATGTTGGCATCGGTGGATATTCCGCCGTGGTGTGGATTGATACGATTCAGTCTATTGTACTGTTCGTTGGTTTTATTCTGATGGCGGTTCTGGCGGTGCAACATGTCGGTGGCTGGAGCCATATTCAACAGGCGGTAGATCCGGCGGCACAAAGCCTGTTTGCTGTCGATAAACTCGGTGCGTTACCCGCGTTTTCACTGGCGCTGGTTATAGCCGTCGGCGTGCTGGCCACGCCGTCTTATCGTCAGCGTATTTACTCCGCAAAGACCGTTTCTTCGGTGCGTCAGTCCTTCACTATCACGGGCCTGCTGTACCTGATGTTTTCATTCCTGCCTGCAATTATCGGCATGGCGGTCTGGACCATGAACCCCGAGCTTGCAAACAGCGGTTTCGCTTTCCTGTTTGCGACTCAGGTCCTGCCGCCGGTGCTGGCAATGGCGGTGCTGATTGCCGGGATGTCGGCCAATATGTCCTCCGGCAGTTCGGATGCGATTGCCGCGGTGTCGATTATGCTGCGCGATCTCTACACCCTTGTCACCGGGCACATGCCCGCGCCGGAAAAGGCGATTCGCACGTCACGGATTTTCCTCGTGGTTGTTATCGCTCTGGCGCTGGTCTTTGCTCTGACGTCCAACGACATCATCAGCTACATCACCAAAATGATCTCCATGATTATGTCCGGCATGTTTATCTGCACGATGCTCGGTCGCTTCTGGACGCGCTTTAACTGGCAGGGTGCAGTCGCCGCCCTGGCCGGTGGTGCGATTGCCTCGATGGTGGTGCTGATGGACAGCAGCTGGATGGCCTTCTGGGGCAACCCTTGTCTGCCGTCGGTGCTGACGAGCCTGATTGCAGGTGTCGGTGTGACGCTGATAACCCCTGCCAGCAGCATGAGTCGTGAAGACGCGCTGGAGATGATCACCCGCGAACGTGAAAGCCAGCCGACACCGCCGCCGCTGCCGATTGGTAAGCGCAAGCCGTCGGAGGGCTAACAATGGAACGCTATATCGCCGTTGACTGGGGTTCCACGCACCTGCGGGCCTGGCTTATAGAAAGTGGGACCTGCATCGATACGCTGAATGTGCCCTGTGGCGTAACGCAGATGACCGCAGGAGAAGCACCTGAACTGTTCGCCCGCCATATTGGCCCGTGGCGAAAGGAGGCTCTGCTCCCGGTGCTGATGGCTGGAATGATTGGCAGTGAAGCCGGTTGGCGTCTGGCAGGATATCTGCCGTGCCCGGTATCGCTCCACCGGGTCGGGGAACAGCTCTGCGAAGTGGCAGAGCAGGTCTGGATTGTGCCTGGCCTGAAATGGGCGCAAGACGGGGAGTATAACGTGATGCGCGGTGAAGAGACCCAGCTGCTCGGTGCGATGCAGTTGGCTCCTTCTCACTGCTACGTGATGCCGGGCACCCACAGTAAATGGATCAGCGTTGAAGGCGGAGGGCAGGTCACGCGTTTTGACACGGCAATGACCGGTGAACTGCATCATTTATTGATGAACCACTCGCTGATTGGTAAAGGGCTACCGTCTCAGCAGCCTGATGAAACCGCATTTGTGCAGGGACTGGAGAGAGGGCTGAATATGCCTTCGTTGGTCAATCAGCTCTTCGCTACCCGCGCGGCCTGGGTACTGGGCGTGCTGGAAAAAACGGCGGTGAGCGATGCTCTCTCGGGGCTGTTGATTGGCGCAGAAGTGGCCATGCTAACACGGCAGTATCAGCCGCAGCAGATAACGCTGGTGGCGAGTGAGGTGCTGAGCCCGCGCTACCGGCAGGCGTTTGCCCGGCTGGATATCGCGGTCAACGAATGCGGCGCGCAAGAGGCATTCTTACAGGGAATAGGGAGGATTATCGATGCACGACGTTAAGCTGGTGGCTATCCTGCGCGGCATCACGCCGCAGGAAGCCGATTCCCATATCGAGGCGCTGATCGAAGAGGGTTTTCGTTATATCGAAATCCCGCTTAATTCCCCGGACTGGCAGCGCAGCATCCCCCAGGCGGTTGCCCGTTTTGATGAGAAGGCGATGATTGGTGCAGGCACCGTGTTGAACGTGTCGCAGGTGACGACGCTGGTGAACGCCAAAGCCAGGCTTTTGGTGACCCCAAATACCCAACCTGCGGTCATTCGTCGCGCGGTGGAAAATGGCATGTTGGTGTGCGCCGGTTGCGCCACCGCCACCGAGGCGTTTACGGCGCTGGAGGCCGGAGCGCAGTGGCTGAAGATTTTCCCGTCGTCGGCGTTTGGGCCTGCCTACATATCGGCACTCAAAGCGGTGTTACCGCCGGAGGTTCCGGTACTTGCGGTGGGAGGCATTACACCGGATAACCTGTCAGATTATCTGACGGCGGGTTGTTCAGGCGCGGGATTGGGCAGTGACTTGTATCGCGCCGGGCAGACCGTTGAACAGACGCGCCAGCAGGCGCGACGGTTTATGCAGGCCTGGCACGCGGCGCATTAATCGCCAAGCGGTTGGCGGTCAGCGCCGCCGCGATGGCTGTCGAGAACCAGTTTGATACGGCGCATACGATCTTTGGCCTGCGCCTTGTTCGCCATTGCCAGTTCGGTGGCGAGCACATCGATCATCGCCAGCATCGCATAACGCGAGGTACTGGGCTTAAAGATGTAGTCGTTTTCCCTCACCAGCAGCGGCAGCACCAGATCGGCCTGCTCCGCGAGCGGGGTATCTTCCGGCGTTATGGCAATCACCTTCGCCCCATATTGCCGGGCAATCGCGGCGCTTTCGGTAATTTCGGGGGTGTATCCGCCCAGCGACAGCGCCACGACCACGTCCTGCGGCGTCACCGATGAACACATCATGCGAACCAACAGCCCGTCGTTCTGGCTTACCACCGGAAGGCCGAGGCGGAACAGGCGGTACTGTATCTCTTGCGCGCAAATAGTGGACCCCCCACCCATGCCAATGGCGAGGATCTGCCGGGCATTGCTCAACCAGCTCACCGCCTGATTGAGTGACGTGGCGTTGAGGGCGCGACGGTTAGTTTCCAGCACGCTAATGATGGATTCGTAAATTCCTTGCACCCCTTCGAGATCCGGAACGTCGAGAATTAAACGCTGACCGACCGCCAGCGACTGCGCCAGTTTCAGCTTTAGTTCGCGCACGTCCTTGCAACCCAGCGCGCGGGCAAAGCGGGTGACGGAGGCTTGGCTGGTATGGGTCAAGCGCGCCAGTTCGGCGATCGGCAGTTCGGCGGCACTGGCGACATCGTCGAGAATAAACTGAGCGATGCGCTTTTCAGTGGCCGTCAGACTCATAAAGCGGTCGGTGATGCAGGAGATGATGTCGATTGTCCAGGCCATATGCAGTATCAACCAATCAATTATGAATGATACTTTGTACCATAATTTAGGGTGTATCGCAGCCCGGCGGTGCGGTAGACGCAGATAGTGAAATGCGCCAGTGAAAGTACGTGTCGTAAATGTGATACAGCAGGAATTTCCTTAAAGTTTTCTCTTTTCAGGCCGAATAACTGTTAACTTCCCACTGGTATAGAGACAACATGTTAAACCGTATTAAAATTGTGACCAGCCTCGTGCTGGTTTTGGTCATATTTGGCCTTTTACAACTGACATCCGGCGGTCTGTTCTTTAACGCGCTGAAACACGACAAAGAAAACTTCACCGTTTTGCAAACCATCCGCCAGCAGCAGGCCACGCTGAACGGTAGCTGGGTCGCACTCCTGCAAACCCGTAACACCCTCAACCGCGCCGGGATCCGCTATATGATGGATCAGAACAATATCGGCAGCGGCGCGACCGTGGCGGATCTGATGAAGGTCGCCACCGCTTCTCTCAATGATGCGGAAAAGCGTTGGGCAGAATACGAAGCCCAGCCGCGCGATCCACGCCAGAGTGAAGCGGCCGCGCTCGACATTAAACGCAATTACGATATCTATCACGGCGCGCTGGCGGAGCTTATCCAGCTACTCGGTGCGGGTAAGATCAACGACTTCTTCGATCAGCCGACCCAGGGCTATCAGGATGGCTTCGAGAAAGCCTATGTGACGTATTTCCAGCAAAACGATCATCTTTACGAACTGGCAGTAAAAGATAACGGTAGCTCATACACTCAGGCGATCTGGGTGCTGGTAAGCGTACTGATCGCGGTGCTGGCGGTGATCGTTGTGGTCTGGCTTGGGATCCACAAAACGTTGATCCAACCGCTGACGCGGGTGATCGACAGTATTCGTCATATTGCTGGGGGAGACCTGGTGAAGCCTATCGACGTGCATGGCAGCAACGAAATGGGCCAGTTGGCGGATTCTCTGCGCCATATGCAGAGCGAGCTGGTGCGTACCGTCGGCGAAGTACGTAATGGTGCCGATGCGATTTACAGCGGTGCCAGCGAAATTGCGATGGGCAATAACGATCTCTCCTCCCGTACCGAACAGCAGGCCGCTTCTCTGGAAGAGACGGCCGCGAGCATGGAAGAACTGACGGCGACGGTGAAACAGAACGCCGAAAACGCCCGTCAGGCGAGCCATCTGGCGCTGAGCGCATCGGAAACGGCGCAGAAGGGCGGCAAAGTGGTGGATAATGTGGTGCAAACGATGCGCGATATTACCAGTAGTTCGCAGAAGATTGCCGACATTATCAGCGTTATCGACGGCATTGCTTTCCAGACTAACATCCTGGCGTTGAACGCTGCGGTAGAAGCCGCACGTGCCGGAGAGCAGGGCCGTGGTTTTGCGGTGGTCGCCGGTGAAGTGCGTAATCTGGCGCAGCGCAGCGCCCAGGCGGCACGTGAAATCAAGAGCCTGATTGAAGACTCCGTGAGCCGGGTTGATATCGGTTCCACGCTGGTGGAAAGTGCCGGTGAAACCATGGACGAAATCGTGAATGCGGTAACCCGCGTGACCGACATCATGGGTGAAATCGCGTCGGCATCTGACGAACAGAGCCGGGGTATCGATCAGGTGGGCCTGGCGGTGGCCGAGATGGATCGTGTGACGCAGCAGAACGCCTCGCTGGTGGAAGAGTCCGCTTCGGCAGCTGCCGCACTGGAAGAGCAGGCGAGTCGTTTGACGCAGGCGGTAGCGGTGTTTCGTATTCAGCAGTCGCAGCTGACGGCCAGGCGTGAGTCATCAGCCCCGAAAACCAGTGTGCCGGTTAAGACTCTGCGTAAAGCCGCAGCGACTGAAAACGGTGAGAACTGGGAAACCTTCTGATACGCAAATACCCGGCGGCGCAGGCTTGCCGGGCCTACCAAACCTGATTGTGTAGGTCCGGTCTGCATCGCGCCAGCGGGCAAAAAAGAGGGGAGCTTAAGCTCCCCCTTGATTTTACCCTTCCGATTTCACCACTTTGATTTCCACCATCCCAATCCCCAACTGGCGTGGGGCGTGGCCGAGAATATTGCCCTCGTTGGTGGTCTGAGGATCCGGCGGCGCGATGGTCAGCAGATTGCTGTTCGTCGGGTTGTCGAAATGCAGCGTGGTGGTGGTGACGTCTTTGCCCAGGGTCAGCGTTTGTTCGCTGTTTCCGACCCGCACCGGAATCGGTTTGTCAGCATTTTCGCCATAGGCTTTGGCGGTGATCACCAGGTCGAATTTCGGCGGCAGCGGCGTTTTGTACTCAATCTTCACTTCATTGCCCAACTGTGCGTTAGACCAGCGGCCCCAGCTTTCCGGGCGTGAAATCCCGCTGAACTGTTTGACCTCTTCCGGCGCACCGGCGACGTTGAAGATGAAGCTGTCCGCTTTATAACGAATGTCGTTATCGACGATTTTCAGAGTATCGATGTTGCCTTTATAGCGCTCCATATCGATAACGGTATCTTTAAACGCGGCTTTACCTTTCCATTGGGCTTTATCGACGTGCTGCACGATTTGCTGGCCGCCAAGCTGGCCCTGAGACACGCACCAGTCGGTAGAAAGAGCCAGTTCCGGCGCCCACAGCTGGGCCATTTTGTAGCAGCGGTCAATCCACATGAAGTTGTCGCGCGGGGCGAAATCTGCCAGCTGGTAACGCAGCGGGGCGGAGTATTCACTTTCAGGCAGCGGCTCCACGCGGTTATCTGACACCCGCAGCAACAGCGGCAGACGGAAGTGCGATCCGGAGAACGCAATCATCCCTTTCTGCTCGTCGATGGTGAAATCTTTGATCGATTTCGGGAAGTTCCACAGGCGAATAATGTCCGGCTTCCACGCCAGTACTTTCTCTTTCATGTTGAGGAACACTTCCGCCAGCGACTGACTGGACAGGCTGCTGCGTCCGAGGCCGATAAAGTTATCGCCGCCAAGAATATCCAGCACTGTCGCCCCATTATCCATGGTGCTGCGCTTCACGCCCATCACTTCCTGCTGCGGCTTATCGCCACGAATCACGAAGAACAGGTCATTGCGATCCTGCTTGTTGAGGTAATCCCAGGCGGTGTTTTTCATCGCCAGATGGTCAGACGACACCACAATTACCGTGTTCTTAAAGTACGGCGAGGCTTTGATTTTTTCGATAAGCGCCGCCACGTGTTCCTGGCTGCAGGTCACCGCGCTGAATGACTGGTTGGTTTTACCGCCAATCTCATACTTTTTGCGGGAGCAGGTGCGGGAGATAAATCCATCCGGGTGATGGGTATCGACCGTCAGCGTGAACAGCGAGAAGCGCTGGCCGGATTTGGACAGCTCCTCGTACTTTTTCCACACTTCGTCGAGAACCGTGTCGTCGTAGAAGCCCCAGTCGTTGCGGTAACTCGGGTCCGGAACGAGGGTTTTCAGCTCTTCCGCGCCGTACAGATGATCAAACCCGTGCGATTGCAGGAATACATCTTTCCCGGCGAAACGCAGGTTAGCACCCTGCATAAAGTAGTTCTGGTAACCGGAGTTTTTCAAGATGTCGCCGAGACAAATATTCTGCGGGAAGAAGCTCGAGACTGAGGCCGAGGCGTTGCCTTCGAACGGCGCAAACAGCGGAATACCACACTGGGAAGCGACCATTCCGGCGATGGTGTAATCGGTACCCGGCAGCTGCAAGGTGTGGCTGAAATCGATGCTCTCGTTTTTGAGCTTACCGAGTTCCGGCGTCAGGTTCGGAAACGCTTTATCATCAAAATAGGTGCGCTCGAGGCTTTCACCGTAGATATACACCAGGTTCAGCTTCGGATTCGGAATGGTTTTCGACGGCTCTTTATACCAGGCGGCAAAGTCCGGATCGCCATCGCGGGACTGGGATTTTACCAGTTCGGTTATCTGGCGAAATGCCGGGCTGGCATCCACTGACGCGAGAGCAAGCCCCAGCGCCAGGACACTGTAGCCAAGATGATGCGGATGATGGCGACGACGGCGTAGCACCCAGCCGAGTCCACCAAAGACCAGAACAAGCGCCAGAACCAGGCCAATGCCGGGCAGGATATATTTGCTGATACCCGCGCCGGTCAGGCTGTTGGTCAGGGTATAGAGCACGGCATCGTTAATGCCGTCGCCGGTGAAGTAGTCACTGGCGTAGAGGGTGAGGTTCAGGGCCACAAAAAGGCCAAGCACCATCAGGATGGAAGCAAACCACCAGGTATTACGTCCTGCTTTCCATGAATAAACCACCACAGAAGCGAGAAACAGAGCAATAGACACAAGCTCGGACACAGCACATCCTCAGTCACACAGGCCATCCGCTGACCCGACACTATTTTTTGACCCTACACTGTAATGGCAGTGCCATATGGCTGCAATTATAGCGTCATTAAAATGTGCGCTGATTCAGAATTAGATTAGAAGTGGGGGGTTTTTAACCCGCTCACATCCGGTGTGTGCGGGTCTTTAGCGCGGATCAGGAGAGGAAATTAGCGCCTTGTTTGAGCACCAGATCGCAAGCCTTGGTTTTTACTTGTTTTCCAAGCTCGGAATCACCCAGTGAACTCAGGTTCAGCTGCTGGCCGTTTTGAGCGTTGAGCAGGCCCTGAATACCGTCCATATAGTTGGTATCGGCTTTCTGTTCCGGAGCCGTGTCCAGGCCCAGTTTATCCAGCACCTGGTTCTTCACGTTTTCGGTATCGGTAACGGAGGTCAGTTTCTGTTGGGCACAGTAGCTGAGAATACCCGCGGCGTTGTTCATGTTGTCGGCGCTCAACGCTGTACCACTGCCGTTAAGTAGGCTGGTCAGCGATGACAGTGAAGTTGTACCTGATGTAGAAGAGCTTGAGCCGCTCAGTTCACTGGCGGCGCTGGAAAGCGTGTCACTCAGGGAAATCGCGAAGGTGCTGGTGGAGATCAGGGCGCTGGTCAGCGCGGCGGTGCAAAGAAGACGTTTAGCAGTATTCATCGGTTTTTCTCAGTTGGCTTAAACCCGGCCAGTATAGCGCTGCCCGGGTTCGGAAAAATCTCAATACTCTTTGCCCGTCACGCGACTGCGATAGCTGTCCCAGTTGAAAATCACCCACAGGCTGTTGCCCAGACGCATACGATCCATAACCCGTTCGCCCAGCAGCTTATTCATCTCGTCCATGTTGCTGTTGGTCAGCATACCGGTCGGACGTTTTGACGAGGATCGGCGATCGACAATCTGGTTGATGATCACTTTTTCGTAGCGCGATTCCGTCTGAACGCCGATCTCATCGATCACCAGCAGATCGACATTGCTCAGATCGTTTAGCAGCTTTTCTTCGGTGGTTTCGCGGTTAGTAAAGGTGTCTTTCATCGCGGACATGATGTCGGCCACGGTGATGATTAACACTGATTTCCCGCGCAGCAGCAGCTCATTGCAGATGGCTGCCGCCAGATGGTTTTTACCGGTGCCGGGTTTACCAGAAAAGATGAAGCTGGCGATGTTGCCGTCGAACTCTTCGACGTACTGACGCGCTTTGGATAATGCGTTCATTTGTCCATCGCTCTCCACGCGGTAGTTATCAAAGGAACAGTTCTGGTGCAGCGGACGAATGCCGGAGCGGTTGAACGTCCGCTGCATTTTCATCGCCCTGTTTTCACGTTCCAGCGCGGCGGAACGTAGCTGGCCCTGTTCTTTTTGCCACGCAAGCAGCTCTTCACCCGTTTTGAATGCCGGTTCAATATGTTTCGGCATCATTTTCTGCAGGCGCAGCATCAGATCACCAACATTTTTCATTATTAACCTCGGAAACCTGGGGGAATTTGATTATCGGGTTCGGAGAGCGTGTTGAGATCACGTCTCGGCTGCCCGCCGTTGCTGGCGCGCCCGATTTGCAGGCTGCGCGCCAGTTTCTGCTGCCACTGAACGTGATGGAACACTTTGCCTTCCGCCTGCCAGTAGGCGGTAAAAGAGGCCAGCTCTTCCGGCGTGGCGGGCTGCGTCAGCGAGATGCCCCACAGTGCGGCCATCCGCTGAAAATCAGCATCCGGCTGCCAGTCGGTATACATGGCGAATTTGCCCATTGGCACCGCAACCGGTGCGGTCGTCGGCTCGTCGAAGAATTGACCATCCAGCACCACGTCACTGCCCGGTCGGGAGAGTGTAGCCTCCAGTTCAAGCAGTTGTGCCAGGCGAGTGGGCGCAATGGCGTAAAACGCCGGTGCATTATTGGCAAACACCGCGATAGCACCGTTTTCGGCATTGTTTAACACGCCGTCAGGATCGCGCAGAAACGCATCAATCCCAATGACGCTGGACGTTAAAATTCTGGAGGACATAGCAATTACTCAAACAAAACGACGACAGGTATAACATGGGCTGATAGTAGCACAGACCAGCCCGCGGGAGGAGATTCCCCAGGCGACGTACGGGCAGCCAGGTCAGACGCGCGGGCGTTTACGGTACAGCCACAGACCGGGGATCGATAATCCCACCGACAGTGCACCGACTATCGACGTGGCTTTGAGGAAGTTTTCCAGCAACAGCATCATCAGGTCATTGCTGTAGCCGACGTGGCTGATTTTCACCGCGGAGATCATCGCGGTATAGGCGGAGATCCCCGGAAACATGGGAATGACCGCAGCGACGGTGAAAATTTTAGGGTGCGCCAGATACCAGCGCGACCATTGGATCCCAATGCTGCCAACCAGCATTGAGGCGATAAACGTCGCCCATTCGATGTTCATCCCTGCCAGCATGATGACCATCCGCGAACTGTGCCCGATAGCACCCAGTAGGGCACACCAGGCCAGCGCGCGGTGCGGCACGTTGAACACCATCGCAAAACCCACGGCGGGAATGGCGGACAGCAGCATGTCTTGCAACAACGCCTGCAAAAAATCGATTATACCCATCCGCGCAGCCCCCACAGCGTCATCGCCATCACGACCCCGATACACGTGGCGAGCGTCAGCAGGCTGGCGATAGCCCAACGAGCCAACCCGGTATTAATGTGACCTTTGAACATATCGGCGACGGCGTTGATGAGTGGGAAGCCTGGCACTAACAGCAGCACGCTGGCGGCCATCGCCACTGTAGACGTTTGCTCGAACGCGGGCAGACGCAGCATCAGCCCCGAAATGGTGGTGGCGACAAACGCGGTGATGCAGAAGTTTATTTGTGGGTGCATCGAGCGATGGGTCAGCATCTGGCGAATATACATGGCCAGCGTGCTGGCGCAGAGGGTGATAAAGGCTCCGTCCCAACCGCCGTTATTGAGTTTGCAGAAACAGGCGCAGGAGAGGCCAACCATAGTGACAACCAGCCAGCGCGGATAGCGCAGTGGTTTTATCTGCGCAAAACGCTTATCGACATCTTTGGCATCCAACAGCTTGTGCTCGGCCATGATCACGATGTGCTGGACCTCAGTCACCACGTGCATGTTGATGCCGCGATCGTTGTTTTTGCGGGTCGAGGTCAGGCATTTCCCGTCCAGAATCGTGGTCAATACAATAGCGTTCGAGGAGATGGCGCTTTCCACGCCGTCCATGCCCAGTGCTATCCCTAGCCGGGTTGAGAGCTCCTCAACCAGCGCGCTCTCTGCCCCGTGTTGCAGCAGCAGCAAGGCGCACTGAATACATAACCGGGTGACTTTTCGTTGCTCTGCGCAATCTGCTTCCATAACGACCGTTCTTGGTTGGCTATTCTCAGGTTCTGAAACCAGGTTTTACCTGAATGCCGCATGAAGCAAGGCCCGGCGAGATCAAACATTGTGAATATGAGCTCCGGTAAGCGTCTGTTTTTTGAACTGCTCCACAATTTCACAAGATCGTTGAAAAGTGCACGTTTTGCCTGATTTAAGCCCTTCTTTTTCCGCTCCAGCTTATCAAAAATGCAATAAGACACTTTATAGATACAAAAAATAAACAAATAATTAACCATTCTGGAGCGGAACTCATGAAAACGCAGGTCGCGATTATCGGGGCGGGCCCATCAGGGCTGTTGCTTGGACAGCTGTTACACAATGCCGGGATTGCCACGGTTATCCTCGAACGTCAGACCCCGGAATACGTGTTGGGTCGTATCCGGGCAGGGATCCTGGAAAGCGGTACCGTAGATTTGCTGCGCCAGGCGGGCGTTTCGCAGCGCATGGATGCGGAGGGCCTGGTACATCATGGCGTGGAGTTTCTGTTTGACGGTGTGCGGATCCCGGTGCCGTTGAGTGAGCTCACGGAGGGTAAAAGTGTAATGGTGTACGGCCAGACCGACGTGACGCGTGACTTAATGGAAGCCCGTGCCAGCAGCGGCGCACCGATTGTGTACGGCGTGAGTCACGTTGAGCTGCACGATATGAAAACGGACAAGCCTTTTGTCACCTTTGAAAAACAGGGCGAAGCCTGTCGGATTGACTGCGATTTCATTGCGGGCTGCGATGGCTTTCACGGCGTGTCGCGTCAAAGTATCCCGAAATCGGTGCTGCGTGAATATGAAAGCGAGTGGCCATTTGGCTGGCTGGGGTTGTTATCCGACACGCCTCCGGTGAATCCGGAGCTTATCTACGCCCATCATGAACGCGGGTTTGTATTATGTAGTCAGCGCTCACTAACCAGGAGTCGCTACTATTTGCAGGTGCCACTTAGCGAGAGCGTTGACGCCTGGAGCGATGAGCGCTTCTGGGAGGAGCTGAAATGCCGCTTGCCATCCGAGCTGGCTAATAAGTTAGTGACGGGTCACTCACTTGAGAAGAGCATTGCGCCACTGCGCAGCTATGTTGTCGAGCCGATGCAGTTTGGCCGACTGTTTTTGGTCGGCGACGCGGCGCATATCGTGCCGCCCACCGGCGCAAAAGGGTTGAATCTTGCGGCCTCTGACGTGAACTATTTATGGCGAATTCTCTGCCAGTTCTACCATCACGGGCGCGAAGATTTGCTCGCCAGCTACTCCTCGTTTGCCCTCAATAGAGTATGGAAAGGTGAACGTTTCAGCTGGTTTATGACCCATTTACTGCATGATTTCCAAGATAAAAGTCCATTCGATCGAAAAATGCAGGAAGCCGATCGCCGCTATTATTTAGGATCACGGGCCGGGCTGACGACGATAGCGGAAAACTATGTGGGCCTGCCTTACGAAACGGTCCGTTAATTACGCCTGCCGCAGGAGTGTGTATGACGCAACAGAGCACGATCCCCGTTTTTAAGCTGTATGGTGAACAACTTGGTTGGCCGACGCCGGAGCTTCTGCATTGCGAATCTATCCATCAGCGAAGCAGCCTTTATGAATGGCACATCCGCGTGCATCAGCATGCGGAAATGGTGCAGCTTCTGTATCTGCACAAAGGGCAGGCCGAAATTGAAATCGAAGGAGAAAGGAAAGTCGTAAAGGAAGCCAGCATTCAGGTGGTGCCTTCGCTGTGCGTGCACGGTTTTCGTTTTTCGCCCGGTACGCAGGGCTACGTTTTGTCCTTATCGTTACCGCTGCTCAGCCAATTCGACGCTCAGTTTGGCCGCCAGCTTGGGGTCCTGAATCAGCCACATTGCGTCAGTGTAACGCACTCCCGGTCGCACATTCGCACACTGTTTTCGACGTTGCTGGAAGAATATCAGCAGGATAACGACGCCCGCGAATTAATGCTGCACGCGATGCTCAGCGCGCTGCTGGTGTGGCTCAATCGCCAGTGTCAGGGAGCGCTGCCTGCAGAAGGCCGGGCGGAACGCCGACGCGCGGTGATGCAACAGTTTGCCCGTCATATTGAAAGCCATTATCGGGAACACCTTCCTATGTCCGATTACGCACAGGCGGTGGGTTTATCCGTCACACATTTGAATTATTTGTGCCATGAATTTCATAACTGTAGTGCGCTGAATGTGTTACATCAAAGGCTAATGCTTGAAGCGAAGCGGAGTCTGCAATACACCAGCATGTCGATTATACAACTCTCTGATTACTTAGGTTTTAGCGATGCCACCTATTTCTCTCGCTTTTTTCGGCGCTATGCAGGGATGCCGCCTAAAATATTCAGGGAAAAAATGAAATAAGCTTAAAGCATATAATTATTTTCTTGATGAATATTATTTGGAGATTTCACTCTGGATGTTAGTCGATGGAGTATTTATTCTTAATATGCTAATGTTGAAGGGTTATTTCGTCCGTTACTGCCTTTATTTAACGTTACAACAAATTAAATTATAGTCCGAGTCAATGGAAGCGTCCTTAGAATAATTTCAATCATGAATGATTGGATGGTTTTAATCAATTATGTAAATAATTCAGGAACATAAAAGGGAGGTGTTATGCTCACGGTATTTAATAGATGTGGCGTAATGATCAGCAATGTCCCCATCATTCAAGCCGGTCTTGTGTCGATCATGAAAGACAACTTTCCCGAATATGAGGTCAGTTGCCATCATCACGTCGATGAATTCACGACAATGCAACTGCTGCGAACGAGTTTGATTGTATGTGATCTGTCGGGCGATCGTTTTCAGGTTAAATCGCTCTGCGAAAAGTATTATTCATTAATGACGCAGTATAGAGAATGTCGTTGGGTCTTTATGCTGAATCAAGCCCATTATGCGCTCGCAGTTGAATATTTGTTGCGCCCGGAAAGTATCTTACTTTCTGATGTAGAATCTATTCCTGAACTTATTGCAGCCATTCGCGATCAGGGTTCCCAGGCGAATCGCATCAGTACGTCTTTGATGTCGCTTGAAGCCACGCCCGCACTCTCTCCTCAGGGATTAAAAACCTCATTATCTCTCGCAGAGCGTCAGGCCTTACGATTGCTTGCTAAAGGCTGGGGTGTCAATCAGATAGCTATGCTGCTCAGAAAAAGCAACAGGACCATTAGCGCGCAGAAAAATAGCGCCATGCGTCGCTTGTCGTTGCGCGGTAACGCAGAGTTATATGCCTGGCTCAACAGCGAACAGGGGATGAAGGAGTTGAATCTCCTTCCCGTATGGGGAGAGCCAATGCCATGGAAAAGCGCACCGCAAATAAACACGTCGCTGTCGTTGAAAACTGTGTAATGACGGAAGCAGGGCTGCGCGGGCTCTTTTCTTGTTGTGCGGGTTCGTTTTACGAATTGCAGGTCTATAAAGACAGTCAGGAATGGTTTGCGCAGACAGAGCAGCACTTCTATGACATGGTGATTTACTCTGTCGCGGGGACGCGTGACTCACGCCAACAAAGTATCCGCTTTTTTTCCGAACTTGCTTGTATGCAGCCTGATGCACTTCGGGTCCTGCTCGCAGAGGATGAAGGACAGGCGACATTAATTCACCACCTGTTACCTGTCCCAGTACATGCGGTATGGTGCAAAACCTCTTCAGTTGAAAAGCTTCTGATGCAAATTAACGGCTTAATAGCCCAGAAAGAGTCGCTGCATTCGGCCAGTAAGACGCTCAATACTATTTCAGGTTCGGTAGGATTAAGCCCGACGGAACGCGCGATTCTTTATTATATGGGAAAGGGCTTTTCCATTCCGGAGATTGCCGTTCAGATGGCGCGGAATCCAAAAACTATTCGCACGCATAAATTCAATGCGATGAATAAGCTCGGGGTGAAGAACTATACGGGATTGCTCTGTGCGGCAGATATCTTGCGTTATCTGCCGTTACAGGTGCTGAATGTGAACTGGTGAGACGGTTTGTTGACTGAGTTTACAAACAGACGTCGATCCAGGTGGCATCGGTAAGTTCTGCCAGACGTTCAGGAGAGATACGTACCGCGCTGTGCGTTGCGCCAGCGGCAGGTAATACTTCGTCAAAAGCTTTCAGGGAAACGTCGCAGTAAACGGTCAGTGGATTTTCCAGACCAAAAGGGCAGACGCCACCAACGGGGTGTCCGGTCCAGGTGACGACTTCATCGCAGCTGAGCATCCGGGCTTTGGCACCAAATGCCGATTTAAGCTTTTTGTTGTCCAGGCGCGCATCGCCTTTCGCCACAACCAAAATGACTTCATCTTTGACTTTCAATGACAGCGTCTTCGCAATCTGACCTGGTGCCACGTTGTGGGCCGCTGCGGCAAGTGCCACGGTCGCAGTACTCTGATTCAGTTCTATAATTTCGATATCGGGGGCGCGGTCAGCGAAAAATTGCCGCACGGTTTGCAAACTCATAGTTCTCTCCTGATATAAACGAAATTAATCTGTCACAAGCAATTGAGGCTGTAAATAAGAGGATGAGTATTCCCAGTATTTCATTGATTTCTCGATCCCCTTCACATTCACTGCAACCGGTTACAGTAACCGGTTGCAGAAGTGTGTCATGCCGATTAATACTGAATGCGTAACTTCCTCTGTATCGCTAAAAAAATAAGAGCCGTGTATGAAATCTATCTTTATCTGCTGTAGATCGGGCCAACCCCCCGGCGTGGTAGTGAACTCACAGTTCGAGATTGCACATCACGGCACACTAACCGTCGCTGTGCTTACGTCTATCGTTCGTCAGGAGAGCTGCTATGTCTGCTAACCATGCTGCGTTTAATTTGATTTTCCGATTTGTAGAAAACTATATCAGTCCTGTCGCCGGGCGTATCTCGTCCCAGCGCCATGTGATGGCAATCCGTGATGGCTTCATCTCTGCGATGCCATTTATGATTGTCGGCTCGTTCCTGCTGGTGTTTGCTTATCCTCCTTTCTCGCCTGACACCACCTGGGGCTTTGCCCGCGCGTGGCTGGACATGGCGAAGCAGTTTGAAGGCCGCATTTTGACCCCGTTCGATATGACCATGGGCATTATGTCCATATATATCTGTGCG
This sequence comes from Scandinavium hiltneri, assembly GCF_024764835.1. Lineage (GTDB taxonomy): Bacteria > Pseudomonadota > Gammaproteobacteria > Enterobacterales > Enterobacteriaceae > Scandinavium > Scandinavium hiltneri. The sequence continues at coordinate 255,547 of NZ_JALIGE010000070.1, read as the reverse complement.
GCGATTGCCTACAACCTGGGCAGACACTACGAAAAGAGTTTCCAGCTTGATCCCTTCATGGCTTCGATGCTGTCGATCATGGCGTTCCTGCTGGTTGCTGCGCCGAAGACTGACGGCACGCTGCCGGTTCACAGCCTGGGAGGTACGGGGATTTTCACCGCCATCCTTGTTGCGGTGTACTGCGTAGAAATGATGCGCTTCCTCAAGGCTCACAACATCGGTATTCGCCTGCCAGATCAGGTGCCACCGATGATCAAAAACTCATTTGATCTGCTTATCCCGGTGCTGGTCGTCGTGCTGACGCTGTATCCGCTGAGCCTGTTCATCCAGAGCCAGTTCGATATGCTGATCCCTCAGGCGATCATGTCTATCTTTAAGCCGTTGGTATCCGCTGCGGATTCCCTGCCTGCCATTCTGCTGGCGGTCCTGATCGGTCACCTGCTGTGGTTTGCTGGCATTCACGGTGCGGCTATCGTGTCCGGCATGCTGCAGATGTTCTGGCTGACTAACCTCGGTGTGAATCAGACGGCGCTGGCGCAAAGTGCACCACTGCCGCACATCTTTATGGAAGCATTCTGGACCTTCTTTATCGTTATCGGCGGTTCTGGGGCGACGATGGGGCTTGTGTTCTGCTACCTGCGTAGTAAGTCCGCACACCTGCGTTCGATTGGTCGTCTGGGCGTGGTACCGAGCATCTTTAACATCAACGAACCGGTCATCTTCGGTACGCCAATCGTGATGAACCCTGTGTTCTTCATTCCGTTCCTGTTGGCACCAATGGTTAACGCCACGCTGGCCTGGGCCGCAATGAAGCTGGATCTGATTGGTCGCGTGATTTCCGTTGTTCCATGGACCGCGCCAGCCCCTATCGGTGCCGCATGGGCGTTAGGTTGGGATTTCCGCGCCGTGATCCTGGTCGTACTACTGGCCTGCGTGTCTGCCATCATCTACTTCCCGTTCTTCAAAGTGTACGAGAAGCAGCTGCTGGAACAGGAAGCCGAAGAAGCGCAGCGCTCAGCGGGAGAAGCTGAACAGGCTGCGTAAGGTTTAGTTAAGGCAAAACAAAAGACCCGGTCGCGTTGCGTTACCGGGTCTTTTCGTATTCAGAGAAGTGATTATTTCAGCGTGCAGTCGCCGCACTGTTGGACGTCTGGCAGACGGTAGCGCTGACAGCAGGTGCGACGCACCAGCAGACCATCACGCATCACCACGGTGCGCCACAGTGGATTATCCCGCCCATCGGAGAACTGTTTTTCAAAGAAGAGATGCTGACGCAGGCTGTTGACCTGTTCATCGCCGAGCAGCGTTTTCATTTCACCCAGATACCAGTTAATGAGATAGCCAGTATTGCTCCAGATGAGTTTCCCGTTGATCTCCCCGGTCGCTTCCAGAGCTTCGATAACTGGCACCAGCGTCTGCGTTACCAGGTTTTCCATGCGAATCAGCGAAGACTGTAGTGTCAGATAAGGGTCTTCTTGCACATCGACCCAAAATTTGGCGGCCCGGCCCGTTTCGTGAAATTCAACGTGAAAATATTGCGGAGAAAGACTCAGAGCCCGTTTTTCAGTCAGCAGCGCCAGCATCAGTGGTGGCGCCTGTAGCCCGATATACCACTGCGCCCACAGAGACAACAACGGTTTGTTTTCCCGCGCCTGAGTGGGATTATTGCGATAGATATGATCGGAATACAGCGCGCACAGCGTGGTTAGCTCGCTGTAACTGCTCCACTTCGCCAGCGTCATCGCCTGATGTGGATGAGGTTCGTCAAGGCGAATGAAATCCAACAGATGAGGGCGGTGTTCAGTAAATTTATTCTGCAACGATGCCGCAAGCCCTTGTTCACGCTCAAAGAGCGGGGTGCGCCAGATAATATCGTCAGTGATCGGTGCAGAACGGTAGGCCATGAGTGTAGTTTGGATACAAATCTAAATGATAATGATTGCCAATCCTAGCTATAGACATAAACAATCGCAACCCTTTTTATGCATCTACTGCACTTCATGCACCCTGCAGCGCTTCGCTGGTCAGAATGTTATTACGCCCCAGATGTTTGGCTTCGTACAGCGCTTTGTCAGCCAGCGCCAGCGCACCGTCGATATCTTCGCCGAGTAGCGGCGCAAGCCCAATACTGACCGTCACATTGGTCGCGACGCTGTGGTTAAACATGTGCGGGATTTTCAGGTCGTACACGCGCTGGCGAATACGTTCTGCCGTTTCCAGGGCCGTATCCGCCGTGGTGGATGTCAGTAACACCATAAACTCTTCGCCGCCGTATCGGGTCACAATGTCTCGAGAGCGCACGACATTGCGTATCGCGGCCGACACCTGGATCAGCGCCTGATCGCCCATCATGTGCCCATAATGGTCGTTGTAGGCTTTGAAATAGTCGATATCCAGCAACAAGACGTAATGCCCGCTGGCATCCAGCGACATCAGTGTTTCAAGGCGGTTTTGCAGACCACGACGGTTATAAAGCCCGGTCAGTGGGTCGAGCATGCTCAGGTCGTTCAGGGTCTGACGCTCTTCCAGCAGCTTGTACATCAGCCCCTGGGCAAAGTTATCGTTGCGTCGTTGAATCACGCTCTGAATGGAAATGCCAATAACCGGCAGGGCAAAGCAGTACACCATGCGCAGCCACTGATCGCCTTCGCCAAGAACGAGGCAGGTGATAAGCACGGGCAAAGAATGAAACGTAAAGGCGATGATATTATTAGAAAAAGCAATTGCACCAACAAACAGCACACTTAATAAAGCGATCACCAGATAGTTAAAATTAGCGTTATCCAGTAAGGGTAATTTAATGGCGATATGCCAGGCCCACAGGCAGCCAAACAAAATGGAGATGGCGGGAATATTAATTTTTTTCTCGGCCCAGGCCCAATGACCCAGCAGCAAACCCGCGCTGATAACGGTTATCAGTACCAGCGGAAGGGTGATCGCCGAAATGGAATACACCGGGCTAAGCATAGAAAAAAGTGATGAAGCTAAATTAAGAAATAAAAAAAGTCGTAATGAAAATTGATATTTTTTAACGCGCAGCGAACGCCAGGATTGTGATGTCATGTCAGGAAATCGTTTTTATTGTGTGATTGCAGAAACACTAAGCATCAGGAATGACACATTTCACACGGGAACGTTTCGCGCGAAAATATCAGTAACACTAATCAATTCGTATAATCCGCACAATTTATCACCTTAAAGCAACACTGTCACCTGCGTGAAAGTAAAGAGCGCGACGGTTTTCAGCACGATCTTGCAAATGATAAAAATTATCATATGATATTGGTTATTATTATTGTTTCGAGAGTCAAAACCATGTTGCAGCGGGCGTTAGGCAGTGGGTGGGGAGTGTTGATTCCTGGCGTGCTTTTAGCCGGGTTGGGCTTTGCCGGTCTGTCAATCGATACCTGGCGAAGTCTGATAGCGCTGGGTTTACTGCTTTCTTGTGTGATGATCTGGCATCGTCAGCTGCGGCATTTTGTGTTGTTGCCATCGGCATTTGCGTTGATAAGCGGGATGATGTTGGTGATGATGAATTTGAAACTGATGGGATAATGAGAAAATCAGGGAGAGAGTAAAGAGAGATAAGAAGCTGGTGCGAGGGGGGGGACTTGAACCCCCACGTCCTTACGAACACTAACACCTGAAGCTAGCGCGTCTACCAATTCCGCCACCTTCGCACAGTCGTCTTATCTTGATATTGTCTCGTTGGTGCGAGGGGGGGGACTTGAACCCCCACGTCCTTACGAACACTAACACCTGAAGCTAGCGCGTCTACCAATTCCGCCACCTTCGCCCAGTGCGAGCAATATCTTACGTGGTATATGGTGCGAGGGGGGGGACTTGAACCCCCACGTCCGTTAGGACACTAACACCTGAAGCTAGCGCGTCTACCAATTCCGCCACCGTCGCATACCATCGACTCTTAAAAAGAATCTTTACCACGGAGGCGCATTCTAGTGGTTTTCGGATTTTCGTCAACAGTTAATTGCAGCAGAATTTTCCGATCGCTATAAAAATGGGCGCTTTTCGACAGAAAGGGGAGTGCGGTGGGAGCGCCCACAAGTCAAAGCCTGCGGGCGGGATAAGCAATTACTTCTTCGCCTGGCGAGTCAACACCGTGCGATAGACTTTAAACCGGCCTGTCTGCGCGATCACTTCGTGGAAGCCGAAGGTTTCGTCCAGAATTTTTGGATAGGCCAGGAAGGCGTTGGCCACAATGCGCAATTCACCACCGCTATTCAGATGACGTACCGCGCCGCGGATCAGCTGCTGAGCAGCTTCAAGGCTGGTCTGCAGCCCGTCGTGGAACGGCGGGTTGGAGATAATCATATCGAAACGGCCGGTCACGTCAGAGAAGACGTTACTTGCCAGCACTTCACCTTCGAGGCCGTTAGCGGCAAGCGTTGCACGGCTTGCTTCGACCGCCGCAGCGCTGACGTCGCAAAGGGTCAGGCGTACTTTCGGCGAATGGCTTGCCAGCACGGTGGATAACACGCCCGCGCCGCAGCCTACGTCCAGCACTTTACCTTTGGTGTGTGGCGTCAGGGTGGAGAGCAGCAGCTTACTGCCGGTATCCAGGCCATCGCGGCTGAACACGCCGGGCAGGGTTTTGACGGTCAGACCGTCAAGCGGGTACTCAGCCCAATTGTCTTCGGCGTTGAACGACGGCTGTTTTTCCAGACGACCGTGATACAGGCCGCAGCGACGCGCGCTGTCGACTTTATTCAGCGGGGCGAATTCAGCAAGCATCTGCTCAGCGCTGCGCACGCCGCTGCGGTTCTCACCGACCACAAAAATATCGGTGCCAATCGGCATCAGCGATAAAATGTTGGTCAGCTGATACAGCGCTTCTGGCTTATTTTTAGGCCAGTAGTAAATCAGCGTATCGCAATCGGCAACGTCCGCCGCTTCTGCCGTCAGGCTAAAGCGTACGTTCTCACCCATCTCGCGACTCAGGTTTTGCCAGTGGTGATACTGTTGCGTATGGGCGCGGCTAAACGCGGTATCCAGACGAGCGGGCAGGTCATCCTGCAGATCACCGGCAAACATAATGCGGCTTTGTTCGAAATCATCACTGTGGCGCAGCAAGACTTCACTTGCCGGGGTCAATGCAGACATAACGCGTAATCCTCTATAAACGACGGCCGCGATTATACACACTATCTGCCTTCTCTGCGCGTGAGCCTCCTTGCTTTATTGGCGCAAGTTCGACGAATTTGCTATATTTCCGCGCCTGACAGACAGGAGAAACCCGCGATGACATCCCGACGAGACTGGCAACTACAGCAACTGGGCATTACCCAGTGGTCTTTGCGTCGTCCTGCGGTTTTACAGGGCGAAATCGCTATCTCTCTACCTGACCATATTCGTCTGGTGATGGTGGCGCAAACGCTGCCGCCGCTGACCGAACCGCTGGTGAACGATATCCTCCGTGCGCTGGCCGTAACGCCGGATCAGGTATTACAGCTGACGCCGGAACGCGTCGCAATGCTGCCTGAGGGTGGTCGCTGTAACAGCTGGCGTCTTGGCGAAAGTGAACCGGTCGCGCTGGAAGGTGCGCAGGTCATCAGCCCGACATTCGAACAATTGCAGTCCAGCGCGACGGCCCGCGCCGAACTCTGGCAACAAATTTGCGCCCATGAACACGATTTCTTCCCTAAGCCAGACTGATTTACCCCGCGCCCTGCTGATTGAGCAGCGTGCTCACGCTTTCCCGTGGAGCGAGCAGACCCTCGCCAGCAATCAGGGCGAGCGTTATCTCAACCTGCAGCTGACGGTAGACGGCGAAATGGCGGCCTTCGCCATTACCCAAATCGTGCTCGACGAAGCCACGCTGTTTAATATCGCCGTTGATCCGGCGTATCAGCGCCGAGGGCTAGGGCGCGAATTGCTCGAACAGGTTATCGACGAAGTAGAAAAACGCGGCGTGGTCACGCTGTGGCTGGAAGTTCGCGCCTCGAACGTGGCCGCCATCGCACTGTATGAAAGCCTGGGCTTCAACGAGGCGACGATTCGACGCAACTACTATCCGACCGCGGAAGGGCGTGAAGACGCAATCATAATGGCACTGCCAATCAGTATGTAAGACAAGGGTTTACGATGAAGATGTGGGACTGGATTTTCTTTGATGCCGACGAAACACTGTTTACTTTCGATTCGTTCAGCGGCTTACAGCGGATGTTTCTTGATTATAGCGTGACCTTCACCGCAGAAGATTTCCAGGACTATCAGGCTGTGAACAAGCCGTTGTGGGTGGATTACCAGAATGGAGCCATCACTTCACTGCAGTTGCAGCATCAGCGTTTTGAAAGCTGGGCTTCACGCCTGAACGTCAACGCGGGTGATTTAAACGACGCTTTTATGAATGCGATGGCCGAGATCTGCGCCCCGCTGCCGGGAGCCGTTTCACTGCTGAATGCCCTGCAAGGCAAGGTGAAAATGGGCATCATCACCAACGGCTTTACCGCGTTGCAGCAAATTCGCCTCGAGCGTACCGGTCTTCGCGATCATTTTGATTTACTGATTATTTCTGAGGAAGTGGGCGTGGCAAAACCTGACGCGCGCATTTTCGACCATGCGCTTGAACGCGCGGGCAACCCGGATCGTTCACGGGTGCTGATGGTAGGTGATACCGCAGCATCGGACATTCTGGGGGGCATGAATGCCGGTCTTTCTACCTGTTGGTTGAATGCGCATCAGCAGGAATTGCCGTCGCACATTAAACCGACATGGACGGTGACATCACTTGCCGAGCTGGAGCAACTCCTGTGTAAACATTGATTGTCAGCCCCCGGCTAACGGGTAAAATAGCCGCAATTTCGTATTTAACATGCGCGGTTTGCTGCCGCGTTTACTGAAGAAGAACTGACTATGACGTTGTCTCCTTATTTGCAAGAGGTGGCGAAGCGCCGCACTTTTGCCATCATCTCCCACCCGGATGCCGGTAAAACGACCATCACCGAAAAGGTGCTGTTGTTCGGACAGGCCATTCAGACCGCCGGTACGGTAAAAGGCCGTGGCTCCAGCCAGCATGCGAAATCTGACTGGATGGAGATGGAAAAGCAGCGTGGTATCTCCATTACCACCTCTGTAATGCAGTTCCCGTATCATAACTGCCTGGTTAACCTGCTGGACACCCCGGGTCACGAAGACTTCTCCGAAGATACGTATCGTACCCTGACCGCGGTGGACTGCTGTCTGATGGTTATCGATGCCGCGAAAGGCGTCGAGGACCGGACCCGTAAGCTGATGGAAGTCACCCGTCTGCGCGATACGCCGATCCTGACCTTCATGAACAAACTCGACCGCGACATTCGTGACCCGATGGAAGTGCTGGATGAAGTGGAAAGCGAGCTGAAAATTGGCTGCGCGCCAATTACCTGGCCTATCGGCTGCGGCAAGCTGTTCAAAGGCGTTTATCATCTCTATAAAGATGAAACCTATCTGTACCAGACCGGTAAAGGCCACACCATTCAGGATGTGCGTATCGTTAAAGGGTTGAACAACCCGGAACTCGATACCGCTGTCGGTGAAGATCTGGCCGCGCAACTGCGTGACGAGCTGGAGCTGGTGCAGGGTGCATCGAATGAATTCGACCAGGAGCTGTTCCTGGCCGGTGAAATCACCCCGGTATTCTTCGGGACCGCACTCGGTAACTTCGGCGTAGACCACATGCTCGACGGTCTGGTGGAGTGGGCGCCTGCGCCGATGCCACGTAAATCCGACACCCGTGAAGTAGAAGCGAAAGAAGAGAAGTTCTCCGGCTTCGTCTTTAAAATTCAGGCCAACATGGACCCGAAACACCGTGACCGCGTGGCGTTCATGCGTGTGGTTTCCGGACGCTATGAGAAAGGCATGAAGCTGCGCCAGGTGCGCACCGGTAAAGACGTGGTGATTTCCGACGCGCTGACCTTCATGGCGGGCGACCGTTCGCACGTGGAAGAAGCGTACCCGGGCGACATTATCGGTCTGCACAACCATGGCACCATTCAGATTGGTGACACCTTCACCCAAGGTGAAATGATGAAGTTCACCGGCATTCCGAACTTCGCCCCTGAGCTGTTCCGTCGTATTCGTCTCAAAGATCCACTGAAGCAGAAACAGCTGCTCAAAGGTCTGGTTCAGCTTTCCGAAGAGGGCGCGGTTCAGGTCTTCCGTCCGATAGCCAACAACGATCTGATCGTCGGCGCGGTTGGTGTGCTGCAGTTCGACGTGGTGGTAGCGCGTCTGAAGAGCGAGTACAACGTTGAAGCGATTTACGAATCGGTGAACGTGGCTACCGCCCGTTGGGTTGAAAGCACGGACGTGAAGAAGTTCGAAGAGTTCAAGCGTAAGAACGAAATCCAACTGGCACTCGACGGCGGTGACAACCTTACGTACATCGCACCAACCATGGTTAACCTCAATCTGACCCAGGAACGTTACCCAGAGGTTCTGTTCCGCAAAACCCGCGAGCACTAATCGCCCCCAGAGCACGGCCTGCGCCGTGCTCTGTCATTTTCCCTCCTTCTTGATTCCCTTGCAGAAAGTTCTTAAATGAGCCCGTTCACCCCCTAAAACGCCACTTTTTGGCCGTTTGCTCGGGCGAGTTAGAAATTGTTGGCTATATTTAACAAAGTGATGACAAGTTTGCTGGCTTAATTCGCTAATCAATGCGTGTTAAGTAGCGTATTAGCCCGCTAACCTTGAGAATCGCAATATTAATAATTGTGAGATTGTGGTGATGTTCACCCCTACAGCAATGCGATCATGAAGATCGCCTGAGCTCAAATTCTGAGCAAACTACAGGAATCGAGATGATGACAAGCCAAAAGATGTCCAAAACGCTGCTGGCGATTATGCTGGGTACTGCGATGATGAGCGGTTCTGCACTGGCAGAAACGACGATGGATAAAACGCAATCCGCGGCTGACAGCGCCGGGCAAAAAGTCGACAGCTCAATGAATAAAGTCGGCAACTTTATGGACGACAGCAGCATCACGGCGAAAGTGAAAGCGGCGCTGGTCGATCATGATTCGATTAAAAGCACCGATATTTCGGTGAAAACCGACGATAAAGTGGTCACGCTGAGCGGCTTCGTTGAAAGCCAGGCTCAGGCGGAGCAAGCGGTTAGCGTCGCAAAAGGCGTAGAGGGTGTTTCCTCCGTTAGCGACAAGCTCCATGTGCGTGACAGCAATAAAGAAGGTATGCAGGGTTATGCGGGCGATACTGCAACCACCAGTGAAATCAAAGCCAAACTCCTGGCTGACGACATCGTTCCGTCCCGAAAAGTGAAAGTAGAAACCACTGATGGCGTGGTGCAGCTTTCCGGTACGGTTGACTCCCAGGCACAAAGTGAACGTGCCGAGAGCATCACCAAAGCGGTTGATGGCGTGAAAAGTGTGAAGAACGACCTTAAAGTTAAATAAATCTGTTTAAGACATTCTTCCCCGGCAAATAGTCGGGGAAACGAGTCTGTCGTTTTGAGTGCCTGAGCGTTCATCAAAGCGGTCGACATTCACTATGGTAAAGGAGAATCGTATGTTTCGTTGGGGCATTATATTTCTGGTTATCGCGTTAATCGCCGCCGCTCTGGGTTTTGGTGGTTTAGCCGGTACGGCAGCGGGCGCAGCAAAAATTGTCTTTATCGTCGGTATCATTCTGTTCCTGGTCAGTCTGTTCATGGGACGCCGGCGTCCATAGCGTGTTAAATTTTCGTAACACAAAGCCAGTCCATTGGACTGGCTTTATCAGTTTAAGAGGATCCTTATCTGCGTTATGGTGATGTGACAAAACAATCAAAAACGGGAAAGCAGTGTGGGACAGCGAATTCCGGTAACGCTTGGCAATATTGCGCCACTTTCGGTGAAACCCTTTCGTCCAGGACAGCTAGCGCTGGTATGTGAGGGCGGGGGGCAGCGCGGCATTTTTACAGCCGGGGTACTGGACGAGTTCATGCGTGCGCGATTCAACCCGTTTGATCTGTTCTTAGGCACTTCTGCCGGCGCGCAAAATCTTTCCGCCTATGTGTGTAACCAGCCGGGCTACGCCCGCAAAGTCATCACCCGTTACACCACCTCCCGCGAATTTTTCGATCCGATGCGTTTCGTACGCGGCGGTAATCTTATCGATCTTGACTGGCTGGTCGAAGCAACGGCGAGCAAAATGCCGCTGGCGATGGACGTTGCTGCGCGTCAGTTTGACGGTGGAAAATCGTTCCTGATGTGCGCTTTCCGAGCCGATGACTACTCGCCTGGCTACTTTTCGCCTACCCGCGAAACGTGGATGGATCAGATTCGCGCCTCCAGTGCGATTCCTGGTTTTTATCGTCCAGGCGTGACGCTCGACGGCATTAACTGGCTGGACGGTGGCGTGAGTGATGCGATTCCGGTGCAGGAAGCGGTGAAGCGCGGTGGAAAAACCATTGTGGTTATCCGCACGGTCCCGTCGCAGATGTATTACACGCCGCAGTGGTTCAAACGAATGGAGCGCTGGCTGGGCGAAAGCAGCCTGCAGCCGTTTGTGAATCTGGTCCAGCATCATGAGAAGACCTACCACGCTATTCAGCAGTACATTGAAACGCCACCGGGAAAAGTCCGGATCCTGGAGATTTTCCCGCCTAAGCCACTGAAAAGTATGGCACTCGGCAGTGGGCTGCCTGCGCTGATGGAAGACTATAACGTCGGTCGCCAGTGTGGACGCTATTTCCTGGCGACGATGGGAAAAATGCTGGCCGAGAAGCCGCCAATACTCCGTTTCCGTCCACGTGTGACCACACCCGCGCCGGTGGTGGTGCCGCCTGCAGCAGCGGCCAACGATCTTCACAGCGCAACGCTGGTCGATGTGCCGCAGGCCAACGACGCCAATTTTGATAACGAGGGGCTGGCGTGAGTTTCCGCTTTATCGATACCCATTGCCATTTCGATTTCCCACCATTCGTGGATGACATCGCGCACAGCCTGACGCTTGCGGCGCAGGTGGGTGTTACCAACATTGTTATTCCGGCGACGGAAGCCTCACGCTTTGAGTTGGTGCTGTCGTTGGCGGCGGAGCACTCGCCGCTGTATGCCGCACTGGGCCTGCATCCGATAGTCATTGAAAAGCATAATGACGAGAGCCTGGCGCAGCTTGCGACGCTGCTGGCCCGAAAGCCGCCAAAACTGGTGGCGGTGGGGGAGATTGGGCTTGATTTGTATCGCCACGATCCGCAATTCGACAAACAGCAGGCGCTGCTTGATGAGCAGTTGAAGCTTGCCAAACGCTACGATCTGCCGGTGATCCTCCACTCGCGCCGCACCCATGACAAACTGGCGATGCATCTCAAACGGCACACTTTGCCGTGTACCGGTGTGGTTCACGGTTTTGCCGGAAGCCTGCAACAGGCGCAGCGATTCATTCAGCTTGGTTATAAGATTGGCGTCGGCGGCACCATCACCTATCCGCGGGCGAGCAAAACCCGGGACGCGATCGCGCGTATTCCTCTTTCTGATTTGGTTCTGGAAACTGATGCGCCGGATATGCCACTGAATGGCTTTCAAGGGCAGGCTAATCGTCCTGAACAGGCCGTACGGGTGTTCGAGTCACTGTGCGAGCTGCGTTCCGAATCCCCTGATGTTATTGCCAATACCCTGGCTGATAACACGGAGAAATTATTCCCTGCCTTATTATTTACGTCGCATTGAGTGACGTAGATCTCATTATTTAGCTTTGCATTCAGATTATTGCCAGAAATGTGTGACACGGACTCACAGAATAGTTACGGATCGTTATAATCGGCGAGATTGCTGATATTTTTCTCATTTTTAAACCTTTCACTTTCAATACACAGGGACTCTGTATGCAAATCCTCATGGGATTGATTGGCATGGTGGTGCTGCTCGCCATCGCCGTGCTGCTCTCCAGTAACCGTCGTGCTATCAACCTGCGTACCGTACTCGGCGCGTGGATGATTCAGATAGCCATAGGGGCGCTGATCCTTTATGTTCCTGCCGGACGTAAAGTGCTGTTGGCGATGTCTGAAGGCGTGGCAAACGTTATCGCTTACGGTAACGAGGGCATTGGCTTCCTGTTCGGTGGCCTGGTGTCCGATAAAATGTTCGAAGTCTTCGGCGGCGGTGGCTTTGTTTTCGCCCTGCGCGTGCTGCCGGTTATCGTCTTCTTCTCGTCGCTGATTGCGGTGCTGTATTACCTCGGCATCATGCAGTTCGTTATCCGTATTCTGGGCGGTGGCTTGCGTGCGCTGTTGAAAACCTCCCGTACCGAATCGCTGTCTGCCACCGCGAACATTTTTGTCGGGCAAACTGAAGCGCCGCTGGTGGTGCGTCCGTACATTGCAACCATGACCCGCTCTGAGCTGTTTGCGGTAATGTGCGGCGGTCTGGCATCGGTAGCCGGTTCTGTTCTCGCGGGCTACGCACAGATGGGCGTGCCGCTGGAATACCTGATCGCCGCGTCGTTCATGGCGGCACCGGGTGGCCTGCTATTCGCCAAAATCATGTTGCCAGAAACTGAAACGCCAAACGATTCGCCGGATCTTGAAGCGCAAATGCCGGATATCGACAGGCCGTCTAACGTGCTCGACGCCGCCGCATCTGGTGCTGCATCTGGTATGCAGCTGGCGTTAAACGTCGGCGCAATGCTGCTGGCATTCGTGGCGCTGATTGCGCTGCTGAACGGCATTCTTTCCGGGATTGGCGGTTGGTTTGATTATCCGCAGCTGTCGATGCAGATGATCCTCGGCTGGATATTTTCCCCGCTGGCGTGGGTGATTGGCGTGCCGTGGAGTGAAGCTAACGTGGCCGGATCGTTCATTGGCCAGAAGCTCATTATCAACGAATTCGTGGCTTACATGAACTTCGGCGAATATCTGAAGGACGACGCGGTCGTTGCCGCTGCAGGCTTGCAGGTGATTTCTGACCACACCAAAGCCATCATCTCCTTTGCGCTGTGCGGCTTTGCCAACCTGTCGTCAATTGCGATCCTGATTGGTGGCCTCGGCAGTATGGCCCCAAGTCGTCGTCAGGATATCGCCCAGCTCGGCCTGAAAGCCGTCGCGGCCGGTACGCTCTCGAACCTGATGAGCGCGACCATCGCCGGGGTATTCTTGTCGCTGTAACTATAAGTAAAGCGCCGGGAGAATAATGCGGGTTATTCCCCGGTCCTGTAGCGCCTGTGCCAGTGGCTCAACGTCCCCGGAGCAGGCGCTACGCCAGGTTTTCGCCTCGCCGTACACCCCGTGTGCATGAAAGGCATTCAGCCGCACCGGTACTTCTCCTAACGAACGAATAAATTCACTCAGCGGCTCAATGCACGGCAGATAATCCGTTTTGTCCGGGATCACCAGTAGACGCAGTTCCGCCAACAAACGGTGTTCTGCCAGCCAGCGAATGCTCTTTTTAATCCGTGTATTACTGCGTTCGGTCAGCGCATGATGCGTCGTTTCAGCCCACGCTTTTAAGTCCACCATCACGCCGTCACAAACGGGCTGTAACTTTTCCCAGCCGCTTATACCCAGCTCGCCGTTACTGTCGACCAGGCAGGTAAGGTGTTTCAGCGTGGGGATATTTTTGAGCTGCGTAAACAGTTCAATGATAAAGGGCAGTTGGGTGGTCGCTTCGCCGCCGCTGACGGTTATCCCTTCGATAAACGGCGCGGCACGGGCGATGTGTTTTAGCACGTCATCTACCGACAGCGTTTGTGTCATCGGCGTGGCCTGCTGCGGGCAACTTTTCAGGCAGGTATCGCACTGTTGGCAGTTCGCTTCCAGCCACACAACGTGACCCTCCTGAATCGATAGCGCCTGGTGAGGGCAGGGTGCGACGCAGTCTCCGCAGTCGTTGCAGCGCCCGATGGTCCACGGGTTGTGGCAGTTTTTACAGTGCAGATTACAGCCCTGTAGAAACAGCGTCAGACGGCTGCCGGGGCCGTCGACGCAGGAGAATGGGATAATGTTACTGACTAAAGCGCATCTGCTGTTCATGGCTGATGACTCTCGGCTGTCGTTCCAGAATGCGGGTATTACGGGCGGCTTCCTCACCGAGCCAGGTGGTGTTGGTACGCGAAACTTCCTCGCGGAATTTCTCCAGGTCGGAGAGTCGTACCATATACCCGGTGACGCGCACCAGGTCATTACCGCTGACGTTGGCGGAAAACTCACGCATCCCGGCGTTAAATGCCCCGAGACACAGCTGCATCACCGCCTGCGGGTTACGTTTGATGGTTTCATCGAGGGTTAAAATGTCGCTGATCCCGGCGTGATAAAACGCGTGATGTGGAGCAACAGTCAACAGGTGGCTTACCGGGTCCGGTTCGCTGCCGTAAGGAATGCGCGCGCCCGGCGTGGTGCCGCTGTCGGAGCTGATTCCCGATTGTGCATGGAGCAACGCGCGATTCTGCCAGCCGTATTTCACCGGCGTTGTTTCGACGAATTCTGCTAACTGTGCGCTGATGCGCCAGGCCAGCTGATTGGCCGTGTCATCCTGACCGTAGCGCGCCGGGCTGCCTGCTTTTTCACACAGCACGTTCACGGCCTCGGCAAGGGCATAAATCCCGAACATCGGAGTAAAGCGCTGCGGGTCAATCAACCCTTCTGCGACCAGGAAGCTATTCTCAAAGAAGTGTGATTGTTCGTAGAGGAAGGCGCAGCGGCTATCAATGATGTCGATTTGCTGTTGGCAGTAGTACGGCAAAACGCGGTTGAGGAAGTCTGCTTCTGACTCACTTCGCAGCGCAATTTCCTTCAGGTTGAGACGCACCAGCGTGCTGCCGCCGCCCGCCAGCGGCAGCGAGTTGTAACAGCTGACCACGCCGTAACGGCCTTTTGTGAAAATTTTATCATTCACCGGGCCGTTAGAGATGTGCGGTTTGCTGCACTCACAAATGTTTTTGCTCACTTCCAGCAGCAAAGCATCCGGAGTGATTTCAGGATCGTAGATAAACGTCAGGTTCGGTGCGACCTGCTTCAGTTCAGCATCGGCACGTAAAATGGCTCGTGTGACGGGCGTATCTTCCGGGCCGATGTTCACATGGGTAAACGCATCCGGTAGGGTTCTGTCGAGGTAACGCCAGAAACGTTTTATGCGAATATCAATTTCATCTTGTGTTAGAATTTTAACATACGGTGAAAGGATCGTATCCAGATGCCCAAGGTAAACCGGCATCGATGTTACCGAAGGCACGTGATGAAAGAGAATCGTGAGTAACGACAGCGCGTCGTCTAAATCCTTCGCGCCTTCGAGCTCTAGCCACTGTGAGCCGTTGGCGAGGAAGCGGGCGTAGTCAGGCAGAACGTAGCGTGGTTTGTACGGCGCGTGACCTTCAAACATGTCGCAGATTACGCCGTCATCCAGCGCCGTCCGGGCTTCTGTTGACAGTTCCGGGTAAGGTAAAGCGTTTTCTGCTTCGAGCGCCAGGAAGTGACGTTTTTGCTCGGGGCTCAACGTATTGCTGGTCACAATATTCTGGCAGCGTTGCTCAAAAGAGTCAGACATAGACGTTCCTCAGACGCGATGGCGATGAGGGCATTATAGAGAAAAGCGTCGGCGAGGCTTTTGATCCATATTCCCTCGCTGCTGCTTTAAAGAGTGATAAATATCTCATTACGGTAATGCAAATTTGTATCTGCGTTTCATTAACTGTGATGGGGATCGAAGTGAAACGCTGGGTCGGTGTTAAAATAGTCACAGACCCGCAAGGTAAAATTACACACCGGAGATAATATGACCGATTTAACAGCAAGCAGCCTGCGCGCGTTAAAACTGATGGACCTGACCACCCTCAACGATGATGACACCGACGCGAAAGTGATAGCCCTGTGCCATCAGGCGAAAACCCCGGTGGGCAATACTGCGGCAATCTGCATTTACCCGCGCTTTATCCCTATTGCACGTAAAACCCTGAACGCGCAGGGCACGCCTGACGTGCGTATCGCGACCGTCACCAACTTCCCGCATGGTAACGACGATATCGACATCGCGCTGGCGGAAACCCGCGCAGCCATCGCTTACGGCGCAGACGAAGTTGATGTGGTGTTCCCATACCGTGCCCTGATCGCCGGTAACGAGCAGGTGGGTTTTGACCTGGTGAAAGCCTGTAAAGATGCCTGTGTGGCAGCGAACATTCTGCTGAAAGTGATCATCGAAACCGGCGAACTGAAAGAAGGGCAGCTTATCCGTAAAGCGTCTGAAATCGCCATCAAAGCGGGTGCCGATTTCATCAAAACGTCTACCGGTAAAGTGCCTGTTAATGCGACTCCAGAAAGTGCGCGCATCATGATGGAAGTTATTCGTGATATGGGTGTGGAAAAGACCGTGGGCTTCAAACCAGCGGGCGGCGTACGTACTGCAGAAGACGCGCAGGCCTTCCTGGCGATTGCTGATGACCTGTTCGGTGCTGACTGGGCGGATTCTCGTCACTATCGCTTCGGCGCATCCAGCCTGCTCGCGAGCCTGCTGAAAGCGCTGGGCCATGGTGATGGTAAGAGCGGTAGCGCTTACTAAGCCAAACATTGCCGGATGACGCTTTGCTTATCCGGCCTACTGGATCGTAGGGCGGGTAAGCCTCGCGCCACCCGCCACAATTCACCCGATTCCTCATGGGGGTTACCGTGTTTCTCGCACAAGAAATTATTCGTAAAAAACGCGATGGTCACACGCTGAGTGACGAAGAGATCCGTTTCTTCATCAATGGCATCCGTGATAACACCGTGTCGGAAGGGCAGATTGCCGCCCTGGCGATGACCATTTTCTTCCACGATATGGCCATTGAGGAGCGCGTCTCGCTGACCATGGCGATGCGGGATTCCGGAACCGTACTTGACTGGAAAAGCCTGAATTTAAACGGACCGATTGTGGATAAACATTCCACCGGCGGCGTGGGCGATGTGACGTCGTTAATGCTTGGCCCGATGGTAGCGGCCTGTGGCGGCTATGTGCCGATGATTTCCGGGCGTGGCCTGGGGCACACAGGTGGCACGCTCGACAAACTGGAAGCGATCCCAGGGTTTGATATCTTCCCGGATGACAGCCGTTTCCGCGACATTATTAAAGACACCGGCGTGGCGATTATTGGGCAAACCAGCTCCCTCGCGCCTGCGGACAAACGTTTTTATGCGACCCGCGACATTACCGCTACGGTTGACTCCATTCCGCTGATCACCGCTTCCATTCTGGCAAAAAAACTGGCCGAAGGGCTGGATGCGCTGGTGATGGATGTCAAAGTCGGTAGCGGCGCATTTATGCCGACTTACGCGCTTTCCGAGTCGCTGGCTGAAGCCATTGTTGGCGTATCCAACGGGGCTGGCGTACGCACCACCGCGCTGCTGACCGACATGAACCAGGTGCTGGCATCCAGCGCGGGGAATGCGGTTGAAGTGCGTGAAGCCGTACAGTTCCTCACCGGCGAGTACCGCAATCCTCGCCTGTTCGAGGTGACCATGGCGCTGTGCGTGGAAATGCTGATCTCCGGTCGTCTGGCACAAGACGAAGCCGAAGCCCGCGCTAAACTGCAGGTGGTACTGGATAACGGTAAAGCGGCGGAAATCTTTGGCCGCATGGTGGCCGCGCAGAAAGGCCCGACCGATTTCGTCGAAAACTACGCGAAATACCTGCCGACGGCGATGCTCAGCAAAGCGGTTTACGCTGATACCGAAGGCTTCGTGTCGGCGATGGACACTCGCGCGCTCGGAATGGCGGTCGTTTCAATGGGCGGCGGTCGTCGTCAGGCCTCTGACGCACTCGATTACAGCGTTGGCTTTACCGATATGACGCGTCTGGGCGACAGCGTTGACGGACAGCGTCCACTGGCCGTTATCCACGCTAAAGATGAAGCAAGCTGGCAGGAAGCGGCAAAAGCCGTGAAAGCGGCAATTAAACTGGACGATAGCGCACCGAAAGAAACCCCAACGGTCTATCGTCGAATCACACAATAGCGGTATACTGATCTGATCGCTTTTTTGCAGCGCAAAACGTACGGAGAAGATATGAAACGTGCATTTATTATGGTGCTGGACTCTTTTGGTATCGGCGCCACTGAAGACGCAGAGCGTTTCGGCGACGTCGGGGCCGACACAATGGGCCATATCGCAGAGGCCTGTGCAAACGGTGAAGCAGACAAAGGCCGTAAAGGCCCGCTGAACCTACCAAACCTGACCCGTCTGGGTCTGGTGAAAGCCCACGAAGGCTCGACGGGCAACGTTGCCGCGGGCATGGACGGCAACGCTGAAGTGACTGGCGCATACGCCTGGGCGCATGAGCTTTCTTCCGGGAAAGACACGCCGTCAGGTCACTGGGAAATCGCCGGTGTGCCTGTGCTGTTTGACTGGGGATATTTCCCGGAACACCACAACAGCTTCCCGCAGGCGCTGCTCGACAAACTGGTAGAACGTGCGAACCTGCCGGGTTACCTCGGTAACTGCCACTCATCCGGGACCGTGATTCTGGACGAACTGGGCGAAGAGCATATGAAAACCGGCAAACCGATTTTCTATACCTCCGCTGACTCCGTGTTCCAGATTGCCTGCCACGAAGAAACTTACGGTCTCGATAAGCTGTATGAGCTGTGCGAAATCGCGCGTGTTGAACTGACCGAAGGCGGATACAACATTGGCCGTGTGATCGCGCGCCCATTCGTTGGCGATAAAGCCGGTAATTTTGAGCGTACGGGCAACCGTCACGATCTGGCCGTTGAACCGCCAGCACCTACCGTGCTGCAGAAACTGGTTGATGAGAAAGACGGCCACGTGGTCTCCGTCGGTAAAATCGCGGATATCTACGCCAACTGCGGCATCACCAAAAAAGTGAAAGCCACCGGTCTGGACGCGCTGTTTGATGCCACCATCAAAGAGATGAAAGACGCAGGAGACAACACTATCGTCTTCACTAACTTCGTCGATTTCGACTCCTCATGGGGCCACCGTCGCGATGTAGCGGGTTATGCTGCGGGTCTGGAATTGTTCGACCGCCGTCTGCCTGAGCTGCTGGAGCTGGTGGGTGAAGATGACATCATCATCCTCACCGCTGACCACGGCTGTGACCCGACCTGGACCGGTACGGACCACACCCGTGAACACATTCCGGTACTGGTGTACGGCCCGAAAGTGAAAGCAGGTTCTCTGGGCCATCGCGAAACCTTCGCGGATATCGGCCAGACGCTGGCGGCGTACTTCGGTACCTCGGCAATGGACTACGGCAAAAATATGCTGTGATGGGATTGCCCGGCGGCGAGAGGCTTGCCGCGCCTACGGTTAGGTTAACCGGGTCGCAGCCCGGTGAATTAAACATAAAAAGGAAATAATGATGGCCACTCCACACATTAACGCAGAAATGGGTGATTTCGCAGACGTCGTACTGATGCCGGGCGATCCGCTGCGTGCGAAGCACATTGCTGAAACCTTCCTCGAAGATGTCCGCGAAGTGAACAACGTGCGCGGCATGTTGGGTTTCACCGGGACGTACAAAGGCCGTAAAATTTCCGTAATGGGTCACGGGATGGGTATCCCGTCCTGCTCCATCTACACCAAAGAGCTGATCACCGATTTCGGCGTGAAGAAAATCATCCGAGTGGGTTCCTGTGGCGCGGTGCGCATGGACGTTAAACTGCGTGACGTGGTTATCGGCATGGGTGCCTGCACCGATTCCAAAGTAAACCGCATGCGTTTCAAAGATCACGACTTCGCGGCGATTGCTGATTTCGGCATGGTACGTAATGCCGTCGATGCAGCGAAAGCGCTGGGTGTTGATGCGCGCGTCGGTAACATCTTCTCTGCTGACCTGTTCTATTCCCCGGACGGCGGCGAAATGTTTGACGTGATGGAGAAATACGGCATCCTGGGCGTGGAAATGGAAGCGGCTGGTATCTACGGCGTTGCGGCTGAGTTTGGTGCGAAAGCGCTGACCATCTGCACCGTGTCTGACCATATCCGTACTCACGAGCAAACCACTGCCGCTGAGCGTCAGACCACGTTCAACGACATGATCAAAATCGCGCTGGAATCCGTACTGCTGGGCGATAAAGAGTAATTCTCGTTGTGCCGGGTGGCGGCGACGCCTTACCCGGCCTACGATTTTGTCGGTCCGCCAGCGGACATTTTCTTCATTATCTCACCGCTTTTGCAATCCACGCCGATAATTCCCGCAACTCTTTTTCCCGTTCCGGGAAATCCACTAACAGCGCATCACATTCCTGTTGCAGACTCTCTGCGCGATACAGGCTGCCTTGCAAACGCGCCGCCAGGGCTTCGAGCGGGGCAGGGTTCAGGCTGTCGGTAAAAACCTGTGCGCGAGTGATGTGACCTTTCTCTACGTCAAAATGCAGCTCGACACCGCCCCAGGTAAAGCGTTCATCCAGCAGATGCGAGAACGCTGGCGCCTGACCGAAATTCCATTCCCAACTGCTTTGACGGGCAAAGGTTTCCGCGAAGTTAGGCAAGTCCGGCGTTTTGTCCGGAGAAATGACCTCGGCTTCAACTCGCTCGCCGTAGTGATCGAAGAATGCCTCCGTCATCGCATCGCAAATCTGCTGATGAGTGATGCCTGGCAGCAGTTCGGTCAGGTTCGCCACCCGACCGCGTACGGAAGTGATGCCTTTCGCCTGCAACTTTTTCTTATCCGGGTTCAGGTAATTTGCCAGACGGCTGAGGTCGGCATTCAGCAGCAGAGTGCCGTGATGAAAACCGCGATCCATCGTTTCGCGATAGGCAGAGCCAGAGACTTTGCGATCGCCATCCAGGGTTTTGACGACGAGATCGTTACGCCCGGAGGCTTCAGCTTCCACGTCCAATGAATTCAGAGCGTTAAGGACGATGTTGGTCGAGATGATTTTATCGTATTCCGGCTTGCCTGCCATAAAGGTAAAGCAGGTATTACCGAGGTCGTGAAACACCGCGCCACCGCCGCTACTGCGACGCGCAAGGCGTACGTTGTCCTCCTCCATCCGCCGCGTATTGCACTCCTTCCACGGGTTTTGCGCCCGGCCAATGACCACGGTATCCGCGTTGCGCCACAGGAACAATACACGTTGGGTGGCCGGCATCTGGCGGAAAATACACTCTTCGACCGCCAGATTAAACCAGGGATCGTATGAATCAGAGATGAGCAAACGTAGCGTCGACATAGCAGATTTCCTTTCTTATTCACTTCACTCAATATATCAATTATCTATCGTTCTTTTCGTCTTCATCTTCTTCCGGTACGGACTTGCTGGCCGTCAGCAGGAACGGGGATTGCTGCCAGCGGGTGCGTTTGCCTTGCAGCAACGTACGGGTCAATACCACGCCGATCGCCAGCGAAAGCAGCAGCATCAGACGTAAAATGTTGGTGGTGTTATCCACCTGCTTGGCTTCCGTCGCCAGCGTATGGGTGTCGAGCGTTAGCCGTAGGTAGCCGAGCGGTTCATTCTTCCCTTGAATGGGTTCGACGATCTGTTGGTTGAAGTATCCCCCGGCTTTTTTCCCGTCGAGCGCCAGCCTGTCGCGAACGTTCACGCTTTCCCCGGCGTGAGTGACCAAATCGCCTTGTTCGTCATAGACGCTGGCATCTAGCAGGCGGCTGCTCGTGGTCAGTTGCGTCAGCAACTGATTGATTTTTTTCTCATCCGGCGTTTCTGAACGCATTAGCGGCGCCAGGTTCAGCGTGACCTGATGGGCGAGTGTGCGAGCCAGTTCTTCCATCTGCGGATTACGCTGCCGCTGGTGGCTTTGACTGAACCACGACGCCCCTTGCATCAGGGCAACCAGCAGGGCGAGACAGATAAGAACGATCACGGCGCGATGCAGCCGAAATTTCAGTTTTGCGCGAACCATATTCCACCTTTGAAAATTTGCAGCTTAATGTGTCAACGCAAAGCAGAAAAGGCCTTTTTGTTGCAAGACACAAATGTCCTGACTTCTGGCTAAGGCATAGGTTTATTGTTTCAACGCTGTCCGGGCACAAAAATTTCGCTCCCAATGTGTATAGCATTCTCTATACGGCAGGTGTAAGCTGTGTATATCATTTGCTATACAGGGGCTCATCATGAAATCTGATGTTCAGCTTAACATCCGGGCTAAAGAAGCCCAGCGCGCGTTGATCGATACCGCTGCCGGTATTCTTCATAAATCACGTACCGACTTTATACTGGACATAGCCTGCCAGGCTGCTGAAAACGTTATCCTTGATCGCCGGATGTTTAATCTCGATGATGAACAGTACGCCGAATTTATCGATATGCTGGATGCACCCGTAACAGCGAATCCGGCACTGGATACGCTCCTGGCGAGAAAACCGCAGTGGGAAAAGTAACTGCTCCCGCACCGCTAAAGTCGACTCACATTCTTTCAGAGTTTCACTCCGGGGAAGCTGCTCTGGATGAATGGATCAGACTCAGGGGGTTAAAAAACCAGTCGACCGGCGCCGCCAGAACGTTTGTGGTATGCCGGGAGGATTCTTCACAGGTGATTGGTTTTTACTCTCTGGCCACCGGCAGTGTCACTCATGCTATTGCACCCGGTGGGCTCAGAAGAAATATGCCTGACCCCCTTCCCATCATAATTCTGGCCCGGCTAGCCGTTGATTCGAGTTGCCAGGGCCAGGGTCTTGGTGCGGATTTACTGCACGATGCGGTACTGCGTATTTGCCGGGTGGCGGAGAATATTGGCGTCCGGGCCATTATGGTGCATGCCTTGTCTGATGCGGCAAAACTGTTTTACCTGCATCATGGATTCCAGCCCTCAATGACACAGGAGAAAACACTTTTTCTCCGGTTACCTACTGCCATTTAACCGCCCGTCAGCCCTGATTTTCACTGTATGCAACTCACAGCCAGAAGCGGATATTTTTAACAAAACGTTTTGTTAATCATGAGGAACAAGCCATAGCGGCTGTAGTCATTCTGGTGACCAATAATGTGAGAGAGTTTGCGCGGATGCCGGGCCTGGTGCAGAAAGACTAGATTTGCTGAACGCGGACAGAACGCCGGATGATGAAGGTCCGCTCTGTGCCAGGAGCGGACGTTACTGGGGTTCTGAAAAGCACCTTTGTAATAGCCTGATTAGCTTGCCCCTTTATGTATGTTAATCTGAAGCCAATAAAACAATTACGTCGGAGAGCGTATGCAAGGTCCGGATCCACTGAACAAGCATCCAATGGAAGGGTTTCCTCAGGTTTGTTTCATCAAAAATACAGTGACGAATCCAAACATTATCATTGGCGATTTCACCTATTACGACGACCCAGAAGACTCTGAGAATTTTGAGCGGAATGTTCTGTATCACTTCCCTTTCATCGGTGACAGACTGGTTATCGGTAAATTTTGCGCTATAGCAAAAGGTGTCCAGTTCATTATGAACGGTGCGAACCACAAGTTATCAGGCTTCTCTACGTTTCCATTTTATATTTTCGGAAATGGATGGGAAAAGGCGATGCCAAAGCCCGAAGATTTGCCGTACAAAGGCGATACGATAATCGGAAATGATGTCTGGATAGGTTACAAAGCGCTGATCATGCCTGGCGTGAAGATCGGCAACGGCGCGATTATTTCCTCCCAAGCTGTTGTTACCACCGACGTGCCTGCTTATACCATTGTCGGTGGAAACCCTGCAAAAGTGATTAAATCACGATTTCCAGATGAAATAGTAATCGAACTGGAAAAATTAGCGTGGTGGGATTGGTCTGTAGAAAAGATAACTAAACACCTCACGGCAATAATGTCTAATGACATTAATACGCTTCTTACAATCGAGTAATCTGAATTGGCACGGCCAGCCGACATCTCGTTCAAAGCAGCTCCTGAATGGTCTCACTGGCCATTTTTGCCAGGAGCGGACGTTTGAGAGACATCCAAACCCATCTCATGTACGCTATTGTTCATAATTTTTATAGTCTATAGGTGTCAGTTTATGGTTAGCCCGAAAGAAATAATGGAGCATTATGTCATTGATCCTCAGGATAGCTATTTTGTTAATGGTGTACCGCCGGTTGAGAATGTAGTGGTCGTTGCTTATGATCCTTTGTGGCCGGAAATATATTCAACACTGGCATCTAAAATTAAGAGTAAATTAGGTTCACATCTACTAAAAATTGATCATGTGGGTTCTACGGCAGTACCTGGTCTTGCTGCCAAACCTGTTATTGATATTGACCTGACGGTTGCTGATGCTGCTGATGAAAAAACATATGTATTAGCGCTTGAAGGTCTTGGGTATAGACTTATTGTTCGTGAACCCCGCTTCCATGGCCATCGTCTTTTCCATTATGATAATCCAAGAGTTAATCTGCATGTTTTTACTCGGGACACCCCTGAAACAGCCCGGCATTTGCTTTTTCGAGATTGGTTGCGACAGTCAAAGAAGGACTGCCAGCTATATGCTGACGTTAAATTAGATGCAATTAAAGGTTGTAGCTTAGATATTCAACAATATCACGAAAATAAAAGTAAAGTGGTGCATGAAATCTACCACAAAATATTCAAAGGTTTAGGCTATATCTAATATCTTTCTTGATCGTTATTCCGCTTCTCGCTCTTAGCAGGCATTGACCATAACAAATGAGATTTACCATAACCCCCTAATTGTACGCACCGCTAAAACAGGCTGGCGGCGTTTCTGACGAATAACCGGTAAAAAGGGTAACAAACCACCCGAAAAGCCGCCAGAAACGCACAGGCAGAATTTTACCCCACTGCATGACTATTCAGGTAAATGAATCCGTCCCGTATTCATCCTGATTTGTCCCTGTCAGCCTTCTTTCTGGGTAACTTCGGTGGTTTTACAGGGGACATACTTTGCGTTCTGCGTGTATTCCAAGGATGATCGGCTGCCGGTTTAACATAGAACTTCGAACGCAGGTCGAAACGCGCATTCTCAACCCGCTCATGAACACTCTTCTCGTCATCAAGAGGTAAGGGCTCAGGCCCATCCACATATTTCTCACAGCCAAGTTCCCGGCTGTCGTGCAACACCGTGATCTCTCCCTGAAAATTCTCACAAACCGTGACGAGCGCATGCCTGAGTCGGTAACCCTGCCCTTCTGAGCGAATCTGATACGCGCAGGTTTTGTACTGGAACGTCAGATTCCTGGACAACACACGGCGGGCCTGATAGGAGAGAATGTAATTCAGTTCTTCCGGAGTGTGATGAATGTCCCGATGGGCATTACCGCCTTCCCGGGGCTGGGATGCAAAGCGGTCATTGTAAGCTTTCACGAATTCCGGCAGCCAGGCGTTAGCCGTTTCGATGTCACTGATATGACGAAGTCGCAGCTCTTTAACCAGCCTGTCCTGCAACGTCTGATTAGCCCGTTCAACCCGACCTTTAGCTTGCGGGGTGTTAGCATGAATCGGCGCTATGCCAAGCGTTTTCACGGCGCGGGTGAACTGCGTCAGCTCACCTTCCCTTTCCGGGTTATTAACACGGAAAATACTGTGTCGATCTGAATACAGGGCGAGAGGGAGTCCATGGTTGCCGAGATAATCTCGCAGAGTTTCCATGTAAGCCCGGGTGGTTTCGGCCGGGGCGAACCGAAGGGCCATCAACGCACTGGTCGCATCATCGATAAAGACGATCAGCGTGCAGCGCGGCCCCCGAGCTCGAACCAGTCATGCGGAGAGCCATCAATCTGGATCAGCTCCCCATAGCAAGGGCGGCGCTGCCGCCGCTGATAAATACGGGCAATTTTACGACGACGCTCTCGCCACAGTCCCTCCTCAACCATCCACTTACGCAATGTCTCAGCGGACAGCGCCAGCCCGTGAATTTCACGCAGCTTCTCGCTGGCAAAGGTGGGCCCAAAATCCGGGTATTTATCCCTGACAAGCGAGATAACGAGTGAACGAAACTCAGGCGAGAAAGCATTATTGGGACGTTTCCCGCGACGGCGTGAAACCAGCCCCTGAGGACCTTCAGCCCGGTATCGTTGAACAAGACGTTTGATCTGCCGGACCGAAATACCGATTCGCTCCGCAGCCTGGTCCTGAGTGATGTGGCGGCTAACCGACTCCCGAATAATCTGGAGCCGATCGAGCTCTTTGTGACTCATGCTAATTATCTCTTCTGCCATGAAATATCCCACCAAAATACGATGGGTGACATTTCTGATTTGGTCAAAGGGGACATTACCGCATAGTCTTAACAATTTGCAGCTTAATGTTGCCAGAAGCGCTGGATACAAGGTAGCCTCATGCGTTATTTTCCTGCGCAAATCTCGATTATTGGAGCTGTAATGCCGAACAGTCTGACCTGGTGCGACCTGCCCGAGGATGTCTCCTTCTGGCCTGGGCTGCCGCTGTCTTTAAGCGGTGATGAAGTCATGCCGCTGGATTACCATGCCGGACGCAGCGGCTGGCTGCTGTATGGTCGTCGTCTCGATAAGCAGCGCCTGACCGATTATCAGCATAAGTTGGGAGCGGCGATGGTGATTGTTGCCGCCTGGTGTGTTGAAGATTATCAGGTCATTCGCCTGGCGGGTTCACTGACGCCGCGTGCGACGCGCCTGGCGCATGATGCCGGGCTGGACGTGGCGCCGCTGGGGAAAATCCCGCATCTGCGCACGCCGGGGCTGCTGGTGATGGACATGGATTCCACCGCAATCCAGATCGAATGTATTGATGAAATTGCCAAACTGGCGGGCACCGGTGAGCTGGTGTCCGAAGTGACCGAGCGCGCCATGCGCGGTGAGTTGGATTTTACCGCCAGTCTTCGCCAGCGCGTCGCCACGCTGAAAGGTGCCGATGCGAACATTCTGCGTCAGGTTCGCGATACGCTTCCGCTGATGCCGGGCCTGACCCAACTGGTGCTGAAGCTGGAAACGCTGGGCTGGAAAGTGGCGATCGCCTCCGGCGGTTTTACGTTCTTTGCCGATTATCTGAAGGACAAACTGCGGCTGACGGCGGCGGTGGCCAATGAGCTGGAAATTCGTGACGGTGTGCTGACCGGTAATGTTACTGGCGACATCGTGGATGCGAAGTATAAAGCCAGCACCCTCATAAGCCTGGCCGAAACGTACGAAATCCCGACCGCGCAGACCGTGGCCATTGGCGACGGTGCCAACGACCTGCCGATGATCAAAGCGGCGGGACTGGGCATCGCCTATCATGCCAAACCGAAAGTTAACGAGCAGACGGAAATTACCATCCGTCACGCTGACCTGATGGGCGTGTTCTGCATTCTCTCCGGCAGCATGAATCAAAAGTAAGAGGTTATTGTGGCGAAAGCACCCAAACGCGCGTTTGTCTGTAACGAGTGTGGCGCGGATTATCCGCGCTGGCAGGGACAGTGCAGCGCCTGTCATGCCTGGAACACCATTACCGAGATGCGCATTGCCGCTTCGCCCACAGTGGCACGCAATGAGCGCCTGAGTGGATATGCGGGCGCTTCTGGCGTGTCGAAAGTGCAGAAGCTGTCCGAAATCAGCCTTGAAGAACTGCCGCGCTTTTCCACCGGTTTTAAAGAATTCGATCGCGTTCTTGGCGGAGGCGTGGTGCCTGGCAGTGCAATTCTGATTGGCGGCAACCCAGGTGCGGGTAAATCCACGCTGTTGCTGCAAACGCTGTGCCTGCTCAGTGAAAACATGAAAACCCTGTACGTGACCGGTGAAGAGTCCTTACAGCAGGTTGCAATGCGCGCACACCGCCTCGGTTTACCGGCGTCGAATCTCAATATGCTGTCTGAAACCAGCATTGAGCAGATTTGCCAGATTGCTGAGGAAGAAAAGCCGAAGCTGATGGTTATCGACTCCATCCAGGTGATGCACATGGCGGACGTTCAGTCATCGCCGGGCAGCGTGGCGCAGGTGCGTGAGAGCGCGGCCTATCTCACGCGCTTTGCCAAAACCCGCGGCGTGGCGATAATCATGGTCGGTCACGTCACTAAAGATGGCTCGCTGGCTGGTCCAAAAGTGCTGGAGCACTGTATTGACTGTTCCGTGCTGCTGGACGGCGATGCTGATTCCCGTTTTCGCACCCTGCGCAGCCATAAAAACCGCTTCGGCGCGGTGAACGAACTCGGTGTGTTCGCCATGACCGAACAAGGGCTGCGCGAAGTCAGCAATCCGTCGGCCATTTTCTTAAGTCGCGGCGATGAAGTGACGTCCGGAAGCTCGGTGATGGTGGTCTGGGAAGGCACGCGCCCGCTGTTGGTAGAAATTCAGGCGCTGGTCGATCAGTCTATGATGGGCAATCCGCGCCGTGTTGCAGTTGGTCTGGAGCAGAACCGTCTCTCTATTCTGCTGGCGGTGCTGCATCGTCACGGCGGTTTGCAGATGTTCGATCAGGACGTGTTCGTCAACGTGGTGGGGGGCGTAAAGGTCACCGAAACCAGTGCCGACCTGGCGCTGCTGATGGCGATGGTCTCCAGCCTTCGCGACAGACCGCTGCCGCAGGATCTGGTGGTGTTTGGTGAAGTCGGGCTTTCGGGTGAGATTCGCCCAGTGCCGAGTGGACAGGAGCGTATTTCCGAAGCAGCTAAACATGGCTTCCGTCGTGCGATTGTCCCAGCCGCCAACGTGCCGAAAAAAGTACCAGAAGGGATGAAGGTCTTTGGCGTGAAGAAGCTTTCCGATGCATTGAACGTCTTTGACGACTTATAATTAAATCCCCGTCGTCTTTCCGGCGGCAGGTGTGTTGGCTACGTTCTCTCACCCGAATCACTTAGTTTTCTAAGTTCATCGGGCTTCGTTCACTTGCCACCTTCCTGCCACCCGAAATCCATAGGGGATTTCTACATGTGCCCGGCTAATCCGGGAGAAATCATCAGCAGGAGGCTCCTTTGTCATCGTTTGATTACATTAAAACCGCGATTCGTCAGAAAGGCTGCACGTTGCAGCAGGTGGCGGACGCCAGCGGGATGACCAAGGGCTACCTTAGCCAGTTGCTGAACGCCAAAATCAAAAGTCCGAGCGCGCAGAAACTTGAAGCGCTGCACCGCTTTTTGGGGCTTGAGTTTCCGCGCCAGCAGAAAAATGTCGGCGTCGTGTTCGGCAAATTCTATCCGCTGCACACAGGCCATATCTACCTGCTTCAGCGTGCCGGAAGCCAGGTCGACGAACTGCACGTTATCCTGGGCTACGACGAAAAGCGCGACCGGGCGCTGTTCGAAGACAGCGCGATGTCGCAGCAGCCGACGGTATCTGACCGTCTGCGCTGGCTGCTGCAAACCTTCAAATATCAAAAAAACATCCGCATTCACGCTTTTAACGAAGAAGGTATGGAGCCGTATCCGCACGGCTGGGACGTCTGGAGTAACGGTATCAAGGCCTTCATGGAAGAGAAGGGGATTGAGCCGAACTGGATTTACACTTCGGAAGAAGCCGATGCCCCTCAGTTCCGCGAGCACCTTGGAATCGAAACCGTGCTTATCGATCCGCAGCGCACGTTCATGAACATCAGCGGGGCGCAAATTCGTGAGAACCCGTCGCGCTACTGGGAATACATTCCCACTGAAGTGAAGCCATTCTTTGTGCGCACGGTGGCGATTTTGGGCGGCGAATCAAGCGGTAAGTCGATGATGGTGAATAAGCTCGCCAACATCTTCAACACCACCAGTGCCTGGGAATATGGCCGTGATTACGTCTTTTCCCATCTGGGCGGTGACGAGATGGCATTGCAGTATTCCGACTACGATAAAATCGCGTTGGGTCATGCGCAGTACATTGATTTTGCAGTGAAATACGCTAATAAAGTGGCGTTTATTGATACCGATTTTGTGACCACGCAGGCTTTCTGTAAGAAATACGAAGGCCGCGAGCATCCGTTCGTGCAGGCACTGATCGACGAATACCGTTTCGACCTGGTTATCGTGCTGGAAAATAATACCCCGTGGGTTGCCGATGGTCTGCGAAGCCTGGGCAGTTCGGTGGACAGAAAAGAGTTTCAGACCATGCTGGTCGATATGCTCAATGAGAACAACATTGAGTATGTGCACGTTGAAGAGTCAGATTACGACGCCCGCTTCCTGCGGTGTGTTGAGCTGGTGAAGCAGATGATGGGCGAGCAGGGCTAAACAAAAAACCGGGCGCTGTGAAAGCTACCCGGTTTTGTCATTTCCCCCTTTCCCAACGGGAAAGGGCATCAGACCGCAAAATTACTTCGAAATACGCTTGTACTTGATGCGCTTCGGCTCCAGCGCATCTGCGCCGAGGGTGCGTTTCTTGTACTCTTCGTACTCGGTAAAGTTACCTTCGAAGAATTCCACTTTACCTTCATCCTGGTAATCCAGAATGTGGGTGGCGATACGGTCAAGGAACCAACGGTCGTGGGAAATAACCATTGCGCAGCCCGGGAACTCCAGCAGGGCGTTTTCCAGCGCGCGCAGGGTCTCGATATCCAGGTCGTTGGTGGGTTCATCGAGCAGCAGCACGTTCCCGCCGACCTGCAGCAGTTTTGCCAGATGCAGACGGCCACGCTCACCACCGGACAGCTCGCCAACGCGTTTGCCCTGGTCGGTACCCTTGAAGTTAAAGCGACCCACGTATGCACGGCTTGGCATTTCGGTGTTACCGACCTTCATGATATCCAGGCCGCCAGACACTTCTTCCCACACGGTTTTGCTGTTATCCATGGCGTCACGGAACTGGTCAACGGACGCCAGTTTGACCGTTTCACCCAGGGTGATGCTGCCGCTGTCCGGCTGTTCCTGGCCTGACATCATACGGAACAGGGTAGATTTACCCGCGCCGTTCGGGCCGATGATACCGACAATCGCGCCTTTCGGTACGGAGAAGGTCAGATCATCAATCAGCAGACGCTCGCCGTAGGATTTACGCAGGTTGCTGACTTCCACCACTTTATCCCCCAGACGTGCTCCAGGTGGAATAAACAGTTCGTTGGTTTCGTTACGTTTCTGGTACTCGGTATTGTTGAGCTCTTCAAAGCGTGCCAGACGGGCTTTGCCTTTAGACTGACGGCCTTTCGCGCCCTGACGTACCCACTCCAGCTCTTTTTCGATGGATTTGCGACGAGCGGCTTCTGAAGAAGCTTCCTGCGCCAGGCGCTGATCTTTCTGCTCAAGCCAGGAAGAGTAGTTGCCTTCCCACGGAATACCTTCGCCGCGGTCCAGTTCGAGGATCCAGCCTGCCACGTTATCGAGGAAGTAACGGTCGTGGGTGATGGCCACCACGGTGCCTTCGAAGTCGTGCAGGAAGCGTTCCAGCCAGGCCACGGACTCGGCGTCCAGGTGGTTGGTGGGTTCGTCGAGCAGCAGCATGTCTGGTTTTTCCAGCAGCAGGCGGCACAGTGCTACACGGCGGCGCTCACCACCGGACAGGTTTTCGATTTTCGCATCCCAGTCTGGCAGACGCAGCGCATCTGCGGCGCGCTCAAGCTGCACGTTCAGGTTGTGACCGTCGTGCGCCTGAATGATTTCTTCGAACTTGCCCTGCTGAGCTGCCAGCTTGTCGAAATCGGCATCCGGTTCGGCATACTTCGCATAGACTTCATCGAGGCCTTTCAGGGCATTAACCACTTCAGAAACGGCTTCTTCAACGGATTCGCGAACCGTTTGTTCCGGGTTGAGTTTCGGCTCCTGCGGCAGGTAACCAATTTTGGTCCCTGGCTGTGGACGTGCTTCGCCTTCAATGTCGGTATCGATACCGGCCATGATGCGCAACAGGGTGGATTTACCGGCACCGTTCAGGCCCAGTACACCGATTTTTGCGCCAGGGAAGAAACTCAGGGAGATGTTTTTCAGAATATGACGCTTCGGCGGGACCACTTTACCGACGCGATGCATGGTATAAACGAATTGAGCCACGTTGGACTTCGCCTCTTTTATTTTGATGATAAGGAGTCAAAGGCGAAGTGTAGCCTTTTTCCCACGCTAATCCCAGCCAGGCGATCGTGATAACAGTAAAGGTAAAAAAGTGTTCATAACGTGGCGCAATCCCCGTTGTCTGGTTAGCATAAAGAGAGGATCCGAAACACAAGGATAATGACCGGACACGGCTTTTTTACGCGGCATGATGCTGCATTGACACAATTTTCTAAGGAGCGCATGTGGAAAAAGCTACACCCATGACGTGGCGTCTTCTGGCTGCTGGCGTCTGTCTGCTTACGGTCAGCAATGCGGTTCACGCTGATTCACTGGATGAACAACGCAGTCGCTACTCCCAGATTAGACAGGCGTGGGATAGCCGTCAGATGGATGTTGTTGATCAACTGATGCCGACCCTGAAAGATTATCCGCTCTATCCCTATCTCGAATATCGTCAGTTGACTGACGATCTGATGAACGAACCGGCGGTCAGTGTGACCCAGTTCGTGCAGGCCAATCCGACGCTGCCGCCCGCGCGGACCCTGAAAAACCGTTTTGTGAATGAGCTGGCGCGCCGTGAAGACTGGCGTGGCCTGCTGGCATTCAGCCCTGATAAACCCGGCACCACCGAAGCGCAATGTAACTACTACTACGCAAAATATAACGTGGGCCAGACTCAGGAAGCCTGGGACGGTGCAAAAACACTGTGGCTGACGGGTAAGAGCCAGCCTAACGCCTGCGATCCTTTATTCAGCGCCTGGCGTGCGTCCGGGACTCAGGATCCGCTGGCGTATCTGGAACGTATTCGCCTGGCGATGCAGGCCGGGAATACCAGCCTGGTTATCTCGCTTGCCAATCAAATGCCGACGGATTACCAGACCATATCCGCGGCGGTGATAAGCCTGGCAAACAATCCGAACAGCGTGCTGAGCTTCGCGCAAAGCACCGGTGCGACTGATTTCACCCGTAAGATGGCGGCGGTGGCGTTCACCAGCGTCGCACGTCAGGATGTGGAAAATGCGCGCCTGTTGATCCCATCCCTGGTGCAGGCGCAGCAGCTGAATGAAGATCAAACACAGGATCTGCGCGATATCGTCGCCTGGCGTTTGATGGGTACTGACGTGACCGATGAGCAGGCGCGCTGGCGCGATGATGCAATCATGCGTTCGCAGTCGACGTCGCTGGTGGAACGGCGTGTGCGGATGGCCATCGGCAACGGCGATCGCTCTGGGCTGAACACCTGGCTGGCGCGTTTGCCTATGGAAGCCAAAGATAAAGACGAATGGCGCTACTGGCAGGCCGATTTGCTGATGGATCGCGGTCGTGATCAGGAAGCGAAAGATATTCTGCATTCCCTGATGCAACAGCGCGGCTTCTATCCGATGGTGGCGGCGCAGCGTCTGGGTGAAGACTATTCGATTCGCGTCGAAAAACCAGAAGGCACGGTGGCCCCGCTGTTGGTCAATGGCCCTGAAATGGCCCGCGTGCGGGAGCTGATGTACTGGAATCTGGATAATACTGCGCGCAGCGAATGGGCGAATCTGGTGAGCAGCCGCACACGTACCGAACAAGGGCAGCTGGCGAAATACGCTTTTGACCAGGACTGGTGGGATCTCAGCGTGCAGGCGACGATTGCCGGGAAGCTGTGGGATAACCTCGAAGAGCGTTTCCCGCTGGCGTACAAAGATTTGTTCGTGCGCTATACCGGCGATAAGGGCATCTCCAAAAGCTATGCGATGGCGATTGCCCGTCAGGAAAGCGCCTGGAACCCGAAAGTCCGTTCACCGGTAGGCGCTACCGGGCTGATGCAAATCATGCCGGGTACCGCAACGCATACGGTGAAGATGTTCTCGATTCCTGGCTACAACAGCGCCAGTCAGCTGTTGGACCCGGAGACCAATATCAACATCGGTACCCGCTATCTGCAATACGTTTATCAGCAGTTTGGCAACAACCGCATCTATGCATCGGCGGCGTATAACGCGGGCCCTGGCCGGGTAAGAACATGGCAGGGCAACAGCGCAGGGCGCATCAACGCGGCGGCGTTTGTCGAGAGCATTCCGTTCTCTGAAACGCGCGGCTATGTGAAGAATGTGCTGGCGTATGATGCCTACTATCGCTATTTCATGGGCGAGAAACCGCAGATCCTCACCGATGACGAATGGAAGCAGCGTTACTGATCCGCTGAGAGTATGTTATGCTTGTACTCGCTAAAGAGTACATTCGGCGGATGGCCTTGTGCCATCCGCCCCAACATGGTGGCGTAACATGACCCAACAATCCCCTTACTCAGCCGCAAACGCGGAACAGCGCCACCAGGAGTGGCTGCGCTTTGTGGAACTGATGCGTCAGGCTTTTGCCGCTGACCTGGATCTGCCGCTTTTGAATTTGATGATGACGCCGGACGAGCGCGAAGCGCTGGGCACGCGGGTGCGAATTATCGAAGAGTTACTGCGCGGTGAGATGAGCCAACGTGAGCTGAAAAGCGAGCTGGGCGCGGGCATCGCGACCATTACTCGCGGCTCGAACAGCCTGAAATCAGCGCCAGCTGAACTGCGTCAGTGGCTGGAACAGACGCTGCCGGAAACTCACCGATAAACGGCGTTGTGAAAAGGACTGAGTGCCAGAATCACCGCCTGATGATAGACACTGCTGCGGGTCAGTTTGCCCGCAGTGAACACGCCAATCGCCCCCTCTTTACGGCCAATCTCATCGATACCGGTATAGTGTGACATCACCGGTCCGAGGGCATCGCCTGCGCGAACGCGTTCAAGGATCACCGCTGGAAGTGGCAGGGTGGCCGAACGAGCTTCACCGCGCTGTTCACGCGTTTCAATAACGACCCAACTGAAGGTGCTGCCTTCGTCGATACCCGCTTCAATCGCCACCCAAAAGTCGGCATCTGGTCGGACAAGCCTGGCATTTTCCACGCGATTTCGTGCGCCAGCACGCGTTTCCTCATTTCCGAGGGGTTGTTCTGGCACGCCGCTCTCGACGGAAACGGCGTCAATATGGCAGGATCCTTCGCCGAAGATCTCGTTAAAAGCCTGCAGAATAGCCTTAATTTTGGCGGGATTGGTGGTAGCTGAGACAACCTTGTGCATAATCAGTACACTTACGAAAAAAATTATCATCGCAGTATAACGGAAAATTAGCATGTTACAGGTATACCTTGTTCGCCACGGTGAAACGCAGTGGAACGCCGAGCGACGTATTCAGGGCCAGTCCGACAGTCCGCTCACTGAAAAAGGTGAGCAGCAGGCCCGACAGGTAGGTGAGCGCGTCAAAACGCTCGGCATCACGCATATCATCTCCAGCGATCTGGGCCGCACGCGCCGGACCGCTGAGTTAATCGCGGAAGCCTGCGGTTGCAGCGTCACCTACGATCCGCGGTTACGTGAACTCGATATGGGCGTGCTCGAACGCCGTCTGATCGACTCGCTGACTGAGGAAGAAGAAAGCTGGCGTCGGACGCTGGTGAATGGCACTGCCAACGGACGTATCCCGGAAGGGGAGTCTATGCAGGAGCTGGGCGATCGTATGAATGCGGCACTGCAGGATTGCCTTGAACTGCCAAAGGGCAGCCGCCCGTTGTTGGTGAGTCATGGCATGGCGCTTGGGTGTCTGGTGAGTACGATTCTCGGATTGCCGGCCTATGCCGAACGCCGTCTGCGTTTGCGTAACTGCTCAATCTCACGCGTGGATTACCAGCAAAGCCCATGGCTGGCACCTGGCTGGATTGTTGAGACTGCAGGTGACGTCACACATCTGGACGCCCCTGCGTTGGATGAACTGCAGCGCTAGCGGCGAATCGGAATCAGGTACTCGCAGCGGAGCTGGATAGGCGGTTCCTGATTCATTGCATCTTTCTGCGGGAAGAATCGTTCGATGTCCTGGCCCTTACGACGGGTCAGGCCGAGCATCGGCATGCAGGTGCCATAAACGGTCAGCACAAATTCCTGCAATCCGCTTCCCAGCCCTTCGTAGGTGAACATCACGTATTCACCCCCTTCCAGTTTCACCGGATGCGCATCCTGCAGATGGCCATTGGCCATTTCAGGCGTCAGTGCCGTGGTGTACAGCACTTCCTGCTCATCGTCTCGTTCAAGGCTCGGACGCGGTTCATGCAGCCCGTAAAGCATCGGCGGGATCGACGGAGAATTGCCGAGGAAATCGCGCCAGAACTGGCTGCGCATCTGCTGACGGAATTCAGAAATCTCCTCCAGCTTACAGGTATAACTCTGGGTGATACCGACCAGGTGCGTGTCCGGCATGGTGATGAATTCAAACTTCGGCATCGTAAATTCGCCCAGGCGCAGCGGCGGACGCATGCCGAACGAACTCCAGTCAGGCGAGCGGCGATAAAGCGCTGGCGTCAGGTTAAACTGTTTCTTGAACGCGCGGGTAAAAGTCTGCTGAGAATCGAAACGGTACTGCAGGGCAATATCCAGAATCGGGCGCGCGGTCAGGCGCAGAGCCACAGCAGATTTTGACAGGCGACGAGCACGAATATAGGCGCCGATAGCATGGCCGGTGACATCCTTGAACATCCTTTGTAGATGCCATTTGGAGTAACCCGCTTTTGCTGCAACATTATCCAGTGACAAAGGTTGGTCGAGATGCCCTTCAAGCCAGCTAAGAAGATCACGTATTATCCCAGCTTGATCCATATAATGTCCTCATCCTTTCGCAGGTGCCTGTAACTAGGGTAGCGGATAATAGCATTTTTTGATGTTTTAGCATTCAGTGTTTTTTTTTGCTCTAAAGTGCGATAAAGGTACAAAATAGGCATGATTTTTGTAAGGCTGTGATCTATAAATATTTTATTCTGCGCAAGGGCATAAAAACGAATGATTTTTTCAAAAATGGTAACAATATGAAATACAAGCAGTTAATTACAGGCTGTCTGCTGGCGTTGGCCTGCAGTGCAGCGCATGCGGAACAAGTGGGTTCCGTTGATACCGTCTTTAAGATGTTTGGCCCGGATCATAAGATTGTCGTTGAGGCCTTTGATGACCCGGATGTGAAGAACGTGACCTGCTATATCAGCCGCGCCAAAACCGGTGGCATCAAAGGCGGGCTGGGGCTTGCGGAAGATACCTCCGACGCGGCTATCTCCTGCCAGCAGGTTGGGCACATTGAGGTCAGCGACAAGATTAAGAAGGGCAAAACGGAAGGAGAGGTCGTGTTCCAGAAGCGGACGTCTCTGGTCTTCAAGAAACTGCAGGTCGTGCGTTTCTACGATGCCAAACGTAATGCGCTGGTGTATCTGACCTATTCCGACAAAGTGGTCGATGGCTCACCGAAAAACGCGATAAGCGCGGTGCCGATCATGCCCTGGAAGGAATAACAGGCGAAAAAAACGGCGCGAAAGCGCCGTTTTTTTATGCACTGAGAAACCGATTATTCCTGCAGTTCGCCGCAGAAACGGTAACCTTCACCGTGGATAGTCGCGATGATTTCCGGAGTATCAGGCGTAGATTCAAAGTGTTTACGGATGCGACGGATTGTCACGTCAACCGTACGGTCGTGTGGCTTCAGCTCACGGCCGGTCATCTTCTTCAGCAGTTCTGCACGGGATTGGATCTTGCCCGGGTTTTCGCAGAAGTGCAGCATCGCGCGGAATTCACTGCGAGGCAGCTTATACTGTTCGCCGTTCGGGCTGACCAGTGAGCGGCTGTTGATGTCCAGTTCCCAGCCGTTGAACTTGTAGCTTTCCACGCTGCGGCGTTCTTCGCTCACGGTACCCAAATTCATGGTACGGGAGAGCAGGTTGCGCGCACGGATAGTCAGTTCACGAGGGTTGAATGGTTTAGTGATGTAATCGTCAGCGCCGATTTCCAGGCCGAGGATTTTATCCACCTCGTTGTCACGTCCGGTCAGAAACATCAAAGCGACGTTAGCTTGCTCGCGCAGCTCACGTGCCAACAGCAGGCCATTTTTGCCCGGCAGGTTGATATCCATGATGACCAGGTTGATATCATTTTCAGATAGGATCTGATGCATTTCCGCGCCATCGGTGGCTTCGAACACATCGTAACCTTCTGCTTCGAAAATACTTTTTAACGTGTTGCGTGTTACCAACTCGTCTTCAACGATAAGAATGTGCGGGGTCTGCATGTTTGCTACCTAAATTGCCAACTAAAATCGAAACAGGAAGTACAAAAGTCCCTGACCCGCCTGATGCATGTCGAAAATTAACATGACCGGCATAACATGACTAAAGTACGTAATTGCGTTCTTGATGCACTTTCCATCAACGTCAACAACATCATTAGCTTGGTCGTGGGTACTTTCCCTCTGGACCCGACAGTGTCAAAAACGGCTGTCATCCTAACCATTTTAACAGCAACATAACAGGCTCAGAGATGGCTGATACCCAATAAAACTACGCTTCGTTGACATATATCAAGTTCAATTGTAGCACGTTAACAGTCTTGTGAAATCCTTGCATCTAAATGCTAGCGTTTGTCACAATTTTACAACAACCAATGTAATTGCATGAATGAACTGATTAGCAAAATGAATCCAAAAGATGAGCGTCAATCCCGTTTGAAATACCCTAGTATAACATAAGGATATAGAGGTTCTGTTAACATGCCTTATGGGGGGATTTGTGGGTAATAGTTTAGCCTTATTGATGTGTTAAGAAACACCCTTTCAGCGTTTTTTGTTGCAATTAAGTAAATTCGCGACGCGCAATATGATGATGTGCATCACATTGTGGTTGTGACAGAGCAAAAAAGAGAAGATTACATGCGCTTATCAATAGTGCTGGTTTCACCAGCAAGAGCCGAAAATATCGGCGCTGCGGCCCGGGCAATGAAGACCATGGGATTCACAGAAATGCGAATTGTCGACAGTCAGGCGCACCTGGAGCCTGCGGCAAAGTGGGTCGCACACGGGTCAGGTGAGATACTTGAAAATATCCAAACCTTTCCGACGCTTGCTGACGCACTCCACGATGTTGATTTTACCATTGCGACTACCGCCCGCAGTCGCGCTCGCTTCCACTATTACGCTACGCCCCAGGAACTGGTGCCTATCCTCCAGGAAAAATCACAGTGGATGGGCCACGCGGCGCTGGTGTTTGGTCGCGAAGATTCCGGGCTGACCAACGATGAACTGGCGCTGGCTGATATCCTCACCGGCGTACCGATGGTTGCAGATTACCCGTCGTTGAATCTCGGCCAGGCGGTGATGGTGTTCTGCTATCAGCTTTCGGCGTTAACACAAATGCCGACGCCTCCTGTTGCCGAAAATAACGAAAACCAACTTCAGGCGTTACGCGCACGTGCAATGTCGTTACTGACCAAATTACAGGTCGCGGATGACGTCAAACTGGCCGACTGGCTTCAGCAGCGAATTGGTCTTCTCGGGCAGCGAGACACCGCAATGTTGCATCGATTACTGCATGATATCGAAAAAAATATTGCCGATTAAACTGCTGTTGTGCGTTTTTGTTATGGATTAATACTCTGTCATAGGCTTTTTTACCAGGTAATGCGTGACTAGGAACGACATTTTTCTGGCGCAGGCTAATGGTGTGACAAATAGGGGCGAATGTAAAAATTCGTTGACATACCAGGGCCAATACTTTAACCAATAGAGGCAGACGACAGACAATTAAAATGACAGAGCACACAACATCCATGATTCGCATCAGCCGCATGACAACAATTATTACCACCACCATTACCACAGGTATCGGTGCGGGCTGACGCGTACAGGAAAAACAGAAAAAAGCCCGCACCTGAACAGTGCGGGCTTTTTTTTCGACCAAAGATCAAGAGGTAAAAACCATGCGAGTCTTGAAGTTCGGCGGTACATCAGTGGCAAATGCAGAACGTTTTCTGCGTGTTGCCGATATTCTGGAAAGCAATGCCAGGCAGGGGCAGGTAGCAACCGTGCTCTCTGCCCCGGCCAAAATCACCAACCATCTGGTCGCGATGATTGAGAAAACCATCGGCGGTCAGGATGCACTTCCAAATATTGCCGATGCCGAACGTATTTTTGCCGAACTGCTTCAGGGCCTGGCCGATATCCAGCCTGGTTTTCCCCTCTCTCAGCTCAACGCATTTGTTGCACAAGAATTCGCACACATTAAGCATGTCCTGCATGGCGTCAGCCTGCTTGGTCAGTGCCCGGACGGCGTCAACGCGTCCTTGATTTGCCGCGGCGAAAAACTGTCGATTGCGATCATGGCGGGCCTGCTCGAAGCGCGTGGTCACAAGGTCAGCGTCATCGATCCGGTCGAAAAATTACTGGCCGTTGGTCACTATCTTGAATCCACCGTCGATATCGCCGAATCCACCCGCCGCATTGCCGCAAGCCAAATCCCGGCAGACCACATGGTGCTGATGGCGGGCTTTACCGCGGGCAATGACAAAGGCGAATTGGTGGTGCTGGGCCGTAACGGCTCCGACTATTCCGCCGCAGTACTGGCTGCATGCCTGCGCGCCGACTGCTGTGAAATCTGGACCGACGTCGACGGGGTTTACACCTGCGATCCGCGTCAGGTACCGGACGCTCGCCTGCTGAAATCGATGTCGTATCAGGAAGCGATGGAGCTTTCTTATTTCGGTGCCAAAGTGCTGCACCCGCGTACCATCGCGCCGATCGCACAGTTTCAAATCCCCTGCCTGATTAAAAATACCGGTAACCCGCAGGCGCCGGGCACGTTAATCGGTGCCAGTCATAACGAAGATGGTCTGGCAGTGAAGGGGATTTCCAACCTCAACAACATGGCGATGTTTAACGTCTCTGGTCCTGGCATGAAAGGCATGGTCGGCATGGCGGCGCGCGTGTTCGCCACCATGTCTCGCGCCGGTATTTCCGTCGTACTGATAACCCAGTCGTCTTCTGAATACAGCATCAGCTTCTGCGTCCCACAAATTGACTGCGGCCGCGCGAAGCGGGCGATGGAAGATGAATTCTATCTGGAGCTGAAAGAGGGCCTGCTGGAGCCGTTGTCGATCATGGATCGTCTGGCGATCATCTCCGTCGTCGGCGACGGGATGCGTACTCTGCGCGGTATCTCGGCCAAATTCTTTGCGGCTCTGGCCCGCGCCAATATCAACATCGTGGCGATTGCCCAAGGGTCGTCCGAGCGTTCAATTTCCGTCGTGGTGAATAACGACGACGCCACCACCGGTGTGCGTGTCACGCATCAGATGCTGTTCAATACCGACCAGGTCATTGAAGTGTTTGTGATTGGCGTAGGTGGCGTGGGCGGTGCATTGCTGGAGCAGCTCAAACGCCAGCAGACCTGGCTCAAGAACAAGCACATTGACCTGCGCGTGTGCGGCGTGGCGAACTCCCGCGCGCTTCTGACCAACGTGCATGGCCTGAATCTGGAAGACTGGAAAGGTGAACTGGCTGAGGCCAAAGAACCCTTCAATCTCGGTCGCCTGATCCGTCTGGCAAAAGAGTATCACCTGCTGAACCCGGTGATTGTGGATTGTACTTCCAATCAGGCGGTGGCAGATCAGTACGCCGACTTCCTGCGCGAGGGCTTCCACGTTGTAACGCCAAATAAAAAGGCGAATACCTCGTCGATGAACTACTATCACGAGTTGCGTCAGGCGGCCGCGGGTTCACGTCGCAAATTCCTGTACGACACCAACGTTGGCGCGGGTTTGCCGGTCATCGAGAACCTGCAAAATCTGTTGAATGCCGGCGATGAGCTGCAAAAATTCTCCGGTATTCTCTCCGGTTCACTGTCGTTCATTTTCGGGAAGCTGGACGAAGGTATGAGCCTGTCGCAGGCGACCACCATCGCCCGCGAAATGGGCTACACCGAACCTGATCCGCGTGACGATCTCTCTGGAATGGACGTGGCGCGTAAGCTGCTGATCCTCGCTCGTGAAACCGGACGCCATCTGGAACTGAGTGATATTGTGGTCGAATCCGTACTGCCGGATCACTTCGATGACAGCGGCGACACCGAGAGCTTTATGGCGCGACTGCCGCAGCTCGATGACGAATTTGCGGCGCGTATCGCACAGGCCCGGGACGAAGGCAAAGTGCTGCGCTACGTCGGTAACATCGAAGACGATGGTGTGTGTCGCGTGAAAATTGCTGAAGTGGACGGAAACGATCCGTTGTACAAAGTGAAA
This sequence comes from Scandinavium hiltneri, assembly GCF_024764835.1. Classification (GTDB taxonomy): domain Bacteria; phylum Pseudomonadota; class Gammaproteobacteria; order Enterobacterales; family Enterobacteriaceae; genus Scandinavium; species Scandinavium hiltneri. Next base: position 213,733 of record NZ_JALIGE010000070.1, on the reverse strand, counting down.
AACGGCGAGAACGCGCTGGCTTTCTACAGCCACTATTATCAGCCGCTGCCGCTGGTCCTGCGTGGTTATGGCGCGGGCAACGACGTTACTGCGGCCGGGGTGTTTGCCGACTTGCTGCGCACCCTGTCCTGGAAGTTAGGAGTTTAAGATGGTTAAGGTCTATGCCCCGGCGTCCAGCGCCAATATGAGCGTTGGATTTGATGTGCTTGGCGCGGCGGTCGCGCCGGTTGACGGCACGCTGTTGGGCGATAACGTGGAAGTCGTCGCGGCTGAGACTTTCAGCCTGAAAAATGTCGGCCACTTCGCGAGCAAACTGCCGCCGGAACCGCGGGAAAATATCGTTTATCAGTGCTGGGAACGCTTCTGCCAGGAAATTGGCAAAACCGTTCCCGTCGCGATGACCCTGGAAAAGAATATGCCGATTGGTTCAGGCCTTGGCTCCAGCGCCTGCTCCGTGGTTGCCGCCCTGGTGGCGATGAATGAATTCTGCGGCAAGCCGCTCAACGACGGCAAAATGCTGGCGCTGATGGGTGAACTGGAAGGACGAATCTCCGGCAGCGTGCATTACGATAATGTCGCACCGTGTTTCCTCGGCGGCATCCAGCTGATGCTTGAAGAAAACGGCATCATCAGCCAGCAAATCCCGGCCTTCGACGAATGGCTGTGGGTGCTGGCGTATCCGGGCATTAAGGTATCAACCGCCGAAGCGCGTGCGATTCTACCGGCGCAGTATCGCCGTCAGGATTGCATCGCGCATGGCCGCCATTTGGCGGGCTTTATTCACGCCTGTTACAGCCGTCAGCCCGAGCTTGCGGCGAAACTGATGAAAGACGTTATTGCGGAACCGTATCGCACCAAACTGCTGCCAGGCTTTGGCGAAGCGCGTCAGGCGGTGGCGGAAATTGGTGCGCTGGCCAGCGGGATTTCAGGCTCCGGCCCGACGATGTTCGCCCTGTGCGATAACCCGGAAACCGCACAACGAGTCGCAGACTGGCTCAGTAAACACTATCTGCAAAATCAGGAAGGCTTCGTTCATATTTGCCGGCTGGACACGGCGGGCGCTCGCGTAGTGGGATAACCAATGAAACTGTATAACTTAAAAGATCATAATGAGCAGGTCAGCTTCGCGCAGGCCGTGACGCAAGGATTGGGCAAAAATCAGGGGCTGTTCTTTCCGCACGAACTGCCGGAATTCAGCCTGACCGAAATTGACGAGATGCTGAAGCTGGATTTCGTCACCCGTAGCGCCAAAATTCTGTCGGCGTTTATCGGCGATGAAATTGCGCCTCAGGAGCTGGAATCCCGTATTCGCGCAGCGTTTGCTTTCCCGGCACCGGTGAAACAGGTGCAGGATGACGTTGGCTGTCTGGAGTTGTTCCACGGACCGACCCTGGCGTTTAAAGATTTTGGTGGCCGCTTTATGGCGCAAATGCTGACGCACATCAGCGGCGATAAACCCGTCACCATTCTGACCGCCACTTCCGGTGATACTGGCGCGGCGGTTGCGCATGCGTTTTACGGTCTGAAAAACGTGCGCGTAGTCATCCTCTACCCGAATGGAAAAATCAGTCCGCTGCAGGAAAAACTGTTCTGTACGCTCGGCGGTAACATTGAAACTGTGGCTATCGACGGTGACTTCGATGCCTGCCAGGCGCTGGTGAAACAGGCCTTCGATGACGAAGAACTGAAGGTGGCGCTGGGTCTGAACTCGGCGAACTCGATTAACATCAGCCGCCTGCTGGCGCAGATTTGCTACTATTTCGAAGCGGTAGCGCAGCTGCCGCAGGAAGCCCGTAATCAGCTCGTGATTTCCGTTCCAAGCGGTAACTTTGGCGATTTGACCGCGGGCCTGCTGGCGAAATCGCTGGGCCTGCCGGTGAAACGCTTTATTGCCGCGACCAATGCCAATGACACCGTGCCGCGCTTCCTGCAGGATGGCAGCTGGGCACCTAAGCCAACGCAGGCGACGTTGTCTAACGCGATGGACGTCAGTCAGCCGAATAACTGGCCGCGTGTGGAAGAGCTGTTCCGTCGTAAAGTGTGGCGTCTGAATGAGCTGGGCTATGCGGCTATCGACGATGAGACCACCAAAGAAACCATGCGCGAGCTGCAGACTTTGGGTTACACCTCTGAGCCGCACGCGGCGGTGGCCTACCGTGCACTGCGCGACCGTCTCAATCCAGGTGAGTATGGCCTGTTCCTTGGCACTGCGCACCCGGCGAAATTCAAGGAAAGTGTAGAAGCGATCCTTGAAACTGAGCTGCCGCTGCCCAAAGAGCTGGCGGACCGCGCTGACCTGCCTCTGCTGTCGCATCATCTGCCTGCCGACTTCGCAGAATTACGTAAGTTGATGATGGTAAAGGCATAACTTCAGTCTGAACTGATATAAAGCCGGGTCGGCGTTTCGCGATCCGGTTTTTTTATGGGCAAATGTGGAGAAAATAGGGAGGTAATAAGTAGGGATTAAGGACAAATTCCCAATAAATGCGGGTAGTTAGAGATTAGGATTGCGGAGAATAACAAGTCCGCTTCAGGACATGTAAGCTCATTTCATCGACCCTAAACGGGCAATGATATGAATGGAGTAACCTATGTCTACGTTAAAACCTGTAATTCTGGCACTTTCTATGATGCTGGTGGCTCCGGCGATAGTACACGCTTCTGAAATCACACTGGTTCCTGCGGTAAAACTGCAGATTGGCGATCAGGATAACCGTGGTAATTACTGGGATGGTGGCAACTGGCGCGACCATGACTGGTGGGATCATCATTACGAACGCTACAACAACCACTGGCGTGCGCGTTATGAGCCGCATCATGACGATCACCACGATGATCATCATGACAATCATGGCCATCACCATTGATGTGATTTCCCTCGCCCCAAAAGGGGTGAGGGGAAAGTCTTACTTCTGTTCGTGCCGTTTAAACACCAGTTCGCTGTCACCCGATGCGGCTTCGTCAAAGAAATACCCTTCGCTATCAAACTCTTTCATCTGTTCTGGTTTTGTCAGACGGTTTTCAATGATGTAACGGCTCATCAGTCCGCGCGCTTTTTTTGCGTAGAAGCTGATGACTTTAAATTTGCCGTTTTTCTCATCAAGGAACACCGGCTTGATAATCTTGCCCTGCAACACCTTCGGCTTCACCGCTCTGAAGTATTCGTCTGAGGCCAGATTGATAACGGTGTCGTCACCCTGGGCCTTCAGCGCTTCATTGAGTTTGTTGGTGATAATCTCACCCCAGAAATGGTACAGATCTTTGCCTTTGGCGTTTTCGAGGCGAATGCCCATTTCCAGACGATATGGCTGCATCAAATCCAGCGGACGCAGCACGCCGTACAGACCGGAAAGCATCCGCAGATGCTGCTGGGCGAAATCAAAGTCGGCTTCGCTGAACTCCTCCGCCTGCAAGCCGGTGTAAACGTCGCCTTTAAACGCGAGGATAGCCGGGCGCGCATTTTGCGGGGTGAAATCCGGGTGCCAGTCGTGAAAACGGGTGGCATTGAGGTCGGCGAGCTTGTCGCTGATGCTCATCAGTTTACCAATCTGCGGCGCAGACAGCTTGCGCGCCACGCTAATCAGCTGCTGGGAATAGTCCAGCAGTTCCGGATGGGTGTAGCGCGCCGTTGGCAGGTCGCTCTGGTAATCGAGCGTTTTAGCAGGTGAAATCAGAATCAGCATAATCAGTCCTTGCGGGCATTTTTCCGTGACTTTAGCAAAAAACGCCCGGGAAAGGATCGATAGCTGCTATTGGCGAGGCACATCATCCCAGCTTCCAGGCGCCAGCTGTTGTTCAATATCCGGATAACGCGCCGGGTCGAATACCGGATTCACACCCATTTTGCGCTGGCGCAGATAATCACTGGCAATAATCTTCACCACCGGGGAGAGCAGCATGATGGCTGTCAGGTTGGTGATAGCCATCAGCGCCATGATGATATCGGCGAGTTGCCAGACAACCGGCAGGCTCAGCATTGTGCCCAGCATCACCATTATCAGGGTGATTCCGCGGAGCAGCCAGACGTTGAGCGGGCTGTTCATCTTCAGGTAAATCAGATTATTTTCAGCGTAGATGTAGTTGGCCACGATCGAGCTGAAGGAGAACAGCAGCACGATCCCCGCCACAAACCCATTGCCCCAGCTACCGGTGAAAGAGGCCACTGCGTTTTGCACCAGCTGGATACCGTCGAGGGAGCTTTGGGGGGTGGTTTTCCCGGCAAGTAGCACAATCATTGCCGTGGCGGTACAAATCACCAGCGTATCAACCAGCACGCCAATCATTTGAACGATGCCTTGCGCCGCAGGGTGCGGAGGCCATGAAGCGGCTGCCGCAGCGGCATTGGGCGTGGAGCCCATTCCGGCTTCGTTAGAGAACATACCGCGCTGGAAGCCGCTGGTTATCGCCTGGCTGATGGTGTAACCCACCGCACCGGCGGCGGCTTCCTGCCAGCCGAACGCGCTGCGGATGATGGTTTCAAACACTTTTGGAATTTCAGTGAAGTGCCAGAGGCTGATGAACACGCTGGCCGCGACCCATATCAACGCCATCACCGGCACCAGCCACTGCATCAATTTCGCTACGCCGCGCAGGCCGCGCATCACCGTCACCAGGGTGCAAACCATCAGGATCAAACCGGTCATAAATTCCGGCAAATGAAAGGCATAATGCATGGCATTGGCGACGGAGTTCGCCTGGACGGTATTGAAAATCAGGCCATATGCCAGCAGCAGAAACACCGAGAACATGACGCCCATCCAGCGCATACCCAGCCCGCGGGACATATACCACGCCGGGCCGCCGCGAAATTGTCCTTCGGCATCGCGCTCTTTGTAGACCTGCGCGAGAGAGCATTCGGCGAAGCTGCTTGCCATGCCGATGATGGCAGAAACCCACATCCAGAAGACGGCTCCGGGGCCACCTGCGGTCAGCGCAATGGCGACCCCAGCGAGGTTGCCGCTGCCGACGCGAGCCGCCAGGCTTGTGCACAGCGCCTGGAACGAGGTCAGGCCTCCCGACTGAGGGGTGAGGCTGCTTTTAAGACTTTTGCCAAACTGGCGAAGATAGCGAAACTGGATATAACCCGTTCGCCATGTGAACCACACTCCGGCACCGAGCAGCAGGTAAATCATTACCGAGCCCCAGAGTATTTCGTTAATAAAAGATAGGAATTCAGGCATTTAACGTCCCTTAGTCGATGCCGAAGACAACTGTAAGCGCTACCATTTTGAGATAATCCATTATTGGATAGGCCATGAATAGAGTGAGTTTATCATACTCTGCGCTCATGGACCGTCTGCGGTTGCGCTGAAAACGGGGCGTGATATTATCGGGTCAGAACGGTTACATCCCCCTAACAGTTGTTTAATAGAGAAACACTATCATGACGGATAAATTGACCTCCCTGCGTCAGTACACAACCGTAGTGGCTGACACTGGAGACATCGCGGCAATGAAGCTGTATCAGCCTCAGGATGCGACAACCAACCCTTCTCTGATCCTCGGCGCTGCCCAAATCCCGGAATACCGTAAGCTGATTGACGAAGCGATCGCCTGGGCGAAAAGCCAGAGCAGCAACCGCGAGCAGCAGGTTGTTGACGCTACCGATAAACTGGCAGTGAACATCGGTCTGGAGATCCTGAAACTGATCCCTGGCCGTATCTCTACCGAAGTTGATGCGCGTCTGTCCTACGACACCGAAGGCTCCATCGCCAAAGCGAAACACCTGATCAAGCTGTACAACAATGCTGGCATCAGCAACGACCGTATTCTTATCAAACTCGCGTCCACCTGGCAGGGCATCCGTGCCGCTGAGCAGCTGGAAAAAGAAGGCATCAACTGTAACCTGACCCTGCTGTTCTCCTTTGCTCAGGCGCGTGCGTGTGCAGAAGCGGGCGTGTTCCTGATTTCTCCGTTTGTTGGCCGTATCCTCGACTGGTACAAATCCAACACCGACAAGAAAGAGTACGCACCAGCAGAAGATCCAGGCGTGGTTTCTGTGTCTGAAATCTACAGCTACTACAAACAGCACGGCTACGAAACTGTCGTGATGGGTGCAAGCTTCCGTAACGTGGGCGAAATCCTGGAACTGGCTGGCTGTGACCGCCTGACCATCGCTCCGCCACTGCTGAAAGAGCTGGCTGAAGCGGAAGGTGCAATCGAACGTAAACTGGTTTACACCGGTGAAGTGAAAGCGCGTCCAGAACGTATTACTGAATCCCAGTTCCTGTGGCAGCACAACCAGGATCCAATGGCAGTAGACAAACTGGCGGACGGGATCCGTAAGTTTGCTATCGACCAGGAAAAACTGGAAAAAATGATCGGCGACCTGCTGTAATCATTTCAGGTGTGACCGGGTTTCCGGTCACATCTTCCTCGCGTTATTTGTCTCCGTTTCCCTTCCGCGTGTATCATTCCGCTTAACCGCATTATTTAACGGAATTGATATGAACACTCTTCGCATTGGCCTTGTCTCCATCTCCGATCGCGCTTCAAGCGGCGTTTACCAGGATAAAGGCATTCCGGCACTGGAAGCCTGGCTGGCCCGCGCACTGACGACCCCTTTCGAGCTGCAAACCCGTCTGATCCCAGACGAACAGGTCATCATCGAGCAGACGCTGTGCGAGTTGGTGGATGAAATGAGCTGTCATCTGGTGCTGACCACCGGTGGAACCGGCCCTGCGCGCCGCGACGTCACACCGGACGCGACGCTTGCGATTGCTGACCGTGAAATGCCGGGCTTTGGCGAACAGATGCGCCAGATAAGCCTGCATTTTGTGCCGACGGCAATCCTGTCGCGTCAGGTCGGCGTTATCCGCAAACAGGCGTTAATCCTGAATCTGCCAGGCCAGCCGAAATCCATCCAGGAAACGCTGGAAGGCGTGAAAGATGACGCAGGTAAGGTGCTGGTTCACGGTATTTTCGCAAGCGTACCGTATTGTGTACAGCTGCTGGAAGGGCCGTATGTGGAAACGGATCCGCAGGTCGTCGCTGCATTTCGTCCTAAAAGCGCGCGTCGCGATACAATCTCCTGAAGATAAGTCTTTTACAGTCTCACTTTTGCGGGCCATCGATTGACCGCAGGTTTACGGTGTAGTAATTTTTTCTTTACAATACCTGTAAAGCAATCAACACAAATGGCCCGCTATGTCACAACATGCAAGACCTCTGAACCGACAGGATTATAAAACGCTGACGCTTGCTGCTCTTGGTGGCGCGCTGGAGTTTTACGATTTCATCATTTTCGTCTTCTTCGCCGCCGTGGTCGGCGAACTCTTCTTCCCTGCCGATATTCCTGAATGGCTGCGCCAGGTACAGACCTTCGGCATTTTTGCCGCGGGCTATCTGGCACGTCCGCTGGGCGGCATCGTCATGGCGCATTTTGGCGATCTGGTTGGGCGTAAGAAAATGTTCACCCTCAGTATTCTTCTGATGGCGGTGCCGACGCTGCTTATCGGCCTGCTGCCGACTTACGCCTCGGTAGGCATTGCCGCGCCGTTGTTACTGTTGCTGATGCGCGTGCTTCAGGGCGCAGCCATTGGCGGGGAGGTGCCGGGCGCCTGGGTTTTCGTTGCTGAACACGTTCCTTCGCAGCGCATCGGCATCGCCTGCGGCACGCTGACCGCCGGGCTGACGGTGGGCATTCTTCTGGGCTCGGTGGTGGCGACGCTGATCAACACCAGCATGACGGCGCAGGTGATTCACGATGGCGGCTGGCGTATTCCGTTCCTGCTCGGCGGAGCGTTTGGCCTGGTGGCGATGTACTTGCGCCGTTGGTTACAGGAGACGCCAATTTTCCTCGAAATGCAGCAGCGTAAGCAGCTGGCGCAAGAGCTGCCGGTGAAATCGGTGGTGATGAAACATCAGAAAGCGGTCATTATTTCGATGCTGCTGACCTGGCTGCTGTCGGCGGGAATTGTGGTGGTGATTCTGATGTCACCGGTGTGGCTGCAAAAGCATTATGGTTTCGCCCCTGCGTTGACGCTACAAGCCAACAGTATTGCCACCATTATGCTGTGCGTGGGCTGCCTTCTGGCGGGTTTATCCGCCGATAAGTATGGGGCCAGCCGGACCTTTATCGTCGGTAGCCTGCTGCTGGCGGCGTCGAGCTGGGCGTTCTATCACCTGGCGGGCACCTCAGCGGAGCATCTGTTTGCGCTGTATGGACTGGTGGGGTTGTGCGTAGGCGTGGTCGGTGCGGTGCCGTATGTGATGGTCCGGGCGTTTCCGCCTGCAGTGCGCTTCACCGGGATTTCTTTCTCATACAACGTGTCCTATGCGGTCTTTGGCGGGCTGACGCCCATTGCGGTCACGCTGCTGATGAGCGTTTCGCCGATGGCTCCGGCCTGGTATGTGCTGGCGCTTTCGCTGGTTGGATTAGGATTAGGGATCTGGCTGCGGCAGACGTACAGCGCAGCTGAAAAGGCGTCGTTGGCGCCGCATTAAAAAAGAAGCCGGGCGATGCCCGGCTTCTTCACAATAAACCTTTAGCACACCAACTTAGTGTTTTTCACCGATTGGCAGCACGGTGCGACCGAACTTTTCATTCAGTACTTCACCCATTGCCAGCCAGATAGCGCTTGCGCCGCATACCAGACCAACGTAACCCGCGATTTTTACGATGCCTTCGTTGTCCGCCAGGTGACCAATAGCCAGCAGAGCAAACAGTACGGTCAGGCTCAGGAACACGAACTGCTGCATGCGTGGACCGTTCAGGGTGCCAAAGAACATGAACAGGGTAAACACGCCCCACAGGCCCAGGTACATTCCCAGGAAGTGCGCATTAGCGGGTTCAGCCAGACCCATTTTCGGCATGATAAGAATGGCGACCAGGGTCAGCCAGAAAGAACCGTAAGAGGTGAATGCAGTCAGACCGAAGGTGTTACCTTTCTTAAACTCCAGCAGGCCTGCGAATATCTGCGCCAGTCCGCCGTAAAAAATGCCCATCGCCAAAATGGCAGTATCAAACTGGAAAAGACCGCTGTTTGCCAGGTTCAGCAGAATGGTGGTCATGCCGAAGCCCATCAGGCCCAGCGGTGCTGGGTTAGCCAACTTAGTGTTAACCATATTTCCTCAAAAACTCATCAATAAAGGGGGGAATCGTCGTAATCCCACGCCGATCCTCTGGCTGCGGGGCGCGGCATAATAATCAGAGCCGTGCCCTGCGTCTATGATCTGAGCAGGGGGAATTTAAATTTTTTTTTGCATCTGCCCTTGATGCCCGATGTTACGACCCCATCTTGTATGCAACCGCAGTGGTGAGCCTGGAAAAAAAAGCATGAAGGCGCTTGAAACGATACGTTTCGCCCTTATTACAGGTTCATAATCACATGTTGATCGAATTTTTAGTGGAGACGTTTAGATGGGTAAAATTATTGGTATCGACCTGGGTACTACCAACTCTTGTGTAGCAATTATGGATGGCAACACCCCGCGTGTGCTGGAAAACGCAGAAGGCGATCGCACCACGCCTTCGATCATTGCTTATACCCAGGATGGTGAAACTCTGGTTGGGCAGCCGGCTAAACGTCAGGCAGTGACTAACCCGCAGAACACTCTGTTCGCGATCAAACGCCTGATTGGCCGTCGTTTCCAGGACGAAGAAGTTCAGCGTGATGAAGCTATCATGCCGTACAAAATCGTTGCTGCTGATAACGGCGATGCATGGCTGGACGTGAAAGGCACCAAAACTGCACCACCGCAGATTTCTGCTGAAGTGCTGAAAAAAATGAAGAAAACCGCTGAAGATTACCTGGGTGAGCCGGTAACTGAAGCTGTTATCACCGTACCTGCATACTTCAACGATGCTCAGCGTCAGGCAACCAAAGATGCCGGCCGTATCGCGGGTCTGGAAGTTAAACGTATCATCAACGAACCAACCGCAGCTGCATTGGCATACGGTCTGGATAAAGAAGTCGGTAACCGCACCATCGCTGTATACGACCTGGGCGGCGGTACTTTCGATATCTCTATCATCGAAATCGACGAAGTTGATGGCGAAAAAACCTTCGAAGTACTGGCTACCAACGGTGATACCCACCTCGGTGGTGAAGACTTCGACAGCCGTCTGATCAACTACCTCGTTGAAGAGTTCAAGAAAGATCAGGGCATTGACCTGCGTAACGACCCGCTGGCGATGCAGCGTCTGAAAGAAGCGGCAGAAAAAGCGAAAATCGAGCTTTCTTCTGCTCAGCAGACCGACGTAAACCTGCCGTACATCACTGCAGATGCGACCGGTCCGAAACACATGAACATCAAAGTGACTCGCGCGAAACTGGAAAGCCTGGTAGAAGACCTGGTTAACCGTTCAATCGAGCCGCTGAAAGTTGCACTGCAGGACGCTGGCCTGTCCGTATCCGACATCCAGGACGTTCTTCTGGTCGGCGGTCAGACCCGTATGCCAATGGTGCAGAAAAAAGTTGCTGAGTTCTTCGGTAAAGAACCGCGTAAAGACGTTAACCCGGACGAAGCAGTTGCCGTTGGTGCTGCGGTTCAGGGCGGCGTGCTGACCGGTGAAGTGAAAGACGTTCTGCTGCTGGACGTTACCCCGCTGTCGCTGGGTATCGAAACCATGGGCGGTGTGATGACTGCGCTCATCAACAAAAACACCACTATCCCAACTAAGCACAGCCAGGTGTTCTCTACCGCTGAAGACAACCAGTCTGCGGTAACCATCCATGTGCTGCAGGGTGAACGTAAACGTGCAGGCGATAACAAATCTCTGGGTCAGTTCAACCTGGATGGTATCAGCCCGGCACAGCGCGGCATGCCGCAGATCGAAGTGACCTTTGATATCGATGCCGATGGTATCCTGCACGTTTCCGCGAAAGATAAAAACAGCGGTAAAGAGCAGAAGATCACCATCAAAGCGTCTTCCGGTCTGAACGAAGAAGAAATCCAGAAAATGGTGCGTGAAGCAGAAGCTAACGCCGAGTCTGACCGTAAGTTCGAAGAGTTGGTTCAGACCCGTAACCAGGGCGACCACCTGCTGCACAGCACGCGTAAGCAGGTTGAAGAAGCCGGCGAACAGCTGCCAGCTGACGACAAAACCGCTATCGAGTCTGCACTGACTGCGCTGGAAGGATCTCTGAAAGGCGAAGACAAAGCGGATATCGAAGCGAAAATGCAGGCGGTTGCCGAAGCTTCTCAGAAGCTGATGGAAATTGCTCAGCAGCAGCACGCACAGCAGCAGGCTGGTGGCGCTGACGCTTCCGCGAACAACGCGAAAGATGACGATGTTGTCGACGCTGAGTTCGAAGAAGTTAAAGATAAAAAATAATCGCCCTGATGCAGGGTAATTAACTGGCACGGGCGTCGGAGTTTACTCCACGCCCGTGCTCGCATGTTAAGGGCAGAAAAACAGAAATGGCGAAGAGAGACTATTACGAGGTTTTAGGCGTTTCCAAAACAGCGGAAGAGCGTGAAATCAAAAAGGCTTACAAACGCCTGGCGATGAAGTTTCACCCGGACCGTAATCAGGGTGACAAAGAAGCCGAAGCCAAATTCAAAGAAATCAAAGAAGCGTATGAGATTCTGACCGACGCGCAGAAGCGTTCGGCGTACGATCAGTACGGTCATGCAGCCTTTGAACAGGGCGGCATGGGCGGCGGTGGATTCGGTGGCGGCGGCTTTGGCGGCGGCGGGGCAGACTTCGGCGACATCTTCGGCGATGTGTTTGGTGATATCTTCGGCGGTAGCCGTGGTCGCCAACGAGCATCCCGTGGTTCAGACCTGCGCTACAACATGGATCTGACGCTGGAAGAAGCCGTTCGCGGCGTGACCAAAGAGATCCGCATTCCGACGCTGGAAGAGTGTGAAGTTTGCCACGGCAGCGGCGCGAAATCCGGTTCCAAACCGCAGACCTGTCCGACCTGTCATGGTCAGGGCCAGGTGCAAATGCGTCAGGGCTTCTTTGCCGTGCAGCAGACCTGTCCGCACTGTCAGGGCCGCGGCACGCTGATTAAAGATCCGTGCAACAGCTGTCACGGTCACGGTCGCGTTGAGAAGACCAAAACCCTGTCGGTTAAAATCCCGGCGGGCGTCGATACCGGTGACCGTATTCGTCTGACAGGCGAAGGCGAAGCGGGTGAGCACGGCGCACCAGCAGGCGATCTGTACGTTCAGGTTCAGGTGAAACAACACCCAATCTTTGAACGCGAAGGTAATAACCTGTACTGCGAAGTGCCTATCAACTTTGCGATGGCGGCGCTCGGCGGTGAAATCGAAGTTCCGACCCTCGACGGTCGTGTGAACCTGAAAGTGCCTGGCGAAACTCAGACCGGCAAGCTGTTCCGCATGCGCGGTAAAGGCGTGAAGTCCGTTCGCGGTGGCGCTCAGGGCGACTTGCTGTGCCGCGTGGTGGTAGAAACCCCGGTCAGCCTGAACGACAAACAGAAGCAGTTGCTTAAAGATCTGCAGGAAAGTTTTGGTGGCCCAACGGGTGAGCAAAACAGCCCGCGTTCCAAAAACTTCTTCGACGGCGTGAAAAAATTCTTTGATGATTTGACTCGCTAATCCTTAGCGCGACGCTGTAAAAACCGGTGCAGGTAGTAACTGCGCCGGTTTTTTTATGCCTGAATGTCAGCGCATGGACGTGTGTATCCCTTGGCGGCCGGGGAAAGTTTGCCGAAATATCCTATCATTGACCTGCCAGGGCTAATCTAAGAGGCCCGGACGCACTGTAAGCCAGCGTAACCGCACCACCTGAAAATAGATCGTAAAAAACGAGCATTTACCCACATATAATCTGCTTTTAACGAGTTATTGGATCGCCTACTATAGTTTCTATTAATGGATAACAACGGTCAGAGTGGAACGATGAAACAGCTAAAAAAATTCTTTAACAGTGAGGCGTCCGGGGGCGTGATCCTGATTATCGCCGCCGCGCTGGCGATGATCCTCGCCAACTCCGGAGCGACCAGCCACCTTTACGAGGCATTTCTTGCCACGCCGGTGCAGCTCAAAGTCGGCGCGCTGGAAATCAACAAGAATATGCTGCTGTGGATTAACGACGCGCTGATGGCGGTGTTCTTCCTGCTCATTGGCCTTGAGGTCAAACGTGAGCTGATTGTCGGCTCGCTGGCCAGCCGTCGACAGGCGATTTTCCCGGTGATTGCGGCTCTGGGTGGCATGGTGGTCCCGGCGCTGGTATACCTTGCTTTTAACTTCCAGGACCCGATTACACGTGAAGGCTGGGCTATTCCGGCTGCGACCGATATCGCCTTTGCACTCGGTGTGCTGGCGCTGCTCGGCAGCCGTGTTCCGGCGTCGCTGAAAATTTTCCTGATGGCGCTGGCGATCATTGATGACTTGGGCGCTATCGTCATTATCGCGCTGTTTTATACCAGCGACCTCTCGCTACTGTCGCTGGGCGTGGCTGCGGCGGCCATTGCGGCGCTGGCAATTCTGAATTTGACGGGCGTACGCCGTACCGGAATTTATATTCTGGTGGGGGTTATCTTGTGGACGGCGGTACTGAAATCAGGTGTGCATGCCACTCTGGCGGGGGTAATTGTCGGTTTCTTCATTCCGCTGAAAGAGCAGAATGGCAAATCCCCGGCGGTGGAGCTTGAGCACGTGCTACATCCGTGGGTCGCGTACCTGATCCTGCCGTTGTTTGCGTTTGCCAACGCCGGTGTTTCGTTGCAGGGCGTGACGATTGAAGGGCTGACCTCGCTGCTGCCGCTGGGCATCATTGCCGGTCTGTTTATTGGTAAGCCGTTGGGTATTAGCCTGTTCTGCTGGCTGGCGCTGAAAATGAAATGGGCGACGCTCCCTGCGGGCACCACCTGGAAGCAAATTATGGCGGTCGGCGTGCTGTGCGGTATCGGCTTCACCATGTCGATATTCATTGCATCGCTGGCCTTCGGGGACGTTGACCCGGCACTGATTAACTGGGCGAAGCTCGGCATTCTGATTGGTTCGGTGCTGTCGGCCGTGGTCGGTTATACCTTACTCAGAATGCGCACATCCTCAGAGCAGGGCCAGACCGCCTGACATCACATCACAAGAGAGCCCTGAGTGGCTCTCTTTTTGACATTCATCAGGGAGCGAAAACATGTCGCACATTAACTACAACCACCTGTACTACTTCTGGCATGTCTACAAAGAAGGCTCAGTGGTGGGCGCAGCGGAAGCGCTGTACCTGACGCCGCAGACCATCACCGGACAGATTAAAGCGCTGGAAGAGCGTCTGCAGGGAAAACTGTTTAAACGTAAGGGCAGGGGACTCGAGCCGAGTGAACTGGGCGAGCTGGTTTTTCGCTACGCCGATAAAATGTTTACTCTGAGCCAGGAGATGCTCGACATCATCAACTACCGCAAAGAGTCGAACCTGTTGTTCGACGTCGGCGTGGCGGATGCGCTGTCGAAACGGCTGGTCAGCGGCGTGCTGGATGCGGCGGTGGTTGAGGATGAGCAAATTCATCTGCGCTGCTATGAGTCGACGCACGAGATGCTGCTGGAGCAGCTCAGTCAGCACAAGCTGGACATGATTATTTCCGATTGCCCGATTGATTCGACGCAGCAGGAAGGGTTGTTCTCGGTGAAAATCGGCGAATGCAGCGTCAGCTTTTGGTGTATGAATCCGCTGCCGGAAAAACCGTTCCCGGCTTGTCTGGAGGAACGTCGGTTGTTGATCCCAGGGCGTCGTTCGATGCTCGGACGCAAGCTACTGAACTGGATTAACACGCAGGGGCTGAAAGTGGAAGTGCTGGGTGAATTTGACGACGCGGCGCTGATGAAAGCCTTTGGTGCTGCACATAATGCGATTTTCGTCGCCCCGACGCTCTACGCGCACGATTTATATGCCGATGACAACATCGTTGAAATCGGGCGAGTGGAAAACGTCATGGAGGAGTATCACGCGATCTTTGCCGAACGCATGATCCAACACCCGGCGGTGCAGCGTATTTGTAATCGTGATTATTCCGCGCTTTTTGCGTTGCCGCGTTAGGCAAAACGCAGATATAAAAAAACCCGCCGAGGCGGGTTTTTCTTCTACAAAGACTCAGCGAGCGGGCGATTAAGCCAGTTTGCTGATCTGCGCAGCCAGGTTGGCTTTATGACGCGCAGCTTTGTTTTTGTGGATCAGACCTTTAGCAGCCTGACGGTCCACGATTGGTTGCATTTCGTTAAATGCTTTCTGTGCAGCAGCTTTATCGCCTGCTTCTACAGCTGCGTATACTTTCTTGATGAAAGTACGCATCATAGAACGACGGCTAGCGTTGTGCTTGCGGGCCTTTTCAGACTGAACGGCACGCTTCTTAGCTGATTTGATATTAGCCAAGGTCCAACTCCCAAATATGATCTATATAGACAATTCAAAGGCCGAGGAATATGCCCTCTTAGCCTTCTTTTGTCAATGGATTTGTGCAAATAAGCGCCGTTAGTAATACAACGCTTGGTTACGTAGTGATGGCGCAGGATTCTACCAGCTTGCGCCCACCGAATACAGCCTTTCTGCGATAAAAATCGCCAGTGGCGCCAGATTTGAGTGGTGTTTACATCAAGGTGGATGAAATCGTTGCATCTTTCGTAAACGAGGTGCAATCGCCGGTTAACGTCGCCTGCTCTACAAGGTATACTTTCACGATTTTCACTGTATTGAGCCAGACATGAAGCTGATACGCGGCATACATAATCAAGGTCAGGCACCGCATGGGTGCGTGTTAACCATTGGCAATTTCGACGGCGTGCACCGTGGGCATCAGGCGCTATTAGAGCGTTTGCGTGCAGAAGGACGCGAGCGTGGCCTGCCAGTTGTGGTGGTGATTTTTGAGCCGCAGCCGCTGGAGCTTTTCGCGACGGATAAAGCCCCGGCGCGTCTGACGCGTTTGCGCGATAAGGTCCGTTATCTGGCCGAAAGCGGCGTGGACTACGTTCTTTGCGTCCGCTTTGACCGCCGTTTCGCGGCCCTGACGGCGCAGGAGTTTATCAGCGAGCTGCTGGTGCAACGCCTTGGCGTACGGTATCTGGCGGTCGGTGATGATTTCCGCTTCGGCGCTGGTCGCGAAGGGGATTTCTTGTTATTACAGAAGGCTGGCGCGGAATTCGGTTTCGACGTCACCAGCACCCAAACGTTTTGTGAAGGCGGCCTGCGCATCAGCAGCACCGCGGTGCGTCAGGCACTGGCTGAGGATGACCTCGAGCTTGCACAAACGCTGCTGGGCCATCCTTTCAGCATTTCTGGGCGCGTGGTTCACGGTGATGAACTCGGGCGTACCATTGGTTTCCCGACGGCGAATATACCGCTGCGTCGTCAGGTTTCCCCGGTTAAAGGGGTGTATGCGGTGGAAGTGGCGGGGCTGGGCGATAAGCTATTACCCGGCGTGGCCAATATCGGCACCCGCCCAACGGTGGCTGGCGTGCGCCAGCAGCTGGAAGTACATCTGTTAGACGTTGTAATGGACCTCTATGGTCGCCATATAGACGTCATACTGCGTAAAAAAATACGCAACGAGCAGCGATTTTCATCGCTGGACGAATTAAAAGCGCAAATCGCGCGTGATGAATTAACGGCTCGCGAGTTGTTCGGGCTATCAAACCCGGCGTAATGCCAACGTAAATATACGGAAACGAGAATCTGATGAGTGACTATAAATCAACCCTGAATTTGCCGGAAACAGGGTTCCCGATGCGTGGCGACCTCGCCAAACGCGAACCGGGAATGCTGGCCCGTTGGACCGATGATGACCTTTACGGCGTCATCCGTGCAGCGAAAAAAGGCAAAAAGACGTTCATTCTGCATGATGGCCCTCCTTATGCGAATGGCAGCATTCATATTGGTCACTCCGTCAACAAGATTCTGAAAGACATTATCGTTAAGTCCAAAGGCCTGACGGGCTTTGACTCGCCGTATGTGCCGGGTTGGGACTGCCACGGCCTGCCAATCGAACTGAAAGTTGAGCAGGAATTCGGTAAGCCAGGTGAGAAATTCACCGCGGCAGAATTCCGCGCGAAATGCCGTGAATATGCGGCCACGCAGGTTAACGGACAGCGTGAAGACTTCATCCGTCTGGGCGTGCTGGGCGACTGGTCTCGTCCGTACCTGACCATGGATTTCAACACCGAAGCCAACATCATCCGTGCGCTGGGCAAAATCATCGGCAACGGCCACCTGCATAAAGGCGCTAAGCCTGTGCACTGGTGCGTAGACTGCCGTTCTGCGCTGGCTGAAGCGGAAGTTGAATACTACGACAAAACCTCTCCGTCGATTGACGTGGCGTTCAACGCCGTCTCCCAGGATGCGGTGAAGGCGAAATTTGGCGTGGCATCCGTGAATGGCCCAATTTCTCTGGTTATCTGGACCACCACGCCATGGACGCTGCCAGCCGACCGCGCCATCTCTCTGTCAGCAGAGTTTGAATATGCGCTGGTGCAGGTAGAAGGCCAGGCAATCATCCTCGCGAAAGACCTGGTTGAAAGCGTACTGAAACGCGCGAACATCACCGAATTCACCGTGCTCGGCACCGTGAAGGGCGGTGAGCTGGAACTGATGCGCTTCAAGCATCCATTCCTCGATTTCGACGTCCCGGCAATCCTCGGCGATCACGTCACACTGGACGCGGGTACCGGTGCGGTACACACTGCCGGTGGCCATGGCCCGGACGACTACACCATCAGCCAGAAATACGGTCTGGAAATCGCCAACCCGGTTGGACCAGATGGCGCGTATGTGGCGGGTACTTACCCGACCCTGGACGGTGTGAACGTTTTCAAAGCTAACGACGTTATCGTCAACATGCTGCGTGAAAGCGGTGCGCTGCTGCACGTTGAGAAACTGGTTCACAGCTATCCGTGCTGCTGGCGTCACAAAACGCCGATCATCTTCCGTGCGACCCCACAGTGGTTCATCAGCATGGATCAGAAAGGCCTGCGTGAGCAGTCGCTGAAAGAGATCAAAGACGTGCAGTGGATCCCGGACTGGGGCCAGGCGCGTATCGAATCAATGGTCGCTAACCGTCCTGACTGGTGTATCTCCCGTCAGCGTACGTGGGGCGTGCCAATGTCCCTGTTCGTGCATAAAGAGACGCAGGAACTGCACCCGCGCACGCTTGAGCTGATGGAAGACGTGGCGAAACGCGTTGAGCAGGACGGCATTCAGGCATGGTGGGATCTTGACCCGCGCGACATCATGGGCGACGACGCTGACACCTACGAGAAAGTGCCAGACACCCTCGACGTGTGGTTCGATTCCGGTTCTACCCACTCGTCCGTGGTTGACGTGCGTCCGGAGTTCTACGGTCACGCGGCGGATATGTATCTGGAAGGTTCTGACCAGCATCGCGGCTGGTTCATGTCTTCCCTGATGATTTCCACGGCGATGAAAGGCAAAGCGCCTTACCGTCAGGTACTGACCCACGGTTTCACCGTTGATGGTCAGGGCCGCAAAATGTCCAAGTCGATCGGAAACACCGTATCGCCGCAGGACGTCATGAACAAACTGGGCGCGGATATCCTGCGTCTGTGGGTGGCTTCCACCGACTACACCGGCGAAATGGCGGTCTCCGATGAGATCCTCAAACGTGCTGCCGACAGCTATCGTCGTATCCGTAACACCGCGCGCTTCCTGCTGGCAAACCTCAACGGTTTCGATCCGGTAAAAGACATGGTGAAACCGGAAGAGATGGTGGTACTGGATCGCTGGGCGGTGGGCTGTGCGCAGGCCGCACAGGAAGACATCCTGAAAGCATATGAGTCTTACGATTTCCACGAAGTGGTGCAGCGCCTGATGCGCTTCTGCTCTATCGAAATGGGTTCGTTCTATCTCGACATCATCAAAGATCGTCAGTACACCGCGAAACCAGACAGCGTTGCACGTCGCAGCTGCCAGACCGCGCTGTATCACATCGCGGAAGCACTGGTTCGTTGGATGGCACCTATCATGTCCTTCACCGCAGATGAAATCTGGGGCTACCTGCCAGGCTCGCGCGAGAAGTACGTCTTCACCGGCGAGTGGTATACCGGCCTGTTTGGCCTGGCGGAAACCGAAGCGATGAACGATGGCTTCTGGGACGAACTGCTGAAAGTGCGCAGCGAAGTGAACAAAGTCATCGAGCAGGCGCGTGCCGATAAGAAAGTGGGCGGTTCTCTGGAAGCGGCGGTCACGCTGTATGCCGAGCCAGAACTGGCGGCGAAATTGACAGCGCTGGGCGATGAATTGCGATTTGTCCTGTTGACCTCCGGGGCTTCCGTTGCGGATTATGCTGCGGCAACTTCCGAAGCGCAGCAGAGCGAGTTGCTGAAAGGCCTGAAAGTGGCGTTGCAGAAAGCCGACGGTGATAAGTGCCCGCGTTGCTGGCATTACACCACCGATGTCGGTCAGGTGGCGGAACACGCAGAGATTTGCGGCCGCTGTGTCAGCAACATCGCCGGTGCCGGCGAAAAACGTAAGTTTGCCTGATGAGTCAATCACTCTGTAAAAGCGGCCTGCGCTGGCTGTGGCTGGTCGTGGTGGTGCTGATTATCGATCTTGGCAGCAAATTCCTGATCCTCCAGCATTTCATGCTGGGGGAAACGGTCTCGCTGTTCCCGTCTCTGAACCTGCACTACGCGCGCAATTATGGCGCGGCGTTTAGCTTCCTCGCCGACAGCGGTGGCTGGCAGCGTTGGTTCTTTGCTGGCATCGCCATCGGGATCTGTGTGATTTTGGCGGTACTGATGTACCGCTCGAAAGCCACCCAGAAGCTGAATAACATCGCCTATGCACTGATTATTGGCGGCGCGCTGGGTAACCTGTTTGACCGGTTGTGGCACGGTTTCGTGGTCGACATGATCGACTTCTACGTCGGCAACTGGCACTTCGCGACCTTCAACCTTGCCGATTCCGCAATTTGTATCGGCGCGGCGTTGGTCGTGCTGGAAGGTTTCTTGCCTAACGCGGCGGCGAAGAAACAGGCATAACCAAAACGCCGGGCGGCGCTAACGCTTGCCCGGCCTACGAAATCCGTAGGCCCGGTCAGCGCAGCGCCACCGGGCCAACATTAGCGAGCAAATCTGCATGTCTAAATCTGTACAGAGCAATAGTGCGGTGCTGGTGCACTTCACGCTGAAACTTGAAGATGGCTCCACGGCGGAATCCACCCGTAACAACGGCAAACCTGCGCTGTTTCGTTTAGGTGATGCCTCGCTGTCAGAAGGGCTGGAGCAACATCTGCTGGGCTTGAAAGAGGGTGATAAGACCACCTTTTCCCTCGAGCCTGACGCGGCCTTTGGCGTGCCGAGCCCGGATCTGGTTCAGTACTTCTCGCGTCGTGAGTTTTTAGATGCAGGCGAGCCAGATATTGGTGCGATCATGCTCTTTACCGCAATGGATGGCAGCGAAATGCCCGGGGTTATTCGTGAAGTTAACGGCGACTCGGTAACCGTCGATTTCAACCACCCGCTGGCGGGGCGTACCGTTCATTTTGATATTGAAGTGCTGGAGATAGACCCGGCACTGGAGGCATAAAATGCAGATCCTGTTGGCCAACCCGCGCGGTTTCTGCGCCGGTGTAGACCGCGCTATCAGCATTGTTGAAAACGCGCTGGAGATCTTCGGCGCGCCGATTTACGTCCGCCATGAAGTGGTGCACAACCGCTACGTGGTCGACAGCCTGCGTCAGCGCGGCGCTATCTTCATCGAGCAAATCAGCGAAGTGCCGGACGGCACGATCCTGATTTTCTCCGCGCACGGCGTTTCTCAGGCGGTACGCAATGAAGCCAAAAGCCGTGACCTGACGGTCTTTGACGCTACCTGTCCGCTGGTGACCAAAGTACACATGGAAGTCGCCCGCGCCAGCCGTCGTGGCGAAGAGTCGATTCTGATTGGTCACGCCGGTCACCCGGAAGTTGAAGGCACCATGGGTCAGTACAGCAATCCGGCCGGAGGCATGTATCTGGTCGAATCGCCGGAAGACGTCTGGACGCTGAACGTTAAGAACGAAGCCCGTCTGTCATTCATGACCCAGACCACGCTCTCCGTAGACGATACGTCAGACGTGATTGATGCCCTGCGCCAACGTTTCCCGAAAATCGTCGGGCCGCGTAAGGACGACATTTGCTACGCGACAACCAACCGTCAGGAAGCTGTGCGTGACCTCGCACAGCGTGCGGACGTGGTGCTGGTGGTGGGTTCGAAAAACTCCTCCAACTCCAATCGCCTGGCTGAGCTTGCTCAACGTATGGGCAAAGCGGCATTCCTGATTGATGATTCCACCGATATCCAGGAAGAGTGGGTGAAAACCGCGGGTTGCGTCGGCGTCACCGCCGGAGCCTCAGCGCCGGACATTCTGGTGCAGAATGTGATTTCACGCCTGCAGGAACTCGGCGGCGGCGATGCCATCCCGCTTGAAGGCCGCGAAGAAAACATCGTCTTCGAAGTGCCGAAAGAGCTTCGACTCGACATCCGCGAAGTGGAGTAAGCTTTTTTCTACGTCGATATACTCTACATAATTCGAGTTGAAGCTAACGGACATGCAGCTTGAAGTATGACGAGTATAAAAATGCCAGGCTAACACCTGGCTTTTTTATGGAGGAATCATGCCCTTATCTTTTATTCTCGACACCGACCCTGGCATCGACGACGCTGCCGCCATTGCCGCCGCGCTGTTTGCCCCTGAACTCAAACTCCAGCTGATAACCACCGTCGCCGGGAATGTCTCCGTAGAGAAAACAACACGTAATGCTCTGCAATTGCTGCATTTTTGGCAGGCTGATGTGCCGGTCGCCCAGGGCGCAGCCACGCCGTTATTACGCCCGCTGCGCGATGCCGCCTATGTGCATGGCGAATCCGGAATGGAAGGCTACGACTTTGTCGATCACCAGCGTCAGCCGCTGGCGAAACCCGCTTTCATTGCTATCCGTGATGCGCTGATGAGCGCCCCGGAGCCGTTGACGCTGGTGGCGATTGGCCCGCTGACCAACATTGCCCTTCTGCTGACGCACTATCCGGAATGTAAGTTCAATATCCGCCGGTTGGTGATTATGGGCGGTTCGGCCGGACGCGGTAACTTCACGCCGAATGCAGAATTCAATATTGCCATCGACCCGGAAGCCGCTGAGCGCGTGTTCCAGAGCGGGATTGAGATTGTGATGTGCGGCCTGGATGTCACCAATCAGGCATTGTTAACCCCGGAATATCTGGCGACGCTGCCTGAAGTGAACCAGACCGGGAAAATGCTGTATTCGCTGTTCAGTCACTATCGCAGCGGCAGCATGGGTAGCGGCCTGCGGATGCATGACCTCTGCGCCATCGCCTGGCTGGTACGCCCGGCGTTATTCACCCTCAAGCCATGTTTTGTGACGGTCGAAACCCAGGGGACCTGGACTGCCGGCACCACGGTGGTCGATATCGAAGGCCGGTTAGGACAACCTGCGAACGCGCAGGTAGCACTGGACCTGGACGTCGACGGTTTCCGTCAGTGGGTGGCAGAAGTGATCGCGCTGGCACCGTAAGCGCAGCTACATCTTCTCGCTGAGATAATCAATCATCGCCCGCATTCTGGCGGGCATGTGTTTATTGCCCGACCACAGCAGCCAAAGCTGGCCGGAATAGCGGCTGATAAATTCCCATTCAGGCAGTACCTGCACAATCTCCCCGTTTTCCAGCGCTTCTCGGGCGGTAAACAGCGGCAGGCTGCCAATTCCCAGATGCTGTTTGACGGCATCCAGACGCACCGCGGTATGGTTGGCGGCATAGCGGCCCTGAGTCTGAATGGTCTCTGTTTTTCCCTCGCGCCGAAATTTCCAGCGGGCGTCTGCAGGCATCTCGCCGAGACTAATACAGCTATGCGCGGCCAGTTCCTGAGGTGTTTTGGGCGTGCCGTGGTGCTGTAACCAGGTGGGTGTTGCACAGATGATATGCGTGACCGGCATCAGCGGCTTACCGTGCAGCCCGGGAGACGGGGAATCGGTAATGCGCAGCGCCAGATCGATCCCGTCATCAATGAAATCCAGATATCTGTCCTCCAGCCGCAGACAAACGTCCACCTGTGGATAGCGCGTCAAAAATTCCATCATCAGAGGATGGATCACAAACCGCCCGACGGCTTTCGGCACGCTGAGCGTCAGTTTTCCCTGCGCGATGGCCTGCTCACGGTTGGCGCTGTCCATTGCCTGGCGCGCGGCCTCCAGCATCTGCTGCGCATGTTGATAAACCGTCTTTCCGCTGTCGCTCAGACGCAGTTTTCGCGTTGTCCGGTGCAGCAATTTGCTGCCAATTTCGTGTTCCAGTCGCGAAACGCTGCGACTAATGGCTGAAGGCGTCGCCCCGGATTTTCGGGCTACGGCGGAGAAACTGCCCTGGTCGACAACCTGGACGAACAGCGCGAGATCGGGAAGTAAGCTCAGATTCATTTGTGCCTGCTGCGCAAAGGTGCATTGAGAATGAATGGAATTATCGTCACGGATGATATCAATATACTGTCCACAACCAGAGGAGAATAACCATGACAGAACGCCTTTATTACACCAGCGACGCCACCGAAGGGCGGGCACAAATACTGCGTTGTGAACCCGACGCGGAAGGGCGCTACGCCGTGGAGCTTGACCGAACGTTGTTTCATCCACAGGGGGGCGGCCAGCTCGCAGACAGCGGCTGGATTGCGGGCGTGGCGGTCGAAAGCGTAATGACGCGCGGCGACCACGTTGTACATTTATTGTCGCAGCCGCTGTTGCCTGGCGAGGTGTCGATTGAGGTGGATGCGGCGGCGCGGTTACTGCATTCCCGGCTGCATTCTGCCGGACATATGATTGGTCAGGCAGGCGAACAACTTGGCTGGCAGCCGATCAAAGCGCATCACTGGCCGGGAGAAGGGCGGATTACGTTTGTGGCCAGAGAGAATTCCGCGCTACCGGAAGCCAGCACATTACAGGCAAAAATTGACGGCTGGGTATCAGAGAATCTGCCACGGCGCCTTTCCATTGAAGAGGGCTTACGCCAGGTCGGATTCGGCGAACTGCCTGCATATCCGTGCGGCGGCACTCACGTTGCCAGCCTGTCAGCGCTCGGTGAAGTGGTAATAACCCAACTGAAGCTCAAAAAAGGTCAGATGGTGGTCAGCTATACCCTGGCGTGATCCTGCGGCAAAGTGAGCCATCTCACAGTCGGTTAATCGATTAATCTGCTAATCTTATTCCGTTGTTCTCCTCGGGCCGGAGAAACTGATGAATCCTTCAATAACGATGCCGCCGCAGGTGGCATGGGCTAGTGGTGCCCTTTCTGGCGCGCCGCTCATCCAAAAAACGACTCACCTCGGTGATTTAAATAACGTCTTTGCCGACGATGACGCATGGCGTTGCTGTGACCCTACGCTCGCCGTCTATCGTGTTGACATGTTTGATACCCCCTCGGGGGAGGGCGAGCTGTATACCGGCGTGACCCATCTCAACCCAGGCCGCGTCGGCAATGAGTTCTTCATGACCCGGGGTCATTTCCATGCCCGCCGCGAGCAGGGCGAAATCTATTTTGGCCTGCGTGGCGAAGGGCTGCTGCTGCTGCAGGACGCGCAAGGACAAACCCGGCTGGAGCCGGTCAGGCCAGGTTCCGTGCATCACATCGCCGGTTTCACGGCGCATCGACTGATCAATATCGGCAGCGATATGCTTTCGGCGCTGGCCGTATGGCCCAGCGTCGCCGGGCATGATTACACCGCACTGAGCGGCGGTTTTGCTCTGCGGGTAACGGCTGACACGCTGAAGCTGATGGCGAAAGAGGTGCAGAATGGCTGACCGCGCGGTACGTTTTGGCCTGGATATGACTATCCAGCGCCAGCCGATGGGTTTTACCTACGGCGACGATGTCACTGGGCCGATGCCGGAGATCCGAACCCTGGCGCAAATTCAGCCTTCGCTGCGGGATCCGACGTGCGCCGGGCCGGAAGAAGTGTATGCGATAGCCATGGATGTCGCCCGACTTCAGGATCGTGAAGAGCTGAAAAAGCGCATGCTGCTGTTTGGCGTTGTTACCTATGCGGCCGGAAAACTAGGGGAGGAACCTGTTCGCAGCCAGGGGCATATTCATCGCATCAGCCAGCACAGCGGCTGGTCGCCGCCGGAGCTGTATGAAATCTGGCAGGGCAAAGCGATTATTTATATGCAGGAGTTTGTGGCTGACGATCCGGGACGCTGCTTTGCGGTGATTGCCGGGCCTGGCGAAAAAGTGCTGGTGCCGCCGGGCTGGGGGCATGCCACCATCTCCGCCGATCCGGATCAGCCGCTGACTTTTGGTGCCTGGTGTGACAGGGAATATGGCTTTGAATATGATGCGGTGCGGGCGCATAAGGGGCTGGCATGGTATCCGTTGTTACAGGATAAACAGATTATCTGGCAGCATAATTCTCGCTATGCGCCCGCCCGCTTGCAGGTGATCCCGCCGCGCGCATATCGGGAATTTGGTCTTACCGACGCCCCGATTTATCAGCAGTTTATCGACGATCCCGCACGCTTCCAGTTCATCTCACGTCCGGACAAAACCGCCACGCTGTGGCAGAACTTTCATCCATGACAATATCCCGGTGGCGCTACGCTTACCGGGCCTATCGAGTAATCCAGGCCCGGCAAACACAGTGTTGCCGGGCGTTTTAGGCAAACACCCCTGTCGCAACACCGACCGCCGCCAGCACCAGCAGCAGGAGCATCGCTTTGACCGGTGATACGCCGCGCTTGGCCATCAGATACCAGGTGCCGAGTACCACAATCAGCGGCAGCAGCTGCGGGAAAATCCCGTCCAGCATCTGTTGCAGATGAATGTTCACCCCGTCTTTGGTCACGAACTCCAGACCTGAACCGAGCTTAACGTAGCTGGCCGCCACGCCGCCCATCACAAACACCCCGAGCAGTGACAGCGCTTCACGCAGGCGGGTCGATTTGCTGCTGACCAGCATTTCAACCGAACCGGAGCCCATCTGGTAGCCCTTCAAAAACAGGAACCACGATCCGGGCACAATGATCGCCAGCCACGCGACGGTGTAAAACAGCGGGCCAAGAATATTGCCGCCTGCCGCCAGTGCCATCCCGATACTCAACAGAATCGGGATCAGCATACCTGGGATCATCGAATCGCCGATCCCGGCGATCGGCCCCATCAGCCCGACTTTCAGGGTGTTAATGGTTTCCCCATCGATCGGCTCACCGTTCGCTTTTTTCTCCTCCAGGCCCAGCGCCATGCCGTTAACGATCGCGCCAATCTGCGGTTCCGTATTGTAGAACGAAGCGTGGCGACGCAGCATTTCGGTGCGCTGTGCGGCATTCGGGTAAAGCTTTTTCGCCACCGGCAGCATGCTCAGGCAGAAACCGAACGATTCCAGACGCTCGAAGCTCATTGAAGACAGATTATGCATCATCCACGCGCGCCAGCAGCGGCGCAGATCGGTGCGGGTCAGTTTACGTTCTTCCATCAGAATTCATCCTCATCATCGACAGTCGACTTCGCGGCGGCAGTCTGCGGCGCTTCTGGCTTGTAGTTGTAGTGGATAAGCGCCAGCAGCGCGCCAACAATCACCAGGGCCACCATGTTCAGTTTCAGGAACACAATGCAGATAAAGCCGACGAGGAAATAGATAATCATGGTGTAGTTTTTAATGATTTGTTTCAGCAGGATAGCGATACCGACCGCCGGTAAAATGCCACCCAGTACGCTCATGGTGGAAATCACAATCGCCGGCAGGCTGTCCATAAAACCGCTGATGTACTGCGCACCGAAGTAAACGGCAATAAACGTTGGCACGAAGCGCAGCACAAAGTTTGTGGCCTGGGGCCAGATGGCGCTGTTGAGATAAATGCCGCGCTCGTCGCCGCGCTCAAGGGCGGAATCGGCGCGGTGGTTCCAGAAGGAGTTGAGAACCATCATCGTGTTGAACAA
Organism: Scandinavium hiltneri; assembly: GCF_024764835.1. GTDB lineage: Bacteria > Pseudomonadota > Gammaproteobacteria > Enterobacterales > Enterobacteriaceae > Scandinavium > Scandinavium hiltneri. The sequence goes on along the minus strand of NZ_JALIGE010000070.1, from coordinate 186,894 downwards.
AATGGTGCCCGCGATACCGATAGTGGCGGCCAGAGCTACGGCGACTTCCGGACCTTTGCCGGAGAGGATCCCCAACGCGATAGCGGGATACGCGACAAAGTTCAGATCCGCAGGCATCGAACCGCCCGGCGTGACCATCGCGATATACACCGCCTGCACCGCGACGCCTATCATTATTCCGGTTTTCACATCACCGAGGATCAGACCGACCAACATCCCGGAGACTAAAGGGCGGGACAGGAGATACCAGCCGCCGGTCAGGCCAAACAGCCAGGGGCTGCTGAGCGCGCCGAGGTAACAGAGCAGGCCAATCAGTGTGGCTTCGAATACCATTTTTCAGCTCCTTATTTCAGTTTCTGACGCGCGTCCTGCCAGCTGTAACAGCTGGCATCGGGCACCAGGCGAAACTCGACGTGATGGCCCTGAGCGCAGAGCCACTCAAACGCGGCAGCTTCCTCGGCGGTCACCGACTGATTCGGACCGATGGTGGTGGTATTGGCGCGTGCGCTCATCGGCCCGACGTTGATTTTTCCATTGCTGTTTTTCAGGCTGATCCCGGCCTGCTCAATGCGTTGCAGCGTGAGCGGAGATTTGCCAATCACGAAATAGCGCTTCTCGCTGGCAATGACTTTGGGCAGCTTTTCAATGGCGGTGGCGGTATCAAACAGCCAGACTTTGGTGTCAGACACCGCGCCTTTCATTACCGACGAGAGCAGCGGGTCGGCCGCAACGGCATCGTCAATTGCTACGATACCGTCACAGGGCAGCTCTTTGGCCCAGCGTGTGACGAGCTGCCCATGAATGACGCGGTCATCAATACGTACGAAAGAAAGACTCATAGAACACCTCGTTAAAAATCATCAGATTGGGTGAACGCGACCGGTACCGCGATGACCAGCGTGGGCTGCGTTAATGCCAGCAGCTGTGCTGCGGCGGCATGAACGTCGGTCAGGAGATGGATGTCGTCGGTTTGCAGCAGCATCGGCAAATTTACCCCTGCCAGAACCGACATTGGTGGCGTCGTGGTGGGCGAAAAGGCGTGCTGGCAGGCGATGTTCCACGGCGTGCCGCTTTGCATATCGCACAGCACCAGTACGCCGTCTGCGTTGTATTGGGCCTTCACCAGGGCGGTGGCGAAATCGTCTCTGAAACCGTCTATTCCGGCGGTTTCGTTGAGCGAGACGGGAAAGATATACGGCAGCTCGCCGTACACTAGCGTCGCGCTGTCCAGCAGTGCGTTCGCCAGCGGGCCATGAGAAGCAACAATCACGTTTATCATTTTTACCCCCTGACCCAGGCTTTCATGGTCGCCAGCTGTTGGCCGACGCCTTTGCCCCACGGTGTGATGCGGTATTCACCCACACTGGCGGGCACAATAAAGGTTTCGGCGTAGTGCACCACGAAGGGCTCAAATGCGCCTGTCGGGCTATCGACGCGCGCTTCGTCCCCGGCGACCAGGTTCAGCACGTTTACGCCGCCCAGGGTATGGTGCGTGACCGGTTTCGTGAACCAGTGGCGGCGGGTTTCAATAAATTCACGTTCGTGCAGCCCGGTGCGCTCCTCGCGCCAGCCGTCACCTTCACCCATTGGCTCAATGCAGTTCACCAGATGTTCATGCACCCACGGGGTATCGCGCTGCCAGTCGATCACCTTTTCACCGTGTTCGAGATGCACCGGTCTTGGCAGGCCGTCCATTCCCAGCCGACCCCAGTCCCAGAGCTTGAAGGTGAAAATATACGGCGTAGCGCTTATCTCCAGCACCATCGCGCCCGAACCGGAACAGTGGACGGTGCCTGACGGGATCAGGAAATGATCGTGCTTGCGTGCTGGGATCTGATTGACGAAACGCGCATCGTCAAAGTTGGTTTGGCCTTGTGCAGCCTGATGTAAATTGTCCAGCATCGCCTGCGGATCGGTTCCGGTTTTCGTACCGAGATACACCACCGCATCTGGCTCTGCATCCAGAATGTAGTAACTCTCATCCTGGGTGTAGTGCATGCCGAACTGCTGCTGGATATATTCGGTCAGCGGATGCACCTGGAAACTGAGGTTCTGCCCGCCGATGGTGTCGAGAAAATCGAAGCGAATCGGAAACTCGGCCCCAAAACGCGCATGGACTTTTTCGCCCAGTAATTCGCGCGGGTGAATCAGCACCACATCCAGAGAAGGGATCTCGATCCGCACGTCGCCAAACCGTAGCAACAGGCTGTTTTCCTCGGGCACGCAGTCAAAACACCAGGCGTAGTTTGGTTTCGAGGGATCGAGATCGAACTGCTTTTTCATCCACTGGCCGCCCCAGACGCCGGGATCAAAAAACGGCACAACGCGAAACGGGCGTTGGACGGTGTGCGCCAGACCGGCGCGGAGCGCATCACCACTGACCATCGCGGGATTGTCCGCCACGGTGGTATCCAGCAGGAAATCGGCGCGTTGTAATAAAGGCGTTTTATGGCGATCGAACACCCGCCATTCGATAAAAAAGGCCCGCTTATAGCGGCGCAGAATATCTTCATCATTATTTTCCGCGCCCCAGTTGCCCAGTTCGCCGCTGCGCATCCGCTGCTGAATTTCCCAGCGAGGTAAATCGGCATACACCAGTACGTCGCCGTTGTGGACCAGCGCAGCCCCCGGGCCGTAGACAATCACCAGTCCGCTGGCATCCCCCACCTGTTGGCGCAGAGCGGCAAGTTGCTGCGGGTCAAAAAATTCAATGAGCTGATGGCAGGAAAGCACACCAAAAACGCGATCGTCAGTCAGATTTCGGGCCAGCAAGGCGTGCAGCGCCTCTTCATTTCTGCGAGCGGCTTCGACGTTCAGCAGGCAACTGCCTGCGAACTGTGTTTTCAACGCCTGCTCCAGTTCGTCGAGACGCACGCCCGGATAGCAGTCGATCACCAGCACGGTTTTTTTTGCGTCAGAAAGCGGGTCGTTAAGTGCGGCAAGTAATGCAGGCCAGCCCTGCCAGGCATGCTCGTCGTAACCCTGAACCTGGATTTCAGGGGTTTTATCGTAGGTCGTCGATTTCATTCTTCTCTCCCAAGGTTCATGGATTAAGATTAATCGATTAACCGAAAGAGGGAAGGGTGGTTAATGGGATTAACCCGGCAAAAATCAGCACCGGGTGGTTTTTACCCATCAGGTTGTGAAGCGTCTCACAGGGAATAATGCAAAATTAAGGTTACTCGATTAATCTGTGGGAAACACGAGGAGGAATCATGACCACTGTTACGCTGGCGCAGGTTGCCGCGAAAGCCGGAGTGTCGACCGCCACGGTATCGATGGTACTGCGAAACCGCGGGCGTATCTCACAGGCAACCCGGGAAAGAGTGCTCCTGGCGCTGGATGAGTCCGGCTATGTTTATAACCAGACAGCCGCGAATCTGCGCAACCGCAGCAGCAACCAGGTTGGGCTGCTGTTGCACGATATCACCAATCCGTTTTACGGTGAGATGACCGCCGGTCTGAGCCATGAAATGGAGCGCCATGAGATGCTGCTGTTTCTGGCTAACAGTGAAGAGTCGGAAGAGCGGCAGCAGAAGTTTGTCGATTCGCTAATGCGAAACAACGCCTGCGGAATGGTGCTTTGCGCGGCGAGAGGCACGCCGCAGGCTTTCTTTGATGGCCTGAAGCGACGCAATATCCCGGCGATAATGGTGGTTCGCCCGCTGGATGACCCGGATTTTGATTTCGTCGGCACCGATAACTTTCTCGGTTCGCGGATGGCGACCGCGCATTTGCTGAAACTGGGCCATCGCAACATTGCGTTTATTGGCGGAAGTCTGAATTCGGGGACTCGCGCCGAGCGTATCGGCGGATTTACCAGTAAGCTGCTGGAATATGGCGTGGCGCCAAAGCCGGAGTGGATCGTCGCCTCGCAGGCAAGCCAGAGCGATGGTGCGCGGGTGGCGGAAGCGCTGTTTAGTCAATTTCCGCAGATTACCGCCGCCGTATGCTATCAGGATATTGTTGCGCTGGGAGTCATGCTGGCGCTGCGCAAAGCAGGCCGCGAGCCGGGGCGTGATTTTGCACTGGTCGGCTTTGACGATATTACCGAGGCGGCGCTGGTACAGCCCGCACTGACCACGGTTTCCGTTGCTGCGAAAGAGATTGGGCGTAAGGCCGGAGAGCTGTTATTCAGTCGGATTCAGGGCAATAGCGAACCACCGAAACGGATAATTCTGCCCCCGGCGCTGGTGGTCAGGGAATCCTGTGGTTTTCACTGATCATGCCTTTTACTGATATTGGCTGCAGTTTCACGTTAAATTCTAATTATCGCCGTTTTTAGTGGCAGGGCGCTTAGGCGCTGGTTAATCTGAAAACGATTTACATTGTATTAACGAAGAGAATAGATATGCAAGATGGACACATCCGCGTTGCTATTGCAGGCGCGGGCGGCCGTATGGGACGGCAACTGATTCAGGCGGCGACACAGCTGGCAGGCATTAAGCTGGGTGCGGCGCTGGAGCGTGAGGGTTCTTCTCTGCTGGGCGCAGATGCTGGTGAAATCGCAGGCGTGGGTGCGACGGGCGTGAAGGTGCAAAGCAGCCTTGATGCAGTGAAGGATGATTTCGATGTCTTCATCGATTTCACCCGTCCGGAAGGCACACTGCATCATCTGGCTTTTTGTCGCCAGCACGGTAAAGGCATGGTTATCGGCACCACCGGTTTTGATGAGGCGGGCAAACAGGCAATCCGTGACGCGGCAGAGAGCATCGCGATTGTGTTTGCTGCGAACTTCAGCGTCGGCGTGAACGTGATGCTGAAACTGCTGGAAAAGGCTGCGAAGGTGATGGGCGATTATACCGACATCGAAATCATCGAAGCGCATCATCGTCACAAAGTGGATGCGCCTTCAGGCACAGCACTGGCGATGGGCGAAGCGATTGCTCATGCCATGGATAAAGATTTGAAAGAGTGCGCCGTCTACAGCCGTGAAGGCTATACCGGTGAGCGTGTACCTGGCACTATCGGTTTTGCGACCGTGCGTGCGGGGGACATCGTCGGGGAACATACCGCGATGTTCGCCGATATTGGTGAACGCGTTGAAATCACGCATAAAGCTTCAAGCCGCATGACCTTTGCCAATGGCGCAGTGCGATCTGCTCTGTGGCTGAAAGAGAAGCCTAACGGTCTTTTTGATATGCGTGATGTGCTTGATCTCAACAATTTATAATGAGTTTACCCCATCGTGATGTGGTTGTGGCAATCACAATTAGTTGATTGCAAAGGGCAATATTTTATTGCCCTTTAATTTTTCCTGCTTCATTTTTATTTCTTCTTGTGGGGCTCAAAACAATACGTTTTCATGTCTTTTTTCGTTATGTGAATGTAAATTTTGACCATCCGGTCCACTTTTTTACGTCCACCTGGCTGATTTAACAATTATCCTGGTGCACAAGCGTGTGCGGAAAGGGTATTAGCTGATCTTTTTGCCTGCTTTACAGCGTCATATCCCCCAGTGGCGCAAAATGACATAAAAAAACCCCTCGTTTACGTTGACTTTCTCCCCGTAAATATCCAGAATGCCGCCGTTTGCACGAATTTCGCGGGCAGCAGATTTGCATTGATTCGTCATTGTGAGTGAATTAATATGCAGATAAACTGAGTGAATATTCTCTGGAGGATGTTTTGATTAAGTCAGCGCTTTTGGTTCTGGAAGACGGAACCCAGTTTCACGGTCGGGCCATAGGGGCAACGGGCACGGCGGTTGGGGAAGTCGTTTTCAATACTTCAATGACCGGTTATCAAGAAATCCTCACTGATCCTTCCTATTCTCGCCAAATCGTCACTCTCACTTATCCCCATATCGGTAATGTCGGCACCAATGCTGCTGACGAAGAATCTTCCCAGGTACACGCTCAAGGCCTCATCATTCGCGACCTGCCACTGATTGCCAGCAACTACCGCAACACCGAAGACCTCTCTTCTTACCTGAAACGTCACAACATCGTGGCGATTGCCGATATTGATACCCGCAAGCTGACCCGCCTGCTGCGCGAGAAAGGCGCTCAGAACGGCTGCATTATTGCCGGTGACCACCTGGACGCCACCCTGGCGCTGGAAAAAGCGCAGGCCTTCCCGGGTCTGAATGGTATGGATTTGGCGAAAGAAGTCACTACCGCCGAGAGCTACAGCTGGACTCAGGGTAGCTGGACGCTGGCAGGTGAGCTGCCAGAAGCGAAGAAAGAAGAAGAACTGCCGTTCCACGTGGTGGCCTACGACTACGGCGCGAAGCGCAACATCCTGCGCATGCTGGTTGACCGCGGCTGCCGCCTGACGGTAGTTCCAGCGCAAACCTCTGCCGAAGAGGTGCTGAAAATGAATCCGGACGGGATTTTCCTCTCCAACGGTCCTGGCGACCCGGCCCCATGTGGTTACGCGATTACCGCGATTGAGAAATTCCTCGAAACCGATATTCCGGTATTTGGCATCTGCCTCGGCCATCAGCTTCTGGCGCTGGCGAGCGGTGCGAAAACCATCAAGATGAAGTTCGGCCACCATGGCGGTAACCATCCGGTGAAAGATATCGACAACGACACGGTGATGATCACCGCGCAGAACCACGGTTTTGCGGTGGACGAAGCGTCGATGCCTGCCAACCTGCGCGTCACCCACAAGTCACTGTTCGACGGTACCTTGCAGGGTATTCATCGTACCGATAAGCCCGCGTTCAGTTTCCAGGGGCACCCGGAAGCGAGCCCAGGCCCGCACGATGCCGCGCCGCTGTTCGATCACTTCATCGAACTTATTGAGCAATACCGTAAGACCGCCTCTCTTAATAGCAAATAAGTATCAGGAGCTAAGAAAACCATGCCAAAACGTACAGACATAAAAAGCATCCTGATCCTTGGCGCTGGCCCGATCGTTATCGGTCAGGCCTGTGAGTTCGACTACTCCGGTGCCCAGGCGTGTAAAGCGCTGCGTGAAGAGGGTTACCGTGTCATCCTGGTGAACTCCAACCCGGCGACGATTATGACCGACCCGGAAATGGCCGATGCGACCTACATCGAGCCGATTCACTGGGAAGTGGTTCGCAAGATTATTGAAAAAGAGCGTCCGGATGCGGTGCTGCCGACCATGGGCGGCCAGACCGCACTGAACTGTGCGCTGGAGCTGGAACGTCAGGGCGTGCTCGAAGAGTTCGGCGTGACCATGATTGGCGCAACGGCTGACGCGATTGATAAAGCAGAAGACCGCCGTCGTTTCGACGTAGCGATGAAGAAAATCGGCCTCGACACCGCGCGTTCCGGTATTGCACACAATATGGAAGAAGCGCTGGCGGTTGCCGCTGACGTCGGTTATCCGTGCATCATCCGTCCGTCCTTCACCATGGGCGGCACCGGTGGCGGCATCGCGTACAACCGTGAAGAGTTCGAAGAGATTTGCGAACGCGGTCTGGATCTTTCCCCAACCAAAGAGCTGCTGATTGATGAGTCGCTGATTGGCTGGAAAGAGTACGAGATGGAAGTGGTGCGTGATAAAAACGACAACTGCATCATCGTCTGCTCTATCGAAAACTTCGATGCGATGGGTATCCACACCGGTGACTCCATCACCGTGGCCCCGGCGCAGACCCTGACCGACAAAGAATACCAAATCATGCGTAACGCCTCGATGGCGGTGCTGCGTGAAATCGGCGTGGAAACCGGCGGCTCTAACGTCCAGTTCTCCGTGAACCCGAAAAATGGTCGTCTGATTGTTATCGAAATGAACCCGCGCGTGTCCCGCTCTTCCGCGCTGGCGTCCAAAGCGACGGGTTTCCCGATTGCCAAAGTGGCCGCGAAACTGGCTGTGGGTTACACCCTCGACGAGCTGATGAACGACATCACCGGCGGCCGTACCCCGGCTTCCTTCGAACCGTCCATCGATTACGTTGTGACCAAAATTCCTCGCTTTAACTTCGAGAAATTTGTGGGTGCTAACGACCGCCTGACCACGCAGATGAAATCCGTCGGCGAAGTGATGGCGATTGGCCGCACTCAGCAGGAATCCTTGCAGAAAGCGCTGCGCGGCCTGGAAGTGGGCGCGACCGGTTTCGACCCGAAAGTGAGCCTGGATGACCCGGAAGCGCTGACCAAGATTCGCCGCGAGCTGAAAGACGCGGGCGCTGAGCGTATCTGGTACATCGCTGATGCCTTCCGTGCGGGCCTGTCAGTCGACGGCGTCTTCAACCTGACCAACATCGACCGCTGGTTCCTGGTACAGATTGAAGAGCTGGTGCGCCTTGAAGAAAACGTGGCGGAAGTCGGTATTACCGGCCTGAACGCTGATTTCCTGCGTACGCTGAAGCGCAAAGGTTTCGCCGATGCACGTCTGGCAAAACTGGCGGGCGTTCGCGAGTCAGAAATCCGCAAGCTGCGTGAACAGTACAACCTGCACCCGGTCTACAAGCGCGTGGATACCTGTGCGGCAGAGTTCTCCACCGATACCGCGTACATGTACTCCACGTATGAAGACGAGTGTGAAGCGAATCCGTCCGTAGACCGCGATAAAATCATGGTCCTCGGCGGCGGTCCTAACCGTATCGGTCAGGGTATCGAATTCGATTACTGCTGCGTACACGCCTCGCTGGCGCTGCGTGAAGACGGTTACGAGACCATCATGGTCAACTGTAACCCGGAAACGGTTTCCACCGATTACGATACCTCCGACCGTCTGTACTTCGAGCCGGTGACCTTTGAAGACGTGCTCGAAATCGTGCGCATCGAGAAGCCTAAGGGCGTTATCGTGCAGTACGGTGGCCAGACTCCGCTGAAACTGGCGCGTGCCCTGGAAGCTGCAGGCGTGCCGATTATCGGTACCAGCCCGGATGCTATCGACCGTGCAGAAGACCGCGAGCGTTTCCAGCAGGCGGTTGACCGTCTGAAGCTGAAACAGCCTGCGAACGCTACGGTGTCGACCATTGATATGGCAGTTGAGAAGGCGAAAGAGATTGGCTACCCACTGGTGGTGCGCCCGTCCTACGTGCTGGGCGGTCGTGCGATGGAAATCGTGTATGACGAAGCTGACCTGCGTCGCTACTTCCAGACCGCCGTAAGCGTCTCTAACGATGCGCCAGTGCTGCTGGACCGTTTCCTCGACGATGCGGTTGAAGTGGACGTGGATGCCATCTGCGACGGCGAAAGCGTGCTGATTGGCGGCATCATGGAGCACATCGAGCAGGCGGGCGTTCACTCTGGTGACTCTGCATGTTCTCTGCCAGCGTATACCCTGAGCAAAGAAATTCAGGATGTGATGCGCCAGCAGGTGCAGAAACTGGCCTTCGAACTGCAGGTTCGCGGCCTGATGAACGTCCAGTTTGCCGTGAAAGACAATGAAGTGTATCTGATTGAAGTCAACCCGCGTGCGGCGCGTACCGTACCGTTCGTCTCTAAAGCCACCGGCCTGCCGCTGGCGAAAGTGGCGGCGCGCGTGATGGTCGGTCAGACACTGGCGCAGCAGGGCCACCTGGAAGAAATCATCCCGCCGTACTACTCGGTGAAAGAAGTGGTGCTGCCGTTCAACAAATTCCCGGGCGTTGACCCATTGTTAGGGCCAGAAATGCGCTCTACCGGTGAAGTGATGGGCGTGGGTCGTACCTTTGCCGAAGCCTTTGCTAAAGCGCAGCTCGGCAGCAACTCCACCATGAAGAAGCAGGGCCGTGCGCTGCTCTCCGTGCGTGAAGGTGACAAAGAGCGTGTGGTAGACCTGGCGGCAAAACTGCTGAAACAGGGCTTCGAACTGGATGCGACCCACGGGACTGCCGTTGTTCTGGGCGAAGCGGGCATTAACCCGCGTCTGGTGAACAAGGTGCATGAAGGTCGTCCGCACATTCAGGACCGTATCAAGAATGGCGAATATACCTACATCATCAACACCACCGAAGGTCGTCAGGCGATTGAAGATTCCAAGCTGATTCGCCGCAGCGCGCTGCAGTACAAAGTGCATTATGACACCACCCTGAACGGCGGTTTCGCGACAGCCATGGCGCTGAACGCGGATGCGACCGAGAAGGTGATTTCGGTGCAGGAAATGCACGCGCAGATTAACAAGTAATACTGACTCTGCATGCCCGGCGGCGCTAGCGCTTGCCGGGCCTACCAGCCTCACAGAGTAGGCCTGGCAAGCAGAGCGCCGCCGGGCGTAAGCGGATATCCTTATATCTACATCTCAGAGTGTTCTGGTTTTCCATGTGCGTTCAGTCAGTTAGCCTAAAATCATTAGACAGATAATGATTCTTTAACTGAAGAGCACGGGAGAACACCATGCGTAACAATCTACTGATCACCACCATTTTTACTGCCGCAGCCCTGTTTACCGTAGCGGGTTGTTCCTCAAACCAGACGCTGAAAACGACCGACGGTAAAACCATCGTCACCGACGGTAAGCCAGAGGTTGATAGCGACACCGGTCTGGTTTCCTACAAAAATGCCGAAACCGGTAAGACCGAGCAAATTAACCGCGACCAGGTTAAATCGATGGGCGAGCTGGACAACTAGTTCACCAATCTTCGCTGTTAGCCTGTTAGTTAACTGACTACACTTTGCTGATAAAACAGTGAAGTGCAGAACAGGCTAACAGATGATTTTGATTATTTATGCGCATCCTTATCCGCAGCATTCGCATGCGAATAAACGGATGCTTGAGCAGGCAAGGGAAATCGACGGCGTAGAAATTCGCTCTCTGTATCACCTCTATCCCGATTTCAATATTGATATCGCCGCTGAGCAAGAGGCGCTTTCCCGCGCCGACCTGGTCATCTGGCAGCATCCCATGCAGTGGTACAGCGTGCCGCCGCTCCTCAAACTCTGGATTGATAAAGTTCTGTCTCACGGCTGGGCCTACGGGCACGGCGGAAAAGCGCTGCACGGTAAAAGCCTGTTGTGGGCGGTGACAACCGGTGGCGGAGACGATCATTTTGCGATTGGCAGTTTCCCCGGTTTTGAGGTGCTGGCGCAGCCATTACAGGCGACGGCGCTGTACTGCGGCCTGAACTGGCTGCCGCCGTTCGCCATGCATTGCACCTTTATCTGCGACGATGAAACGCTTGTCGCCGAGGCCCGGCATTACAAACAGCGTCTGCTTGAGTGGCAAGAGGTGCACCATGGATAGCCATACGCTGATTCAGGCCCTGATTTACCTCGGTTCGGCGGCGCTGATCGTGCCGATTGCCGTGCGTCTGGGATTGGGTTCCGTGCTCGGCTACCTGATAGCAGGCTGCATTATTGGGCCGTGGGGTTTGCGGCTGGTGACGGATGCCGAGGCCATTCTGCACTTCGCTGAAATCGGTGTGGTGCTGATGCTGTTTGTCATTGGCCTTGAGCTTGATCCACAGCGTTTGTGGAAGCTTCGCGCGTCGGTATTTGGCGGCGGAGCGCTGCAAATGGTCGCGTGTGGTGTCCTGATCGGTGGCTTTTGCATGCTGCTCGGTCTTGACTGGAAAGTGGCCGAACTTATTGGCCTGACGCTGGCACTCTCTTCCACGGCCATCGCCATGCAGGCGATGAGCGAACGGAATCTGACCGTCTCTCAGCTTGGCCGCAGTACGTTTGCGGTGCTGCTGTTCCAGGATATCGCGGCTATTCCACTGGTGGCGATGATCCCGCTGCTGGCCTCCAGCGGGGCGACGACCACGCTTGCCGCTTTTGGGCTTTCGGCCCTGAAAGTTGCCGGCGTTCTGGTGCTGGTGATTTTGCTCGGGCGCTACGTCACGCGCCCGGTGCTGCGTTTTGTCGCGCGTTCAGGCCTGCGCGAAGTGTTCAGCGCCGTCGCGCTGTTCCTGGTTTTCGGTTTCGGACTGCTACTGGAAGAAGTGGGCTTATCGATGGCGATGGGCGCATTTCTGGCCGGCGTGCTACTGGCGAGTTCGGAATATCGCCATGCGCTGGAAAGCGATATCGAACCGTTTAAAGGCCTGCTGTTGGGGCTGTTCTTCATCGGCGTCGGCATGTCTATCGACTTCGGCACCCTGGTGACGCATCCGCTACGTATTCTGATTTTACTGGCCGGATTCCTTATCATTAAAGCGGTGATGCTGTGGCTGATTGCACGCCCGCTTGGCGTGCCGAAAGCCCAGCGCCTTTGGTTTGCAGCGCTGTTAGGGCAGGGCAGTGAGTTTGCGTTTGTGGTGTTTGGTACGGCGCAGATGGCGAAAGTACTGGACCCGGAATGGGCCAAAGCGTTGACCCTGGCGGTGGCACTGTCGATGGCTGCCACGCCGATTTTACTGGTGCTGCTGTCACGCATGGAGAAAGCCAAAAGCGGCGATGAGCGCGAGGCGGATGAAATTGATGAAGAGCAGCCGCGGGTTATTATCGCCGGGTTTGGCCGCTTTGGTCAGATTACCGGCCGTCTGCTGCTGTCGAGCGGCGTGAAGATGGTCATTCTCGATAACGATCCAGACCACGTCGATACCCTGCGCAAATTCGATATGAAGGTGTTTTACGGCGACGCCACGCGGGTTGATATGCTTGAGTCAGCCGGTGCAGCACGGGCGGAAGTGCTAATCAACGCCATTGATGACCCGAAAACCAACCTTGAACTGACGGAGCTGGCGAAAGCGGATTTCCCGCATCTGCGGATTATCGCCCGGGCTCGCGATATCGATCACTATATTCAGCTTCGCCAGGCGGGCATCGAAGCGCCGGAGCGTGAAACGTTTGAAGGCGCACTGAAGTCAGGTCGCATGGCGCTGGAAGCGTTGGGGCTTGGCGCTTATGAAGCCCGCGAGCGCGCAGATGTGTTCCGCCGTTTCAACGTGCGAATGATAGAAGAAATGGTCGATATGGCGGATGAAGACGATGCGTCCTTCGCCGCAGTGTTCAAACGCACCAGTGCGATGCTGACGGATATCATCAACGAAGACCGCAGCAACATGTCGATTATTCAGCGTCACGGCTGGCAGGGAACCGAGGAAGGAAAGCACACCGGTAATCCGGCTGACGAACCAGAAGTGAAACCATCGGCATAACGGGCACTTAGTGAGAAGGCGAAAATATTTCGTCTTCTTTACTCTCCCTATTGTCGACGAAAGATTAAGCTTTCCGTATAGTGGCGGCAATTTTTACATCCGGGATATTTCAATGATCAGTCTGATTGCGGCGTTAGCGGTGGATCGCGTTATCGGCATGGAAAACGCCATGCCCTGGAACCTGCCTGCCGATCTCGCCTGGTTTAAACGTACCACGCTCAACAAACCTGTGGTGATGGGTCGCCTGACCTGGGAATCGATCGGTCGTCCGCTGCCGGGCCGTAAAAACATCGTCATTAGCAGCCAGCCGGGCACTGACGGCCGTGTTGAGTGGGTAAAGTCGGTAGATGACGCCATTGCCGCCTGCGGTGATGCGGAAGAGATCATGGTGATCGGCGGAGGCCGTGTGTACGAGCAATTCCTGCCGAAAGCGCAGCGTCTGTATCTGACGCACATTGATGCGGAAGTGGAAGGCGATACCCATTTCCCGGACTACGATCCGGATAACTGGGAATCGACATTCAGTGAGTTTCATGATGCCGACGAGCAGAACTCGCACAGCTATTGCTTTGAGATCTTAGAGCGTCGATAAGCGTATCCCCTCACCCGCGGGGTGGGGGATAATATTAAGACGCGACGGCTTCTTCTTCGCCGAGATCGAGATGACGAGTAGACGGCTGCACAAAGTATTTCTTATCTTCCCAGCGCAGACACGTTAAATCCCCACCCCAACAGCATCCGGTATCCAGACCGTAAATCCCTTCCGGTGTACCTTTGCCTTCCAGCGAAGCCCAGTGGCCAAAAATGACGCTGTACTCTTCAGTCACGGGGCCAGGAATGGCAAACCACGGTTTGAGCGGCGCAGGTGCGTTTTCCGGTGACTCTTTGGTGTACATATCGAGCTGACCGTTCGGGAAGCAGTAGCGCATCCGCGTAAAGGCGTTGGTAATAAAGCGCAGCCGTGCGAGGCCACTCAGCTCTGGCGACCAGTGGTTCGGCAAATCGCCGTACATGGCGTCAAGGAAGAACGGATAGGAGTCGCTGCACAGCACCGCTTCAACGTCGCGGGCGCAAAGCTCAGCGGTATCCAGATCCCACTGCGGAGTGATCCCGGCATGGGCCATCACCAGTTTCTTCTCTTTATCAACCTGCAGCAGCGGCTGACGGCGTAGCCAGTTCAGCAGTTCGTCAGCATCGGGCGCTTCCAGCAGCGGCGTGAGCCGGTCTTTCGGCTTGTTACGACTGATCCCGGCGAACACCGCCAGCAGATGCAAATCGTGATTGCCGAGTACCATACGCACGCTATCACCCAGAGATTTCACGTAGCGCAGAACGTCGAGCGATGCGGGGCCGCGGGCCACCAGATCGCCTGTCAGCCACAGCGTGTCTCGTCCAGGGGTAAATTCCACCTGCTTTAATAATGCGATCAGTTCATCGTAGCAGCCGTGAACGTCGCCAATAAGGTATGTGCTCATTTTATCAATGGATGAGAGCTGGCACGGCCAGACGGAAAACGGGAATATCAATGCTGAACGGGTTACCGTCAGCGTCGATCATGTCATAGTGACCCTGCATGGTGCCGAGTGGCGTTTCCAGCACGGCACCGCTGGTGTACTGATATTCGTTGCCCGGAGCTATGTGCGGCTGAACGCCGATGACACCTTCACCCTGAACCTCGGTTTCACGACCGTGGCCGTTAGTAATCAACCAATAGCGCCCAAGCAGCTGCACCGATCCTCGCCCCAGATTACGAATCGTGACCGTATAAGCAAAAACATAGCGTTCATCGTCCGGCGAGGACTGGGACTCAATGTAGACGCTTTGTACCTGGACACAGACGCGGGGCGAATTGATCATGGTTTAGCTCTCCTTCTGGGGCGCATTTTCTGACAGCCAGTTTGCCAGGCGGCAGTACTGGGCCACAGAGATATTTTCTGCACGCATCGCCGGGTCAACGCCAAGCTCAGTCAACAGTTCGACAGAGAAGATATTGCCGAGGCTGTTGCGGATCGTCTTACGACGCTGGTTGAACGCTTCGGTAGTGATTCGGCTTAACACACGAACCTCTTTAACCGGATGCGGCAGCGTGGTGTAAGGCACCAGGCGAACAACGGCAGAATCCACTTTTGGCGGTGGCGTAAAGGCGGTTGGCGGCACTTCCAGCACAGGGATAATCTGGCAGTAGTACTGCGCCATGACGCTTAAACGACCATACGCCTTACTGTTTGGCCCTGCAACCAGACGGTTTACCACTTCTTTTTGCAGCATGAAGTGCATGTCGGCAATGGCATCAGTATAGCTAAACAGGTGGAACATCAGTGGGGTAGAGATGTTGTACGGCAGGTTACCGAACACGCGCAGCGGCTGGCCCATTTCCTTCGACAGCTCGCCGAAGTTCATGGTCATCGCATCTTGCTGAAAAATGGTCAGCTTTGGTCCAAGGAACGGGTGCGTTTGCAGGCGTGCAGCCAGATCACGGTCCAGTTCGATGACGGTCAGTTTATCCAGACGTTCGCCAACCGGCTCGGTCAATGCGGCAAGACCCGGGCCGATTTCAACAATGGCCTGACCTTTCTGCGGGTTGATAGCCGAAACGATGCTGTCGATGACAAACTGATCGTTGAGGAAGTTTTGCCCGAAGCGTTTTCGGGCTAAGTGGCCCTGATGGACTCGATTATTCATTGAGAGTTACTGATCATTTTGATGGCGAGATTAAGCGCCGTAATAAAACTGCCGACGTTTGCTTTCCCCTGACCCGCCAATTCTAGCGCGGTGCCGTGGTCAACGGACGTACGGATAAAAGGTAAACCGAGCGTGATATTCACGGCACGGCCGAAACCCTGGTATTTTAGCACGGGCAGGCCCTGATCGTGGTACATCGCGAGTACTGCGTCGGCATTGTCGAGATATTTTGGCTGAAACAGGGTATCTGCGGGCAGCGGCCCACTCAGATTCATGCCCTTAGCGCGCATTTCTTCGAGCACCGGAATGATGGTGTCTATCTCTTCCATCCCCATATGCCCGCCTTCACCGGCATGCGGATTCAGCCCACACACCAGAATATGCGGCTTGGCAATACCAAACTTCGTGCGCAGGTCGGTATCCAGAATGGTAATCACGTCGCGCAGGACATCTGTCGTAATCGCATCGCTGATGGCTTTGAGCGGCAGATGGGTCGTTGCGAGTGCGACGCGCAGCTCTTCTGTTGCCAGCATCATCACCACTTTCGCGGTGTGAGAACGCTCTTCGAAGAATTCGGTATGTCCGGTAAACGCAATCCCGGCATCGTTGATGATGCTCTTTTGCACCGGCCCGGTAATCAGGGCAGCAAATTCACCTTCGGTACTGCCATCGCAGGCGCGTGCCAGAGTTTCCACCACGTAAGGACCGTTCAGCACGTTTAGCGAGCCTGGGGTAACGGGGGCCTGAAGGGGAACGGGAAGGAGAGTCAGCGTACCGGCTTTTTGCGGCACAGGTGCCAGAGCGGCATTGTAGGGCAGGAGCGTTAATGGTAAACCGAGCATTGCTGCCCGGTCTGTCATAAGCGTTTCATCGGCGCAAACCACCAGTTCAACAGGCCAGTCACGCTGAGCCAGTTGAACCACGAGGTCTGGGCCAATCCCGGCGGGCTCGCCGGGAGTGATAACCACACGCTGGGGCTGTGTCATCAGTTGCTCAGAATTTTGACATACGCGCTGGCACGTTGTTCCTGCATCCAGGTTGCAGCTTCTTCAGCAAACTTACGATTCATCAGCATGCGGTAAGCTTTGTCTTTCTGCGCTGCATCGGTACGGTCCACGTTACGGGTATCCAGTAGCTGAATCAGGTGCCAGCCGAACGAGGAGTGAACCGGGGCGCTGATTTCGCCTTTGCTCAGCTTCATCAGTGCATCACGGAATGCCGGATCGTACATGTCCGGAGTGCCCCAACCTAAATCACCGCCCTGGTTTGCAGAACCTGGGTCCTGAGACAGTTCTTTCGCCGCTTTGTCAAAGGTGGTTTTACCACTCTTGATGTCCGCAGCCACGGCTTCCAGTTTCGCACGTGCCTGGTCGTCAGTCATGATTGGCGATGGCTTAAGCAGGATGTGACGGGAATGCACTTCAGTCACAGAAATACTCTGGCTCTGGCCGCGCAGATCGTTCACTTTGATAATGTGGAAGCCCACACCGGAACGGATCGGACCAATCACATCGCCTTTTTTCGCGGTGCTCAGGGCCTGAGCAAAGATAGATGGCAGTTCCTGAATACGTCCCCAGCCCATCTGGCCGCCTTTCAGCGCCTGTTGGTCAGCGGAGTAAGTGATAGCGAGTTTACCGAAGTCTGCGCCTTTGTTTGCCTGATCGACAACCGAGCGCGCCTGAGCTTCCGCTTCGTTAACCTGGTCAGAGCTTGGGTTTTCCGGCAGCGGGATCAAGATGTGGCTCAGATTCAGCTCAGTGCTGGCATCGTTCTGATTGCCAATCTGTGAAGCCAGCGCGTCCACTTCCTGCGGCAGAACGGTAATACGACGACGAACTTCGTTATTACGCACTTCAGAGATAGTCATCTCTTTGCGGATCTGTGCGCGATAGGTGTTGTAGTTCATACCATCGTAGGCCAGACGGCTACGCATCTGGTCCATCGACATGTTGTTCTGCTTGGCGATGTTGGTGATGGCCTGATCGAGCTGTTCGTCAGTGATTTTTACGCCCATTTTCTGGCCCATCTGCAGGACAATCTGGTCCATGATCAGACGTTCCAGAATCTGGTGGCGTAGCGTGACGTCATCTGGTAGTTGTTGCCCGGCCTGGGTTGCATTTCCTTTAACGGACTGCATCAAGCTATCGACATCGCTTTCCAGTACAACGCCGTTATTTACGACAGCTGCTACCTTATCGACAACCTGTGGGGCGGCGAAACTGGTATTCGCAACCATGGCGATACCGAGAAGCAGCGTTTTCCAGTTCTTCATACTCTTTCCATTTCAATTAACCGCAAAGGCGGATTACGTTTCTAATACCGTGGCGTTACAAAGAGCTTTGGTACGGCATGATGGTCGAACGCAACATCTGCTGTGTGCCAAGACCATAGTTAGAGCTCAGGCCACGCAGTTCGATATTGAAGCCGACGACGTTGTCGTACACACCCTGGACATTGCTAGGATCCCAGCCGTTGAGCTTACGCTCATAGCCAAGACGGAGAGCATAACAGCAGGAGTTATACTGCACGGCTATCATCTGATCCGCTGGTTTGTTGGCGTTGGTGTCGTAGTAATACGCACCAACAACAGACCAACGGTCAACGACCGGCCAGCTTGCTGTCATGCCCACCTGGGAAATTCCGTCTTTATACTGCTGTGCCGTCGAGTAGGAAGGCAGTGTCGCCTGAATATACTCCGGGCTGGCGTAACGGTAGTTCAACTGGACTAAGCGGTTTTCATCTCGACGATACTCTACAGTGCCGTTGCCGGTGGCAACGTTATCCAGACGTGTATCGTACTGAATGCCGCCACGCAGGCCCCATTGATCGCTCATGCGCCAATAGGTATCTCCGGCCCAGACCAGCGAGCCTTTCTGATCACTCTGTGACCATTCTTGCGTTTCATCACCTGTACGAGACGGGGTGAAGTAGTAGATTTGACCCACAGAAACGTTAAAACGTTCAACCGCGTTTTCATCATAAACGCGAGAGGTGAGGCCGGTCGTCACCTGGTTAGCCGATGCGATCCGGTCCAGGCCGCTATAGGTACGGTCGCGGAACAGGCCGCTATAGTCCGACTGGAGGAGGGTGGAGTCATACGCCATGATGTCGCTTTGGTCTTTATACGGTACATACAGGTACTGCACGCGTGGTTCGAGGGTCTGGGTATAGCCCTGTGACCAGTCCATATCACGCTCAAAGACCATTTTGCCGTCAATTTTAAACTGTGGCAGTACGCGGTTAACTGACTCATTCAAGCTGTTAGCAGCGTTGAGAGTTCTCAGATTAGAAGCTGTTTTACTGTGATTGTATTGCTGTTGTGCATAGACGCGATACTGGTCGACGTCGTCCTGCTGGTAATGGGTCGCCAGCAGTTTAACTTCCGTATCAATACTGCCCCATCCGTTCGACAGCGGCAAATCGATGGTCGGCTCAATATGCAGACGTGTCGCTTCCGGCATGTTGTCATTGGTGTTTTTGAAATGCACTACCTGACCATAGATATGAGTATCAAACGGCCCAACGTCATTCTGGTAGTAGTTAACGTCCAACTGCGGTTGTGCGGCATAGGAGTTTGAGTTTTCTGTATCAAAGACCTGGAACTGCTTGCTGGATACGGTGGCGTTAAAGTTCTCAATGGCATAGCCCACGCTGAATTTCTGCGTGGCGTAACCATCGGTACTGGAACCGTATTTTGAATCAAAGTCGTTGAAGTAGGTCGGATCGCTGACTTTGGTGTAGTCGACATTGAAGCGCCACACCTGGTCCATCACCCCAGCATGTCGCCAGTAGAAGAGCCAGCGACGGCTATCATTGTCTTCAGGGTGTTCGTCTTCGTAGACTTTATCTTTATTCAAATAGTCGAATTCAAACAGCCCGGCGCCAGCTTTGGTCAGGTAGCGGAATTCGTTTTCCCACATGATGTCGCCACGCTTTTCCATATAGTGCGGCGTAATGGTGGCATCAAAGTTGGGCGCAATGTTCCAGTAGTACGGCAGGTAAATTTCCGTACCATTGGTACTGCTGTATTTAGCATTCGGGAGCAGGAAGCCTGAACGGCGCTTGTCACCAATCGGCAACTGCAGATAGGGACTATAAAAAACAGGCACCGGGCCGATTTTAAAACGGGCATTCCAGATTTCAGCGACCTGCTCCTGGCGGTCCTGAATCACTTCGGTCCCAACAACGCTCCAGGTGTTCGAACCTGGCAGACAGGACGTAAAGGTCCCGTTATCAAGAATGGTATACCGGTTTGCGCCACGCTGTTTCATGACGTCAGCAGTACCACGACCCTGGCGGTCGACCATCAGATAGTCGCCTTTCCAGACGTTGGTATCTTTAGTATTCAGATTGGACCAGGCTTTAGGACCTTTCAGGATCACCTGATTATCGTCGTAGTGTACATTGCCCAGAGCATCCACGGTGCGAACCGGATCCGCCTGTCCAGGCGCCTGCTTCTGGTGCAACTGTACTTCGTCCGCCTGTAAACGACTGTTCGCCTGATTAATATCGACATTGCCGGTAAATACGGCATCATCAGGGTAATTACCCTTGGCATGGTCGGCGTTGATGGTGACAGGCAGGTTATTAGTATCCCCCTGAACCAGCGGACGGTTATAGCTTGGTACCCCCAGCATACATTGTGATGCGAGGTCGGCCGCCGCGCCCTGTTGACTGTACAGGACGCTGGCGATCAGGGTTGCCAGAAGGGTGGGAATACGTTTTTTCATACGTTTTATTTGTTGTTCCGTCATCTGTGGCTTCGCGGCTTGCAAACGGTCAGAGACTAACGTACTCATCGGTCACGCGCCAGTGTTAATCCTGCCGCTTCGAGCCAGTGGCGTTAGGCACTGTGTTGAATGGCGAGTATGATAAAGCAAATTATAGGTTATGTCCTGCACTGACCATCAGGTCATCGCTGTGAAAATCGCCTTTTATCAAGGCGGAAGCCATTACCTGCAACATGATGATTATGACTATCCGGGGAGTCTATGCAGTATTGGGGTAAAGTGATTGGTGTGGCCGTCGCACTCATGATGGGTGGCGGATTCTGGGGGGCGGTACTTGGACTGCTGATTGGCCACATGTTTGATAAGGCGCGAAGCCGCAGACTCAACTTTTTTGCCAACCAGCAAGAGCGCCAGTCGCTGTTCTTTGCCACCACCTTTGAGGTGATGGGGCATCTGACCAAATCGAAGGGGCGCGTGACCGAAGCGGATATTCACGTTGCCAGTATTCTGATGGACCGCATGAATCTTCATGGCGAGTCCCGCACTGCCGCGCAGCAGGCTTTCCGTGTCGGTAAAGCGGATAATTACCCACTGCGTGAGAAGATGCGTGCGTTCCGTGGCGTCTGTTTTGGTCGCTTCGATTTGATTAGGATGTTTCTGGAAATTCAGATTCAGGCCGCGTTTGCCGACGGCTCATTGCACCCTAACGAACGTGAAGTGCTGTTTGTCATCGCCGACGAACTCGGTATCTCCCGCGCCCAGTTTGAGCAGTTCCTGCGCATGATGCAGGGCGGCGCACAGTTTGGCGGCGGCTATCAGCAGCAATCGCAGTCCGGCGGTGGCTGGCAGCAGGCGCAGCGCGGCCCTACGCTTGAAGATGCATGTAACGTGCTCGGTGTGAAATCGACGGATGATGCGACTACCATCAAGCGCGCCTATCGCAAGCTGATGAGCGAACATCACCCGGATAAGCTGGTGGCGAAAGGTTTACCGCCGGAAATGATGGAAATGGCGAAGCAAAAAGCGCAGGAAATTCAGCGTGCATACGAATTAGTGAAGGAACAAAAAGGTTTCAAGTAAATCGACCTGTTTTACTTGCCATTTTGAACCTGGGCAGCGCGCATCACAGTCACGTACTTCGTGTACGCTCCTGTGATTGCACGCTGTCCGAGTCCACACAGGCTGCGCCAATAACGGCCGAAGGCGTCATCTCAAATCAGAAATCTACCGGTGCCTTAAACGTCATGCTATTGCCAAACTGCGGGTGGGTGATAGTCAGCATTTCTGCGTGCAGCAGAAGGCGAGGTGCCATTGCCAGCGCTTCTGGCGTGGCGTAGAAACGATCGCCCAGAATCGGATGCCCCAGCGCCTGCATATGCACACGCAGCTGATGCGAGCGGCCGGTAATAGGCTTAAGCAGCACCCGCGCGGTGTTATCGTCGGCGAGCTCCAGCACTTCAAATTCGGTTTGCGCCGATTTGCCTGTCTCGAAGCAGACTTTTTGCTTTGGACGGTTCGGCCAGTCGCAGATCAGCGGTAAATCCACCACACCTTCGGCTTTTTCCGGATGTCCCCACACGCGGGCCAGATACTGCTTTTTCGGTTCACGCTCGCGGAACTGGCGTTTCAGCTCCCGTTCCGCTGCTTTGGTCAGAGCCACAACAATCACGCCGCTGGTCGCCATATCGAGACGATGCACCGACTCAGCCTGCGGAAAATCACGCTGCACCCGCGTCATCACGCTGTCTTTATGACTGTCCAGGCGGCCGGGGACGGACAACAGACCGCTGGGCTTGTTGACCACCATGATGTGCTCATCCTGATAGAGCACCACCAGCCATGGATCCTGTGGCGGATTGTAGGACTCCAGTACCATACTTTTTTCCTTACTGATGCGTAACGACGATCAGTCGCAGCGCATCGAGACGCCAGCCGGCCTGCGCCAGGGCTTCCATCACCTGTTGACGATTGCTTTCAATCGCTTCCAGCTCGTCATCGCGGATGTTCGGATTGACCGCTTTCAATGATTCCAGACGCGACAGCTCGGCACTCAGCTTATCGTCAGCTTCCTGACGAGCCGCTTCTATCAGCGCCTTCGCCACTTTTTCTACTTGAGCTTCGCCCTGTTGCAGAATGGCGTGAACGTCCTGCTGCACGGCGTTAACCAGCTTGCTGCCGGTGTGACGGTTAACGGCGCTGAGCTGACGGTTAAAGGTTTCAAACTCGACCTGCGCCGCAAGGTTGTTGCCATTTTTATCGACCAGCATACGGACCGGCGTTGCAGGCAGGAAACGGTGCAACTGAAGCTGCTTCGGTGCTTGCGCTTCAACCACATAAATCAGCTCGAGCAGCAGGGTGCCAACCGGTAATGCTTTGTTTTTTAACAGTGAAATGGTGCTGCTACCGGTGTCGCCGGACAGGATAAGATCCAGACCGTTGCGGATCAGCGGATGTTCCCAGGTCAGGAACTGTGCATCTTCGCGGGACAGCGCCACGTCACGTTCAAAGGTCACGGTGCAGCCATCTTCGGGCAGGCCCGGGAAGTCCGGAACCAGCATATGATCGGAAGGCGTCAGGACTATCAGGTTTTCACCGCGGTCGTCCTGGTTAATGCCGATGATGTCGAACAGGTTCATGGTGAAGCTGATAAGCCCGGTGTCGTCATCCTGCTCTTCAATGCTTTCTGCCAGCGCCTGCGCTTTCTCACCGCCGTTGGAGTTGATCTCCAGCAGACGGTCACGGCCCTGCTCAAGCTGTGCTTTCAGCGCATCGTGCTGTTCGCGACAGGTTTTGATCAGCGCATCGAATCCATCGGTATTTTCCGGTGCCGCAAGGTATTCAATCAGCTGCGGATGCACGTTGTCGTAAATGGTGCGGCCGGTCGGGCAAGTATGTTCGAACGCGTCCAGACCTTCGTGGAACCAGCGCACCAGCACTGACTGCGCGGTTTTTTCCAGATACGGCACGTGGATTTGAATATCGTGCGCCTGGCCGATACGGTCCAGACGACCAATACGCTGTTCCAGCAGATCCGGGTTAAACGGCAGATCGAACATCACCAGATGGCTGGCAAACTGGAAGTTACGGCCTTCGGAACCGATTTCAGAACACAGCAGCACCTGCGCGCCGGTATCTTCTTCGCCAAACCAGGCGGCGGCGCGGTCACGTTCAACAATCGACATGCCTTCATGGAACACGGCGGCACGGATGCCTTCACGCTCGCGAAGCACCTGCTCCAGCTGAAGCGCAGTGGCGGCTTTGGCGCAGATCACCAGCACTTTCTGTGAGCGGTGGCTGGTCAGATAGCCCATCAGCCATTCAACGCGCGGATCGAAGTTCCACCAGGTGCCGGTATCGCCTTCAAATTCCTGATAAATCTGTTCCGGGTAGAGCATGTCGCGGGCGCGTTCTTCTGACGATTTACGCGCCCCCATGATGCCGGACACTTTAATCGCGGTCTGATACTGTGTTGGCAGCGGCAGTTTGATGGTGTGCAGCTCGCGTTTCGGGAAACCTTTCACGCCGTGACGCGTGTTACGGAACAGCACGCGGCTGGTGCCGTGGCGGTCCATCAGCATCGAGATCAGTTCCTGACGGGCGCTTTCGCCGTCATCGCTGTTGCTGTTCGCCGCCGCAAGCAGTGGCTCAATATCCTGCTCGCCCATCAGTTCGCTCAGGGCATTCATCTGTTCGTTATTCAGCTTCTCGCCGCTCAGCAGCAGAGAAACGGCATCGGCGACTGGACGGAAATTCTGCTGTTCTTCGACGAACTGCTCGAAATCGTGGAAGCGGTTCGGATCCAGCAGGCGCAGACGCGCAAAGTGGCTTTCGAGGCCCAGTTGCTCCGGCGTCGCGGTTAAAAGCAGAACGCCCGGAACGCGTTCGGCCAGCTGTTCGATGGCCTGATATTCACGGCTCGGCGCGTCTTCGCTCCAGACCAGGTGATGGGCTTCGTCCACCACCATGATGTCCCACTCGGCGTCGCACAGGTGTTCCAGGCGCTGCTTGCTGCGGCGCACGAAATCCAGCGAGCAAATCACCAGCTGTTCGGTTTCAAACGGGTTATCCGCGTCGTGCTGCGCTTCGGCATAACGCTCATCATCAAACAGCGCAAAGCGCAGGTTGAAACGGCGCAGCATCTCGACCAGCCACTGATGTTGCAGGGTTTCCGGCACGATAACCAGAACGCGCTCGGCTGCACCGGCCAGCAGCTGTTGATGCAGGATCATCCCGGCTTCAATGGTTTTCCCGAGACCCACTTCATCGGCCAACAGGACGCGTGGCGCGTGGCGACGACCCACATCGTGGGCAATGTGTAACTGGTGTGGGATCAGACTGGTACGCTGGCCGCGCAGGCCGCTCCACGGCATACGGTACTCTTCGCTCTGATACTTACGCGCACGATAGCGCAGGGCGAAACGGTCCATACGGTCAATTTGCCCGGCAAACAAACGGTCTTGTGGCTTGCTGAAGATGAGTTTGCTGTCGAGCAGCACTTCACGCAGTTCCACGCCTTCTTCTTCGGTATCCAGACGCGTACCGGTATACGCCAGCAGGCCATTTTCTTCTTTTACTTCGTCAACGCGCAGCTGCCAGCCATCGTGGCTGGTAATGGTATCGCCTGGATTGAACATCACGCGGGTGATGGGGGAGTCGTTGCGGGCGTACAGTCGGTTTTCACCTGTTGCCGGATAAAGGAGAGTGACCATGCGCGCATCCAGCGCTACGACTGTCCCTAATCCTAACTCGCTTTCTGTATCGCTGATCCAGCGTTGACCAAGTGTAAAAGGCATATAATTTGGGCTCTATATCTTCAATTGCAGGCAATAATTGTCCTCCGCAGAAATTACCACGGAGAGTCAAAATTGGGGTCCAGGAATGGAAAGGGCGCTATGGTACTGGAAGCCAGGATGTTAGTCACCTGTCAAAATAGCCCCAGTTGTCCTGTCAGTAGTGTAGCAAAATCATCATGGACAAAGGGCAAAATTCCATCGGCAATGGGTTCTAACTGTTTCGTCAGATAGTGTTCATAATCCAGCGGTGACTGCTGATACGCCAACGGCTCCGGGCCGCTGGTGGTCCAGACATATTTAATGCTGCCACGAGATTGATATTGTAAAGGGCGGCCAAGCCTGGCGTTATGTTCATCGGCAAGCCGCGCGGCGCGGACATGCGGCGGAATGTTGCGCTGATATTCCACCAGCGGACGCCTGAGTTGTTTGCGGTACACCAGCCGGTCGTCGAACTCACCGGCCATCAGCTTATCAATGGTTTCGCGAATAAAATCCTGGTATGGCTCGTTGCGGAAAATGCGCAAATACAGCGTTTGCTGGAACTGTTGCGCCAGCGGGGTCCAGTCTGTTCGCACCGTTTCCAGCCCTTTAAACACCATCTTCTGCTCATCACCCGTCTGGATCATACCCGCGTAGCGCTTTTTGCTGCCCGTCTCGGTACCGCGAATGGTGGGCATCAGGAAGCGGCAAAAATGGGTTTCGAATTCCAGCTCCATCGCGCTGGTCAGCCCCTGTTTTTGTAATTCTGCTGACCACCAATCGTTGACGAATTTTACCAGTTGATGGCCAATTCCCGCAGCATCTTCTTCGCTGTGCGCACGTTTCAGCCACACAAAAGTGGAGTCCGTATCGCCATAAATTACGTCGTAGCCCTGCGATTCAACCAGCGCTTTGGTCTTACGCATGATTGCATGGCCACGCATGGTTATCGACGAGGCGAGTCGCGGATCGAAAAAGCGGCAGGCGCTGGTGCCGAGCACGCCATAAAAGGCGTTCATGATGATTTTTAGCGCCTGGGAGAGCGGTTTATTACCCTGTAATTTGGCCTCATCGCGCCCGTGCCAGATTTGCCCGACGATGTCTGGCAGGCAATTCTGCGTACGGGAAAACCATGCGCCAAGAAAACCCTCGGTGCTGTGTTCAGCGTCCGGCTGCGCCATGCCTTCCACCAGGCCGACAGGGTCAATCAGAAAGGTGCGGATAATCGACGGGTACAGGCTTTTGTAATCGAGCACCAGCACCGAATCGTAAAGCCCGGGGCGGGAGTCCATCACGTATCCACCGGGGCTGGCCTGTGGCGGCACTTCGCCAAGATTAGGGGCGACGTAACCTAACCGGTGCATCCGTGGAAAATAGAGGTGACCAAAGGCTGCAACCGAACCGCCGTGACGGTCGGCAGGCAGGCCATTGACCGTCGCGCGTTCCAGTAAGAACGGCATAATCTCCGTTTTGTGGAAAATGCGCGTCACTAGCTCGCAGTCTTTGAGGTTATATTTCGCTAGTGCGGGTTTATCTTCGGCGAAGCGGCGGTCAATTTCGTCCATCCTGTCCCACGGATTATCGATAGACTTGCCTTCCCCGAGCAGCTCCCGTGACACGGATTCCAGCGAAAACGACGGGAAATTCCAGAATGCGGATTTCAGCGCCTCGATACCGTCGATAATCAAACGACCGTTGGCCTGAGCGAAGAATACGCCGTTCTTAAAGCCGTGCTCACGCCAGTCAATCTCAACGTTTCCGCGTCCGAGCGTCAGCTGGATTCGGTAACGTTCGGCATGTTTTTGCAGGACTTTGAGGTCAAACTGCACCAGATTCCAGCCGATTACCACATCCGGATCGTGTTCGG
Organism: Scandinavium hiltneri; assembly: GCF_024764835.1. GTDB lineage: Bacteria > Pseudomonadota > Gammaproteobacteria > Enterobacterales > Enterobacteriaceae > Scandinavium > Scandinavium hiltneri. The sequence goes on along the minus strand of NZ_JALIGE010000070.1, from coordinate 159,894 downwards.
CAAACCAGGCGTTTAACTTCTCGAGTAATTGTGGGCGACTGGCGACATATTCCAGCCGAAAATCGAGCTGTGAAGGGTCGCCATTTTCCGGCCCCAGCATGTACACCACGCGCTGACCGCAACCTTCAAGGCCAATGCAGTACAGCTCGCCGTGACGCGTGGTTTCGATATCCAGCGATACCCATTTCAGCGGCGGTCGATAATCCGGGTTGGGCTTCAGACGCGCGTTAACAAGCGCATTGCCCTGGATTTCACCTTCGACCCAGACGGGCGCAGTAATAAATCGCTCCATCAGATAGCGCTCCGGCGGGCGGATATCGGCTTCATAGACGGTAATGCCGTCGGCACGGAGCAGCTTTTCCAGCCGCATTAACTGCCGATGAGATCGACAGTAAAGGCCGAATACTCGCTGATGATGGAAGTCTTTCAGTGCGAGAGGTGCCAGGCGGGCATCGCGCTCGCTGCGAAGTAAACGCTCGGTCTGAGCGCGTTGTGATTCAGGGATAAACGCCACCGAATCCTGTGGCGCAAGCGTCACCTGTAGCGGACCGTCGTCAGTTGCCAGCCAGAACGACACTTCCGTTCCCTGCGGGGTATCCCGCCAGTGACGGGTTAATAAAAAACCTTCTCGCGCCTGCGTCACACGCTCTACTCAAATAGAAAACCAAGCCTGAGTATAGCCTGGTTTGTCTTGAGTTGCTGTGGTTTTATACAGGTGTTACTGCCCGTAATACGCCTTCGCACCGTGCTTGCGCAGGTAGTGTTTATCCAGCAACGTTTGCTGCATATCTGGAAGCTGTGGCGCTAGCTGGCGACAGAAAATCCCCATATAAGCGACTTCCTCAAGCACGATGGCGTTGTGTACGGCATCCTCCGCCGTTTTTCCCCAGGCAAACGGGCCGTGAGAATGGACCAGCACGCCGGGCATTTGTGCGGCATCGATCCCCTGTTTTTCGAAGGTTTCGACGATTACGTTACCCGTTTCCCATTCGTACTGACCGTTAATTTCGCCGTCAGTCATTTTGCGCGTGCAGGGAATTGCGCCGTAGAAATAGTCCGCGTGGGTGGTGCCCGTCGCCGGGATCGACTGACCCGACTGCGCCCAGATAGTGGCGTGGCGTGAATGGGTGTGAACAATGCCGCCGATGGTCGGAAACGCCTGGTACAACAGGCGGTGCGTCGGCGTGTCCGATGACGGTTTTTTATGACCTTCGACCACTTCGCCTGTCGCGAGACTCACGACCACCATATCGTCTGCGGTCATCTGGCTGTAATCGACGCCCGAAGGTTTAATGACGAACACGCCTTTTTCGCGGTCAACTGCGCTGACGTTGCCCCAGGTCAGGGTAACCAGATTGTGTTGCGGGAGCTGGAGATTGGCGTCCAGCACCTGCTGTTTTAACTGCTCTAACATAGTGAACTCCTTGCCCGATGGCGTGTTGTTTACCGGGCCTACACGCGCGTAGGCCCGGTAAACGGAGTGCCACCGGGCATCGTCTTAGCGTTTTGAACCGTAATAGACTTCGTTCCAGCGCAGCGCGTCTTTGAAGGCTGGCAGTCGGGTGTCGTTGTCGATAACGGTCAGCTCGATGTTGTGCAGCTCGGCAAACTGGCGCATGTCGTCCAGGGTTAGCGCATGGCTGAACACGGTGTGGTGCGCGCCGCCTGCCACGATCCACGCCTCGGACGCGGTCTGCAGATCCGGATGTGCTTTCCACAGCGCATTCGCTACCGGCAGTTTCGGCAGGTTTTGCGGGGTCTGGACCGTTTCAATGGTGTTAACCAGCAGGCGGAAACGATCGCCCAGATCGATAAGACTAGCGACCAGCGCCGGGCCGGTTTTGGTATCGAAGATCAAACGTGCCGGATCGGCTTTACCACCGATGCCCAGATGCTGTACGTCGAGGATCGGTTTCTCGGCGGTGGCGATCGTCGGGCACACTTCCAGCATGTGCGAGCCCAGCACCAGATCGTTGCCGTTGTCGAAGTGGTAGGTGTAATCCTCCATAAAGGAGGTGCCGCCATTCAGGCCGGTCGACATCACTTTCATGATGCGAAGCAGCGCCGCGGTTTTCCAGTCACCTTCGCCAGCAAAGCCGTAACCCTGCTGCATCAGACGCTGTACCGCCAAGCCTGGCAGCTGTTTCAGGCCATGCAAATCTTCAAACGTGGTGGTGAACGCGTGGAAGCCGCCCTGTTCGAGGAAGCGCTTCATCCCGAGTTCAATTCGCGCGGCATCCAGCACGTTCTGGCGTTTATCACCGTGAACCTGTGCCGCCGCCGTCAGGCGATAGCTGCTTTCGTATTCGTCGACCAGCGCGCTGATATCGCCGTCGCTGATTTCATTGACAACCTGCACTAAATCGCCCACGGCCCAGGTATTGACTGAGAAGCCGAATTTAATCTGCGCGGCGACTTTATCGCCGTCAGTCACGGCTACTTCGCGCATGTTGTCGCCGAAACGCACCACTTTCAGCTGGCGAGTATCCTGTTTTGATACCGCCTGACGCATCCACGACCCGATGCGGTGATGCGCCTGTTTGTCCTGCCAGTGGCCGGTCACGACGCCGTGTTGCTGACGCATACGCGCGCCGATGAAACCGAACTCGCGGCCGCCGTGCGCGGTCTGGTTGAGGTTCATAAAGTCCATATCGATGCTGTCCCACGGCAGGGCAGCGTTGAACTGGGTATGGAACTGCAGCAACGGTTTGTTGAGGATGGTCAGGCCGTTGATCCACATTTTGGCCGGAGAGAAGGTGTGCAGCCACACCACCATACCGGCGCATTTATCGTCGTAGTTGGCATCACGACAGATAGCGGAAATTTCATCCGGCGTGGTGCCAAGCGGTTTGAGCACCAGCTTGCAAGGCAGTTTGGCTTCGGCATTCAGCGCATTGACCACATGTTCCGCATGCTGCGTCACCTGGCGTAGCGTCTCAGCGCCGTACAGGTGCTGGCTGCCAATCACAAACCACACTTCGTAGTTGTTAAAGATTGAGTTGTTAAAAATCGTCATCTTCATTTCCTTAATGAGTCATTGCTGCCTGTACCACCGGCTTGCTTTCCGTCGGGGCCGCAGAAGGGAGATAGTGTTGTTCGGCGCTTTTCGCCCATTGCTGGTAGCGCTGATAAAGCTGTTCGAAGCGCTGGGCTTGAGCAGGGCGAGGCTCGAGCGTGTGCTCGACGCGACTGGCCATTTGCTGCTGCGCGTGTGGAATATCGGTGTAAACGTCTGCGGCCACGGCGGCAAAAATGGCGGCTCCCAGCGCACAGCACTGGTCAGAGGCGACGATTTGCAGTGGTCGATTGAGCACGTCGCAGCAGGCCTGCATGATCTCAACGTTTTTACGGGCGATACCGCCCAGTGCCATCACGTTGTTCACCGGGATGCCCTGAGAGGTGAAGCACTCCATAATGGCGCGCGCACCAAAGGCGGTGGCAGCGACCAGGCCGCCGAACAGGGCCGGAGCGTCCGTCGCCAGGTTCAGGTCGGTAATGACGCCTTTCAGACGCTGATTCGCATTCGGCGTGCGTCGGCCGTTAAACCAGTCGAGGACTACCGGCAGATGTTCGAGAGAAGGTTTTTGCGCCCAGGCGGCGGTCAGCGCAGGCAGAAGCTGTTTCTGACTGGTTTTGATTTGTTCTTTCAGTTCAGGATGCTGGGCGGCGAGCTGCTCCAGCGGCCAGCCGAGAATGCGGCCAAACCAGGCGTAGATATCGCCAAAGGCAGACTGCCCGGCTTCCATCCCGATGAAGTCTGGTGTCACGCTGCCGTCCACCTGACCGCAGATACCCTGCACGGTGCGGTCACCGACGCTGGATTTGTCGGCGATCAGAATGTCGCAGGTTGAGGTGCCAATGACTTTGACCAGCGTATTCGGCTGCGCACCGGCACCCACGGCACCCATGTGGCAGTCAAACGCGCCGCCGGAAATGACCACGCCTTCCGCTAAACCCAGGCGCTGTGCCCAGTCGGTGCTGAGCGTGCCGACCGGAACATCGGCAGTCCAGGTGTCGGTAAATAGCGGGTAATCGAGATGCTGATTGAGCAGCGGATCGAGCGCATCAAAGAAGCTGGCAGGCGGCAGGCCGTTCCAGCTTTCATGCCACAGGGATTTGTGTCCGGCGCTACAACGCCCGCGACGAATATCCTGCGGACGGGTGGTGCCGGAGAGCAGTGCCGGCACCCAATCGCACAGTTCAATCCAGGAGGTGGCTGCCTGCGCCACGCTGCTGTCGGCGCGAGTCACATGCAGGATTTTTGCCCAGAACCATTCGCTGGAGTATATCCCGCCGATGTAGCGCGAGTAATCAACGTTACCCGGCTGATGGCACAGGCGGGTGATGGCTTCGGCTTCTTCGACGGCGGTGTGATCTTTCCACAGCACAAACATGGCATTTGGGTTGTCGGAGAACTCAGGGCGTAGCGCCAGCACGTTGCCATTGGCGTCAATCGGGGCCGGGGTTGAGCCGGTACTGTCTACGCCGATCCCAACGACTTCAGCCCGGCGAGCGCCAAGTTCGTCCAGTACGCTTTTCAGCGCGGTTTCCATCGATTCGATGTAGTCGAGAGGATGATGGCGGAACTGATTATTGGGGGCGTCGCAGTAGCGACCTTCCTGCCAGCGCGGATACCATTCCACGCTGGTGGCGATTTCCTTACCGGTGGCACATTCCACCGCCAGCGCTCGCACTGAATCACTACCAAAGTCGAGGCCAATTGCTATTGCCATCGTGTTGCTCCATGAAGAATGTCAGACATGGTGAAACAGTAGATATCAGGGAAAAAAAACGTCAGGCGGGAACCGCTAATCTTATGGACAATAATGCTGTGCCATCGCAAAGTGTGACGGCGTGCAAATATTCTCGCAGGCCATTTCGCCCTTTTTCGCTTCGCTGGCAATATGGACAATTGATTTCCTGATGAGCATGCTGAGCGAGTATTTTTATGCCTGAACTCCAGAATGACCCGCTGTTACCCGGCTACTCTTTTAACGCCCATTTGGTGGCGGGGCTGACGCCCATTGAGGCCGAAGGCTATCTCGATTTTTTCGTGGACAGGCCGCTCGGCATGAAGGGGTATATCCTCAATCTGACGGTGCGAGGAGAGGGGGTTATCGACAATCAGGGACACCAGTTCGTATGCCGTCCGGGGGATATCATGCTGTTTCCGCCGGGCGAAATTCATCACTACGGCCGCCACCCCGATGCCAGCGAGTGGTATCACCAGTGGGTGTACTTCCGTCCGCGCGCTTACTGGCACGAATGGCTGGCGTGGCCCGCGTTGTTTGCACAGACCGGGTTTTATCGTCCAGACGATGCGCACCAGGCGCAATTTGCCGAACTGTTTGGGCAGATAATTGATGCCGGGCAGGGCGTTGGGCGCTATTCCGAATTACTGGCGATTAATCTGCTGGAACAGCTCCTGCTGCGGCGTATGGAGGCCATCAACGAATCGCTGCATCCGCCGCTGGACCACCGGGTGCGCGACGCTTGCCAGTACATCAGCGATCATCTGACGGACAGTCACTTTGATATTGCCAGCGTCGCGCAGCATGTGTGTCTGTCGCCGTCGCGCCTGTCACACCTGTTTCGCCAGCAACTCGGTGTCAGCGTGCTGAGCTGGCGCGAAGACCAGCGCATCAGCCAGGCCAAGCTGTTGTTGAGCACGACCCGCATGCCCATCGCCAGTGTAGGTCGCAATGTCGGCTTCGAAGATCAGCTCTACTTTTCCCGCGTTTTCAAGAAGTGTACTGGTGCCAGCCCAAGCGAGTTTCGCGCTGGTGTAAACAATGTGTGAAAAAAGTGAACCCCTTTGCGCGAATGCGGGTCATAACCTGTAAACTATTCAGACAATTGACGGCTTGACGAAGTGGGTGCCCCTCGGGAGAATCCCTGCTTCGTTTTCCTACCGGGTACTCTATGCAAGCGTTGCTGGAACATTTCATTACGCAGTCGGTGATGTATTCATTGATTGCGGTCGCGATGGTCGCATTTCTCGAGTCGCTGGCGCTGGTTGGGCTGATCCTGCCAGGCACCATTATGATGTCGGCGCTGGGAGCACTTATCGGCAGCGGCGAAGTGAATTTCTGGCAGGCGTGGCTGGCGGGAATTATCGGCTGTTTGCTCGGGGATTGGATCTCTTTCTGGCTCGGCTGGCGTTTCAAAAAGCCGCTGCACCGCTGGTCGTTCATGAAAAAGAACAAAGCGCTGCTGGATAAAACCGAACACGCGCTGCACCAGCACAGCATGATTACCGTTCTGATTGGTCGCTTTATTGGCCCGACGCGCCCGCTGGTGCCGATGGTTGCCGGGATGCTCGACCTGCCGATAGCCAAATTTATCATTCCCAATATCATCGGCTGCCTGTTCTGGCCGCCGGTCTATTTCCTGCCGGGCATTCTCGCCGGGGCAGCGATCGACATTCCTGCCGATGTGCAGAGCGGGAGCTTCAAGTGGTTGCTGTTACTGGCAGCAGGTTTGCTGTGGCTGACGGCGTGGTTTGGCTGGCGTTTGTGGCGCACGGGTAAATCAGGCAGCGATCGCCTGACGCGCTTTTTGCCGCGCGGCAGGCTGCTATGGCTGACGCCGGTGATGTCGATTTTGACGCTGGTATCGCTGTATGTTCTGTGCAAACACCCGCTGATGCCGGTATATCTCGATATTCTCAGGAAGGTTGTGAGTCGCTAATCCCCAACAAGTGCGATGCGCTGGCTTTGCCGCTGAGTAATTCCTCGGTGGCTCCGTCCCAGGCAATTCGCCCATCGGCTACTACCAGCGAACGCGGGGCGATACGCGCCGCGTCCTCCACGCTGTGTGACACCATCAACAGCGTCAACTGTTGGCGGCGGCAGACGTCGCTGACTAACTGCAGCATCTCCTGACGCAGCGCCGGATCGAGCGCTGAAAACGGTTCATCCAGCAATAACACCGGCTGCTCACGCACCAGACAGCGGGCCAACGCCGCACGCTGACGTTGACCGCCTGACAACTCGCCCGGCAGCCTTTCCAGCAGTGACTCAATTCCCATCTGACTGGCGATCACGTCCAGTTTATGCTGCTGCGCGGCGTTCAGTGTCAGGCCCGGATGCATGCCGAGGCCAATGTTCTGCCGCACCGTCAGGTGGCTGAAAAGATTGTTCTCCTGAAACAGCATCGACACCGGACGTTTTGCGGGCGGCGTGTCGGTATGCGGCTGATTTTCGATAAAAATTGTCCCGCTGGCGGGAGGGATAAACCCGGCAATCAGGTTCAGCAGCGTGCTCTTTCCCGCGCCGCTGGGGCCGAGTACCGCGATGTGCTCGCCCGGTTTGACGCTGAGGGTAAAGCGCATCGGCAGATGCTCGTAAAGCCAGGTGACATCATTCAGTTTTAGCATCACGACCCGGAAGTTTTTCAATAACGGTGAATAACAGGAAACACAGCAGCAGCAGGATAAAGGCGGTCACGGCTCCGTCCTGGCTGCGATAGGCGCCAATCTGCTGATAAAGGTAGAACGGCAGGGTGCGGAAATCCTCGTTGCCAAACAGCGCCACTACGCCAAAATCGCCCATTGACAGTACACAGGCAAACGCCAGAGCCTGTGCCAGCGGCCGCTTCAGCGCGCGCAGCTCCACCACCCGAAAACGGGTAAACCCCTGCATACCGAGCGACTGACACAGCAGGCTGTAGCGGGCGGTTGCATCGCGCATCGGGCTTTCCAGCACCTTTAATGCGTACGGGATGGCCATCAGCGCGTTAGTGAAAATCACAATTCCGTCGGCAGAGCCTGGCAAGCCCACGCTGTTGTTGAGCAGCAAAAAGAAGCCTGTCGCCAGCACGATACCCGGCATGGCGAGGATGAGCATTCCGCTCAGTTCGAGCGCTTGCCCGGCCAGATTTCGCTTTCTGGCGTGCAGTTCGCGACTGCTCCACAGCAGCATCAAGGTCAGCGTAATACATAAAAAACCTGCTGCCACCGCGATGCGTAGTGAAGTCCACACCGCCTGCCAGAGTACCGGCTGCGCCAGCACGTGTGGCAGGCTGAGGTTCAGGCCATCGGCAATCACCGCCATCAGCGGCGGCAGAAGCAGCAACAGGGCGAGGGCGATCAGCGTGACATCCATAACGCGGCTGTGCAGCCTGTCGTCCGGATCGCGCCAGCCCACGTGCTGAGTGTTCCCCGGCATCAGCGATTTGCTCAGGCGTTGGCTGATGAGCATCAACCCCAGACAGCACAGCATCTGGACGATCGCCAGCATCGCCGCGCGGCCCGGGTCATAATCAAAATTGAGCGCCTGATAGATGGCAAGCTCAATGGTGGTGGCCTGCGGACCACCGCCGAGCGACAGCACGGTAGCGAAACTCGCGAAGCACAGCATGAAAATAAGTGCGGCAATCGCCGGAATTTGTCGCCGCATCCACGGCCATTCGACGAAGCGGAAAAAGGTGAAACCACGCATCCCGAGCTGCGCCGCCAACTGGCGTTGCTCACCAGGAATTAGCTCCAGCGCCTGCAACAGCAAACGCGTCGCCATCGGCATATTAAAGAACACATGCGCCAGCAGAATGCCCTGCAAACCGTAAGGCGAGAACGTCCACTCCCAACCGAATAAGTGCCACAACTGGGCCAGCCAGCCCTGTCGCCCGTAAACGCTGAGAATGCCAAATACCGCCACCAATACCGGCAGAATTAAGGTCATTGCGCACAGGCGAAGCAGGATTTGACGGCCCGGGAATCGACGTCGATATAGCGAGCGGGCGAGGAAAATGGCCGGAATAACCGACAGCGTGGCGGAGAGAAACGCCTGCCAGAAGGAGAATCTGACCACGTGCCACAGATAGCTGTCGTGCAGAAAACGGCTCCAGCTTGCTGCCGGAGCGTTAAACCACAAGGCCAGAAACGCGGCCAGCGCGACGGCCACCATTAAGGTCGCAACCGTCACGCCTGGCACCAGCCAGCCGGCGATTACTGGCTGACGGCGCGTTGCCATGCGGCAATCCAGTTCTGACGTTCGGAGGCGACCTGCTGCGGTGTGTATTCCAACGTTGCTTTCGGTTTCACCAGCCCATTAAAGGCATCTGGCAGCGAGACCTGAGTGACCGGATACATCCAGTTTCCGGTCGGGATCGCTTTCTGGAACCCTGGGCTGACCATGAATTTCAGGAATTTTTCCGCCAGCTCTGGTTGTTTACTCGACGCGGTACGCGCGGCGACTTCCACCTGCAAGTAATGGCCTTCGGCAAAATCGGCGGCGGCGTAGTTATCTTTCTTCTCTTCGATGATGTGATACGCCGGAGAGGTGGTGTAGCTCAGCACCAGATCGCTTTCGCCTTTCAGGAACAGGCCGTAAGCCTCGCTCCAGCCTTTGGTGACGGTGACGGTTTTGGCGGCCAGTTTCTGCCACGCTTCAGGGGTTTTGTCGCCGTACACTTTTTGCATCCACAGCAGCAGGCCCAGACCTGGCGTGCTGGTGCGAGGATCTTCATAGATAACGCGCCATTTCTGCGGGCTTTCGACCAGGTCTTTCAGGCTTTTCGGCGGGTTCTTCAGTTTGTTCTTGTCATAAACGAACGCAAAGTAGCCGTAGTCGAACGGGACGAAGGTGTCATTTTTCCATCCGCCTGGTACATTCACGCCGGTGGTCGGCACGCCGCTTTTGGCGAACAGCCCGGTTTGCGTGGCGGCGTCGAGCAGATTGTTGTCGAGTCCCAGAACCACGTCGGCTTTGCTGTTTTTGCCTTCCATGCGCAGACGGTTGAGCAGCGACACGCCGTCTTCCAGCGCCACGTATTTCAGCTCGCAGTTGCAGTCGGCTTCAAAGGCTTTTTTCACCGCAGGCCCTGGCCCCCAGTCGGCGGAGAAAGAATCATAGGTATAAACGGTGAGAACAGGTTTCGCGAAAACGGGCGCGCTCGCCAGGACGAGTAACGGCAGGAATTTTTTAAGCACTTTGCACCTCAAATTAAGGGGTGGCAAAGGATTTTGAGTGAGCCCCAAATCCCTTCGCCGGCGTTATCCGGATCAGGTTCGACGGGTATTATCTCAGCCCATACACTTCATCCTTCAAGCTGCCTCTGCGTTGGCTTCCGCATCTCGAATGATTTTGTATATCAGCACCCCGTTGAGAACGCCGCTATTGTAATGAGTTTGTGACTTTTCAGAAAGCCTTATGGATCAGGCGGGGCAAACCATGCCGATTTAAAGTCAAACCAACCCAGGGTGTTCATGCGCAGGCCACGCATACTTCGCTGCCCTTGAATGCGCAGCCAGTGGTGAATCAGTGGCACCACCGAACGTTGGGTTATCAACTGTTGTGACCAGTTGGCCAGATTTATCTCTCCGGATTGCCAGTCGGCGGCGGCTTGCTGCCAGTCCAGCGGAATACAATGCTGAATTAGCGGCACTTCGAACAGATGGGCAAATAGCGAGAAATCCAGTGGCAGCGTGAAGTTGGCGCTGTTTAGCCACATGTCGCTGTGAATGTCCCCGAGATGCCATTCGTCGTAGTCTATCTCCCGGATCTCGAGCGTTACCTGATGTTCGGCGAGCAGGCGACTCATGATCAGCGCAATGTTTTTGTGTTCCAGATGTTCCCGATAATAGGTCAGCGTCAGCGTTTCCAGCCCGGCGGGCTTGTCGCCCTTGCCCGGACGCGCATGGTGCCAGCGCGGCAACAGGCCGTAAGCCGGGAACCAGTCCCCCTGATACTGCTCGTCGGCGTGGTACAGCAGATTAGCAGGAGAGAGAATTTTGCTGACCCAGCGGCGAACGTCGTCAGATACCCCTTTCTGGCTGCGGGCATCAAACAGCAGGTAATAACAGCCTTCTTCCAGGCGGCTTTCGACCGCTTTTTCACCTTCGGTTGAGCCTTCCAGCGTCAGGCCGCAGGTCACTTCGTCCCCGATTTCCGGCAGTACCCACACATTTACTTCATCTATCAGCGCGCGATAGCCGAAGAAGTCGTCGAAGGCGTTGATTTTGAGTTGGTTCTGGTTGTTGCGCGAAACGGCATAAGGCCCGGTGCCTACCGGCATGCTGGAAAAGTGGTTCATGGTTTCCCATTCGCGCGGCAGGATCATCGCCGGGATATGGCCCAGCAGCCACGGCAGCCAGACATCGGGGCGAGAAAGGTGAATATCCAGTGTCCAGGTGGTGGGCGATTCGATGCGGGTAATGTGGGAATACAGCGGCAGGGGGTTGATTCGCTGTAAGGAGTGAACCACATCGTCCATCTCCAGTTCACGACCGTGATGAAAATGAATGCCTGGACGAAGATAAAAACGCCAGTGCAAAGGGGAAATTTGCTGCCAGTGATGCGCAATATCCGCTTCCAGTTCCCCATTTTCCTCATTTATACGGGTCAATGCGCTGAAAATCTGCCGCGCAATGTGGGTTTCCGAGCGCCGTAGAGGCGTGCCGGGCAGTAAATTACGCATCGGGCGGTAGTAAAGCACCCGCATGATGTGTCGCCCTTGGCGGAAACTGCGGCCCAGATGTGAGACCAGCATTTGGCGCACGGTGGCTTTATCGCCCACCAGTTGCACCAGTTGATCGATTCTGTCCTGCTCAAGTAAGTCCTCCGCCCGCTGCTGCTGTAGTGCCAGCCCGGTATAGAGAAACGTCAGACGGGACCGCTTGCCACGCCCGGCTTCCGCCTGCCAGGTCAGCCAGCCGTTCCCTTCCATTGTATTCAATAACGTCCGCATATGGCGGCGCGAACAGCTGAGCAATTCGGCCAGCTCGTTGAGCGTGGTGTCCTGGGATTTCCCGTCACAGCATTGCCATAAACGGATGAACTGTTGTTGCAGACGACCAGAGGACATAAAAGGGGAACTCCTGACGAAAACCCAGCAATTTATTTATCCTCATATTAAGCCAATAATCACTCCCGATGAAGTGAGGAGATGAATATGAAGAAGCTAACTGCTTGTGAGTTTTATCGACAGTACTTTTCGGCGACGCAGGGAGCGTCATGGCTGGCCCGCCTGGTCGCAGGAACGCGCCTGAAAATGCTGGAAGATTTGTTGCAGTGGGAAGTTACATGCCCGGCTTCGGAACATCATTGACTTGACTTGATCATGTGTGACTGAGTATTGGTATCAGGCGATAGCCTTGAAAGACCCGCCAGCAGAATGCTTCTGCTGGCTTTTTTCGTTTCTCTTTTGCGATTAAGGATGAACCATGCTTTGGCTGATGACGATGGCACGACGACTGAACGGGGTGTATGCCGCGTTTATGCTGGTGGCATTTATGATGGGGATTGCGGGGGCATTACAGATGCCGACGTTAAGCCTGTTTCTCAGCCGCGAAGTGGGTGCGCAGCCGTTCTGGATTGGTCTGTTTTATACCGCCAACGCCATCGTTGGGATCGTCGTGAGTCTGGGGTTGGCGACGCGCTCTGACAACCAGGGCGATCGCCGGAAGCTGATACTGTTCTGCTGCCTGATGGCGGTGGGCAACGCGCTGCTGTTTGCTTTTAATCGTCATTATCTGACGCTTATCACCTGCGGCGTGCTGCTGGCGTCGCTGGCGAATACCGCCATGCCTCAGCTGTTTGCCCTTGCGCGTGAATACGCCGACAGTTCGGCACGCGAAGTCGTGATGTTCAGTTCGGTGATGCGTGCGCAGCTTTCGCTGGCGTGGGTGATTGGGCCGCCGCTGGCCTTTATGCTGGCGCTCAATTACGGCTTCACCGTGATGTTTTCCATTGCCGCCGGGATTTTTGTCCTGAGCCTGGTATTGATTGCGTTTGCGCTGCCGTCGGTGGCGCGCGTTGAACAACCCGTCACGGTGGCGCTGACGCAGGTCAGCGGCTGGGGTGATAAAAACGTGCGTATGCTGTTTGTGGCCTCCACCCTGATGTGGACCTGCAACACCATGTACATCATTGATATGCCGCTGTGGATCAGCAGCGATTTAGGCCTGCCGGATAAGCTCGCGGGTTTTTTGATGGGCACCGCGGCGGCACTTGAGATCCCAGCGATGATCCTTGCTGGCTATTACGTTAAACGCTTTGGGAAACGTCGGATGATGGTGACCGCTGTGGCAGCGGGCGTGCTGTTTTATATCGGACTTATTCTGTTCCACAGCCGCGAGGCGTTGTTGATATTGCAGCTGTTTAACGCGGTGTTCATTGGGATAATCGCCGGGATAGGCATGCTGTGGTTCCAGGATTTGATGCCGGGCAGGGCGGGTTCTGCCACGACGCTTTTCACTAACAGTATTTCTACCGGGGTTATCCTCGCGGGGGTGATGCAGGGCGCGGTGTCGCAAAGCTGGGGGCATCAGTACGTATATTGGGTGATTGCGGCAGTGTCAGTGGTGACGCTGGCGCTGACGTGTCGGGTGAAGGATGTATAGTGTGAGAGTTGCCCGGCAAGGCAGTAACGCCGCCGGGCACCGCATCACGCCATAAACGCAGGCTGTTTGTTCTCGTACTCTGAAATGGACGCTTCATGCTGGAGCGTCAGCCCGATGCTGTCCAGACCGTTCAGCATGCAGTGGCGACGGAAGGCGTCGAGGGTAAAGTGGTAGGTTTTATCTCCCGCTTTGACTTCCAGCGCTTCCAGATCGACTTCAAACGTCATGCCCGGATTTGCCTGAACCTGCTTAAACAAATCATCAACCTGCTCATCGCTCAGGGTCACCGGCAGCAGCTGGTTGTTAAAGCTGTTGCCGTAGAAAATGTCGGCAAAGCTTGGGGCAATCACGACTTTAAAACCGTAATCGGTCAACGCCCATGGAGCGTGTTCACGCGATGAGCCGCAACCGAAGTTTTCACGCGCCAGCAAAATGGATGCGCCTTTAAATTCCGGGAAGTTCAGCACGAATTCCGGGTTTGGCTGCTCGCCTTTGTCATCGAGGAAACGCCAGTCGTTAAACAGATGCGCGCCAAAACCGGTACGGGTGACCTTCTGCAAAAACTGCTTCGGAATGATCGCGTCTGTATCCACGTTAGCCGCATCCAGAGGGACAACCAGGCCGGTGTGTTGGGTAAATTTCTCTGCCATGATGGTGTCCTTATTTCATGCTACGAATGTCGGCGAAATGGCCGGTAACGGCAGCCGCTGCGGCCATTGCCGGGCTAACCAGATGCGTGCGTCCACCGCGGCCCTGACGGCCTTCGAAGTTGCGGTTGCTGGTCGATGCGCAGCGCTCGCCTGGCTCCAGGCGGTCGTTGTTCATCGCCAGGCACATGGAACAGCCCGGTAAACGCCATTCAAAACCGGCTTCGATGAAAATCTTATCCAGACCTTCCGCTTCTGCCTGTGCTTTCACAGGGCCAGAGCCTGGAACAACCAGTGCCTGTACGCCTGGAGCGACTTTACGGCCTTTGGCAATTTCTGCCGCTGCGCGCAAATCTTCGATACGGGAGTTGGTGCAGGAGCCGATAAACACTTTGTCGATAGCGACGTCGGTCAGCGGTACGCCCGGTTTCAGGCCCATATACGCCAGTGCTTTTTCGGCGCTGGCACGCTCAACCGGATCGGCGAAAGATGCGGGATCGGGCACGTTGTCGTTAACGGAAATCACCTGGCCCGGGTTGGTTCCCCAGGTCACCTGCGGCGCAATTTCTTCTGCTTGCAGGGTAACGACGGTGTCGAAAGTTGCGCCTTCGTCGGTATTCAGCGTTTTCCAGTAAGCGACAGCGTCTTCAAAATGCTGCTCTTTCGGCGCGTGCAAACGACCTTTGACGTAATTGAAGGTGGTGTCATCTGGAGCCACCAGGCCCGCTTTGGCACCCATTTCGATGGCCATGTTGCACAGGGTCATACGGCCTTCCATGGTTAACGCCTGAATGGCATCGCCGCAGAATTCCACCACGTGACCAGTACCGCCTGCGCTGCCGGTTTTACCGATAATCGCCAGCACGATGTCTTTGGCGGTAATGCCCGGCGCGGCTTTGCCTTTGACTTCGATTTTCATGGTTTTCGCGCGGCCCTGTTTCAGGGTCTGCGTCGCCAGAACGTGTTCAACTTCTGAGGTGCCGATCCCGAATGCCAGTGCGCCAAATGCGCCGTGGGTCGCGGTATGGGAATCGCCACAAACGATGGTCATGCCCGGCAGGGTGATACCCTGTTCCGGCCCCATCACGTGAACGATGCCCTGATACGGGTGGTTCAGGTCGTACAGCTCAACGCCGAACTCATTACAGTTTTTGATAAGCTCCTGCATCTGGATGCGGGCCATTTCGCCGGACGCGTTGATGTCTTTGGTCTGGGTCGACACGTTGTGATCCATGGTCGCGAAGGTTTTACCCGGCTGACGCACTGGACGATGGTGCGCGCGCAGGCCATCAAACGCCTGCGGGGACGTCACTTCGTGGACCAGATGACGGTCGATGTACAGCAGCGGGGTTTCGTTTGGCGCTTCGTGCACGATGTGCGCATCAAACAATTTTTCATATAACGTCTTCGCCATGATTACACCCCTTCAGCTACATAGCGGGCAATGATATCGCCCATTTCTTCGGTACTGACGGCCGCGTTGCCGCGCGCCAAATCGCCGGTACGCACACCTTGCTCTAACGCGCGGTTGATAGCGCTTTCGATAGCGGTAGCCGCATCGTTTGCATCCAGGCTGTAACGCAACAACAGCGCCAGAGACAGGATTTGTGCAACCGGGTTGGCGATGTTTTTGCCTGCGATATCTGGCGCAGAGCCGCCTGCAGGTTCATACAGACCAAAACTTTGTTCGTTGAGGCTGGCCGACGGCAGCATGCCCATCGAGCCGGTGATCATCGCGCATTCATCAGACAGAATGTCGCCGAACAGGTTGGAGCACAGCAGGACGTCGAACTGAGACGGGTCCTTAATCAGCTGCATGGTGGCGTTGTCGATGTACATGTGCGCCAGCTCAACGTCCGGGTACTCTTTGGCAATTTCGTTGACGATTTCGCGCCATAAAATAGAAGACTGCAGCACGTTCGCTTTATCAATCGAGGTCACTTTGTGACGACGTTTGCGGGCAGATTCAAACGCGATGCGAGCGATACGTTCAATCTCAAAGCGGTGATACACCTCGGTGTCGAACGCTTTCTCATGCTGTCCGCTGCCTTCGCGACCTTTCGGCTGACCGAAATAGATACCGCCAGTCAGTTCACGCACGCACAGAATGTCGAAGCCGTTAGCGGCGATGTCTGCACGCAGCGGGCAAAATTCTTCCAGGCCCTGATACAGCCTGGCCGGGCGCAGGTTAGAGAACAGTTTAAAGTGCTTACGCAGCGGCAGCAGCGCGCCGCGCTCTGGCTGCTCTGCCGGTGGCAGGTGTTCCCATTTCGGGCCACCTACGGAACCGAACAGAATGGCATCAGCCTGCTCGCAGCCTTCAACAGTGGCCTGCGGCAGCGGTTTGCCGTGATTGTCGATGGCGATACCACCCACATCGTGGTGGCTGGTGGTGATGCGCATTTCAAAACGCTGACGAACGGCTTCCAGTACTTTCAGGGCTTGCGCCATCACTTCCGGGCCAATACCGTCACCCGGCAAAACAGCAATATGGTAATTCTTCGACATTACACGGTTTCCTTTTTGTTCTCATTATTCTGCGCTTTGCGCTGCAACTCTTTTTCGACTTCATTGGCGCGCCAGATGCTGTTCAGCACGTGAACCATGGCTTTGGCGGAGGATTCAACGATATCCGTTGCCAGGCCGACACCGTGGAAACGGCGGCCGTTATAGTTAGCAACGATATCCACCTGACCCAGTGCATCTTTGCCGTGACCTTTGGCAGTCAGACCGTATTTGACCAGTTCGATGTCAAACTGGGTGAGGCGATTGATGGCCTGATAAACGGCATCGACCGGGCCGTTGCCGTTCGCGGCTTCAGCTTTCACTTCATCTCCACAGGCCAGTTTGACCGAGGCGGTAGCGATGTCGTTGGAGCCAGACTGCACGCTGAAATAGTCCAGGCGGAAATGCTCAGGTTCTTCCTGCTGCTTATTAATGAAGGCCAGGGCTTCCAGGTCGTAATCGAAAACCTGCCCTTTTTTGTCGGCCAGTTTCAGGAATGCGTCGTACAAATTGTCCAGGCTGTAATCGGATTCTTTGTAGCCCATTTCGTCCATGCGGTGTTTCACTGCCGCGCGGCCAGAGCGTGAGGTCAGGTTCAGCTGCACCTGATTCAGACCGATGGATTCCGGGGTCATGATTTCGTAATTTTCGCGATTCTTCAGCACGCCGTCCTGGTGGATACCGGAGGAGTGGGCGAAAGCGCCGGTGCCGACAATCGCTTTGTTCGCCGGAATGGGCATGTTGCAAATCTGGCTGACAGTCTGGCTGGTGCGCCAGATTTCGTTGTGATTGATTCGGGTCTGCACATTCATGATGTCTTTGCGGACCTTGATAGCCATGATGACTTCTTCCAGCGAGCAGTTACCTGCACGTTCGCCGATGCCGTTCATTGCCCCTTCAACCTGGCGAGCACCGGCGTGAACCGCAGCGATGGCGTTGCCGACAGCCAGGCCCAAATCGTCATGGGTGTGGACGGAGATAATGGCTTTATCAATGTTCGGCACGCGCTCATACAAGCCGGTAATGATGTTGGCGAACTCGAACGGCATGGTATAGCCGACGGTGTCCGGGATGTTGATGGTGCGCGCCCCGGCGTTAATTGCGGCTTCTACGACGCGGGACAAATCGTCAATCGGTGTACGGCCTGCATCTTCACATGAGAACTCCACATCGTCGGTGTAGTTGCGAGCGCGTTTAATCATGTAAATGGAGCGTTCGATGACTTCATCCAGCGTGCTGCGCAGCTTGGTGGCGATATGCATCGGCGAGGTGGCAATAAAAGTATGAATTCGGAACGCTTCCGCGACTTTCAGGGACTCAGCCGCCACATCAATGTCTTTCTCGACGCAGCGAGCTAAACCACACACACGGCTGTTTTTGATGTTGCGCGCGATGGTCTGTACGGATTCAAAGTCGCCCGGGGAAGAGACAGGGAAACCGACTTCCATTACATCTACACCCATGCGCTCAAGGGCCAGAGCGATCTGCAGTTTCTCTTTTACGCTCAGGCTTGCCTGTAACGCCTGTTCACCGTCACGTAAGGTGGTATCGAAGATAACGACTTGTTGGCTCATGTTTTTAGGTCCTTGTCAGTCTTGGGTCGCCTTGCTACGAGCATAAAAAAACCCGCGCTAAGGCGCGGGTTTTTAGTCTTACTGGGAGATGACTTAACGCAAAACGTCGCCCACCAGTCTACCGCGCAGAGTGATTGCGTTTAGTAGTAGTAGACCGGTGAAACGAGAGGTGCGAATCATTGCGTCATGCTCCAGATGAATGCGTTATGCTTTTAGTGGTACTGGATACGCAGATTGATGTCAACCTTTTCTGAGAAGACAGAGGGGGTAAGTGGCTGGAGAAAGAGAAAGTTCTTTAGTTAATTGTGCTGGCGCTGATCTTTTTTATCGAAGATTATCGTTATGTTGTTTCGTGGGTTTGATAAACTGAATCATATTAAAATGTTTATTTTCATCTGGAAATATTTTTGGGCATCCCATTCATTCCTGTAACATGATGATATTCTGGCGATTAACGACTGTCGTTTTCTGGATTTAAGGATTTTCACCGTTTATTGATGAAGGTTTGTTATGTGATCCAGGTTGTTTTAAACCACAAATTTAAATTTGCTTAAGTAGTCTTGTCTCAAAGTGCTGTTGTCTATTTCCCCTGTTTATGATTAAAATTTGTCTACAAAGCGCCACTTATTGTTTGATGGTTAATTGAACGCAGTTCAGCCGGGT
This sequence comes from Scandinavium hiltneri, assembly GCF_024764835.1. Taxonomy (GTDB): domain Bacteria; phylum Pseudomonadota; class Gammaproteobacteria; order Enterobacterales; family Enterobacteriaceae; genus Scandinavium; species Scandinavium hiltneri. The sequence continues at coordinate 141,163 of NZ_JALIGE010000070.1, read as the reverse complement.
TTAATCCATATCTTACGGGCGTGACTTTATAAATTCCTAATTTTGTCCGTATCTCTTTTTCTGAATGTATATGCGTGTTAAATCATATTTTCAGTATTTATTACTGCACCTAAGAAAAGGACGTTAAGTGTGACAGTGGAGTCAAGTATGATCGTTGAAAAAGAAATCCCGCCTACAGGTTCTGGTCAGGAGCATGCGCGCCTCCAGCTCCGTTCGGTCGATCTCAATTTATTGACCGTTTTTGATGCGGTCATGCAGGAACAAAATATTACACGTGCTGCCCATCTTTTGGGCATGTCACAGCCCGCAGTCAGTAATGCAGTCTCGCGTCTGAAAGTCATGTTTAACGATGAACTGTTTGTGCGCTATGGCCGTGGTATCCAGCCTACCGCCAGGGCCTCTCAGCTGTTCGGTTCTGTTCGACAAGCATTGCAGTTGGTGCAAAACGAGTTGCCAGGTTCAGGATTCGAACCGATTAGCAGTGAGCGTGTGTTTAATCTCTGTGTGTGCAGCCCACTGGATAATGCGTTAACCTCATTAATTCTTAATAATGTGAATAAGGTCGCACCCAATACGCATTTAGTATTTAAGTCTTGCTTAAATCAAAACACTGAACATCAGTTACGCTACCAGGAACTCGAGTTTGTTATTGGCTATGACGAATTCCGCCGTCCTGAGTTTGCCTGTGTGCCATTATTTCGCGATGAAATGGTATTAGTGGCGAGTGCAAACCATCCGCGTCTGCTGGGTCCACTGAAAGAAAGTGATATATATCACGAAGAACATGCTGTCGTTTCCCTGGATCGTTACGCATCATTTAGTCAGCTCTGGTACGATACGGTAGAAAAACAGGCCAGTATCGCTTATCAAGGAATGGCATTAACCAGCGTGCTTAATGTCGTCTCACAGACGGAGCTCGTGGCTATTGCACCACGTTGGTTAGCGGAAGATTTTACGAAGAAATTGAATATTCAAATTCTGCCGCTGCCGATGAAATTAAACAGCCGTACCTGTTTCCTTTCCTGGCATGAAGCTGCGGGCCGGGACAAAGGCCATCAGTGGATGGAAGAGCTGCTGGTATCGGTTTGTCGCCGTTAAACTCCGAGCACGAATAATCTTACCCATAAGCCAGATGTGAAAGCATCTGGTTTATTCTGTTAATGTGATTGATATCGGTATATTCCACTAATATCATTTTTTTTGATGGCCTGTAGTCGGGTTAAAAATGTATGATTACCTGCTATACACCTATTCCTTCGAGTTTTTTCCATAATCCCTCCTTGTTCCTGAAGTATTTCACCATTTATCGCTAATCCATCTTATTTTTCTTCTGTATGGCCCCGTACTGCGGGTCTGGTGGCTGATTGCCTGCCTGATAGGGAGCGGTTATGTTAAGGAAATGCTGTCATTCTAAAATCAACGGGGCGCGATATAACCCTGTTGTATGACGATGCGGAAATGAGTTCCGCCGTCATCAACTAAGCCTGGAGGCAAACCATGGAGATGTTGTCTGGCGCCGAGATGGTCGTTCGATCGTTAATCGATCAGGGCGTAAAGCAGGTATTCGGCTACCCGGGAGGCGCGGTCCTCGATATTTATGATGCATTGCATACTGTGGGGGGAATCGATCATGTTCTGGTTCGCCATGAGCAGGCCGCAGTGCATATGGCAGATGGTCTGGCGCGCGCGACAGGTGAAGTGGGCGTGGTGTTGGTGACGTCCGGTCCTGGTGCGACCAACGCGATTACCGGGATTGCGACCGCCTATATGGACTCGATTCCTTTGGTTATCCTCTCGGGTCAGGTGGCGACCTCGCTGATTGGCTATGATGCGTTCCAGGAATGCGACATGGTGGGTGTGTCCCGCCCGGTGGTAAAACACAGCTTCCTGGTGAAGCAAACCGAAGATATACCTGGCGTGCTGAAGAAGGCTTTCTGGCTGGCGGCCAGTGGACGTCCTGGCCCGGTGGTGGTTGATTTGCCGAAAGATATCCTGAGCCCGGCCAACAAACTGCCGTACAGCTGGCCGGATGAAGTCAGCATGCGTTCGTATAATCCAACCACGACCGGACACAAGGGCCAAATTAAGCGCGCGTTACAGACGCTTATTGCCGCCAAAAAACCGGTGGTGTATGTCGGTGGCGGGGCGATTACGTCGTCCAGTGAAGCCGTGCTGCGTACGCTGATTGAAAAACTGAATCTGCCCGTCGCATCATCGCTGATGGGATTAGGCGCGTTTCCGGCGACGCATCGCCAGGCGCTCGGCATGCTCGGCATGCACGGCACCTATGAAGCCAACATGACTATGCACAACGCCGACGTGATTTTTGCCGTCGGGGTGCGCTTTGACGATCGCACTACCAACAATCTGGCGAAGTACTGCCCGAACGCCACGGTGTTGCACATTGATATCGATCCGACGTCGATTTCTAAAACGGTTTCCGCCGATGTGCCCATTGTGGGTGATGCGCGCCAGGTACTGGAACAAATGCTGGAGTTGCTGGAGCAAGAGTCAACCACACAGCCGCTGGATGATATCCGCGACTGGTGGCAGCAAATCGACCAGTGGCGTGCGCGTCAGTGCCTGAAATACGACACCCAGAGCGAACACATTAAGCCTCAGGCGGTGATTGAAACTATCTGGCGCCTGACGAAGGGCGAAGCGTATGTGACCTCTGACGTGGGTCAGCATCAGATGTTTGCGGCCCTCTATTACCCGTTCGATAAACCGCGTCACTGGATAAACTCCGGTGGCCTCGGCACGATGGGCTTCGGCCTGCCTGCGGCGTTAGGCGTTAAAATGGCGCTTCCGGCAGAAACGGTTATCTGCGTGACCGGCGATGGCAGTATCCAGATGAACATCCAGGAACTGTCGACCGCATTGCAATACGAGCTGCCCGTGCTGGTGCTGAACCTCAACAACGGCTATCTCGGAATGGTGAAACAGTGGCAGGATATGATCTACTCCGGACGCCATTCGCAGTCCTATATGTCCTCGTTACCAGACTTTGTCCGTCTGGCGGAGGCTTATGGTCACGTGGGTATTCGCGTCAGCGAACCTGCTGAACTGGAAGCCCGCCTGAGCGAAGCGCTGGAGCAGGTACGGAACAATCGCCTGGTATTTGTGGATGTCATCGTTGACGGCAGTGAGCATGTCTATCCAATGCACATCCGCGGCGGCGGTATGGATGAAATGTGGTTGAGCAAAACGGAGAGAACCTGATTATGCGCCGGATATTATCAGTCTTACTGGAGAATGAATCGGGTGCTCTATCGCGCGTGATTGGACTGTTCTCCCAGCGTGGCTACAACATTGAAAGCCTGACCGTGGCGCCGACCGACGATCCGACGCTCTCCCGCATGACGATTCAGACCGTCGGTGACGAGAAGGTTATCGAGCAAATCGAAAAGCAGCTGCACAAGCTGGTGGACGTGCTGCGCGTCAGTGAGCTCGGCCAGGGCGCGCACGTCGAACGTGAAATTATGTTGGTGAAAGTGCAGGCCAGCGGTTACGGGCGCGAAGAAGTTAAGCGCAATACCGAGATCTTCCGCGGGCAAATAATCGACGTCACACCGTCTATCTACACCGTTCAACTGGCGGGGACCAGCGATAAACTCGACGCTTTCCTTGCCTCGCTGCGTGATGTGGCGCGAATTGTCGAAGTGGCGCGCTCGGGCGTTGTGGGCCTGTCGCGTGGCGACAAGATAATGCGATAAGCCTGCGTTTCATCTGAAAACCGTAGCCCGACCTTTGATGTCGGGCTTTTTTTTGCGAAATCAGCGGTAAGTGTCAACAAAAGCGGTTGCCGCTGTGCGCATTCTGCGCTTAGATGTTATGGAATTTATTCCATGATTTAACAATGGTTATGGATTGTACATTTTAAGCAAGGGGCAATTGTGAAACTGGATGAAATCGCCAAGCTTGCCGGCGTGTCACGCACCACGGCGAGCTATGTGATCAATGGAAAAGCGAAACAGTATCGCGTCAGCGATAAAACTGTCGAAAAGGTCATGGCTGTTGTGCGCGAGCATAACTATCATCCCAACGCCGTCGCCGCCGGTTTGCGCGCGGGCCGTACCCGTTCCATTGGCCTGGTTATCCCCGATCTTGAAAACACCAGTTATACCCGTATTGCGAATTATCTTGAGCGTCAGGCCCGCCAGCGTGGCTACCAGCTGCTGATTGCCTGCTCTGAAGATCAGCCTGACAACGAAATGCGCTGCATTGAGCATCTGCTCCAGCGTCAAGTGGATGCGATCATCGTGTCGACATCATTACCACCTGAGCATCCGTTTTATCAGCGCTGGGCTAACGATCCCTTCCCGATTGTCGCCCTTGATCGTGCGCTCGATCGCGAGCATTTTACCAGCGTCGTCGGTGCCGATCAGGAAGATGCCGAAGCGCTGGGCGCTGAGCTGCGTAAATTCCCGGCGGACAGGGTGCTCTATCTTGGCGCGCTGCCGGAGCTTTCCGTCAGCTTCCTGCGTGAGCAGGGGTTCCGTAGCGCATGGAAAGATGACCCGCGCGAAGTGAATTTCCTTTACGCGAACAGCTATGAGCGTGAAGCCGCCGCTCAGCTGTTTGAAAAATGGCTGGAAACCCATCCGATGCCACAGGCGCTGTTTACGACCTCTTTTGCGCTGCTTCAGGGCGTGATGGACGTTACGCTTCGTCGAGAAGGGAAACTGCCCTCAGAGCTGGCTATTGCCACCTTTGGCGATCATGAGCTTCTCGACTTCCTCCAGTGCCCTGTTCTGGCCGTGGCGCAGCGTCATCGTGATGTTGCCGAACGCGTGCTTGAAATCGTGCTGGCAAGCCTGGATGAGCCTCGTAAGCCAAAGCCAGGGCTCAGTCGCATTCGCCGTAATCTGTATCGTCGCGGAAGTCTGAGCCGCCGTTAAGTGATAATGGGAAAGGCAAGCGAATCGAATTGCCTTTCCTAATTTCCCTCCAGAAAAAGATGAAAATTCTTATTCAGACAATTCCTTAAGTTTCATCCAATCACTATAAAACTTTCTTTTTAAACAAGCCCAGCGGTATTAATTCAGGTTAATGAAAAGTAAAGAACGGTTTCTTTTGTATTGTTTTGTTACATTCATGTCGCCTTTTGCAGAATTAACAGTCACTTCATTCACGCTCTCACATTTCCTCACGCTTTAAGGGCTCCGGGCTGGCGTAAACAGTTCCAGCAAGGGCTATTAACGCGGAGGAGAATGTCCTAAAATGCCGCGCACGTCGCAAACTGACACTTTATATTTTCACCTTTGTGAAATTGAGTTGTTCTAAAACGTTACGAACCTGTTGGTTTTTTTCTCGCCACTATTCATGACGTTATTTTGCCTCGTTCGCTGGACAGAAATTAATCAAGGCGAATATTGGTGCTTATTATTGAGTTTTCGGACTCTTATGGCATCAGTGCTGGCTTGACAAGCTTTTCCTCCGCTCCGTAAACTCCTTTAGGTGGGGATTTGTGGGCGAAAGTGGAGAAAAGGGGTGAGGCTGGCATGTTCCGTGGAGCTACGTTAGTCAATCTCGACAGTAAGGGGCGTTTAGCCGTCCCAACCCGATACCGGGATTTGCTGCTTGAGAACGCTGCTGGTCAATTGGTTTGCACCATTGACATCCATCACCCATGCCTGCTGCTTTACCCGCTGCCCGAATGGGAAATCATCGAGCAAAAATTGTCGCGACTGTCGAGCATGAACCCCGCAGAACGCCGCGTACAGCGTCTGTTGCTGGGACATGCCAGCGAATGTCAAATGGACAACGCCGGTCGTTTGCTGATTGCGCCGGTTTTACGGCAACACGCCGGACTGACCAAAGAAGTGATGCTGGTCGGACAGTTCAACAAGTTTGAACTGTGGGATGAAACGACCTGGTATCAACGGGTCAAGGAAGATATCGACGCTGAGCAGTCCGCCTCTGGAGAATTGTCGGAGCGGTTGCAGGACTTGTCCTTATAAAATGATGGAAAATTTTAAACATACAACGGTACTGCTGGACGAGGCTGTAAACGGTCTGAACATTCGTCCTGACGGTATCTACATTGACGGCACTTTTGGTCGTGGTGGTCACTCACGCCTGATCCTTTCGCAACTGGGAGCGGAAGGGCAGTTGTTGGCTATCGACAGGGATCCAGAAGCTATCGCTGTGGCGAACGCCATCGATGACTCCCGCTTTTCCATTGTGCATGGACCTTTTTCCGCACTGGCTGATTACGTTAGCGAGCGCGGCCTTACAGGCAAGATCGACGGCATTCTGCTCGATCTTGGTGTCTCTTCACCACAGCTTGACGATGCTGAACGCGGCTTCTCCTTCATGCGTGACGGACCGCTGGATATGCGTATGGATCCCTCGCGCGGCCAGTCAGCAGCCGAGTGGCTGCTGAACGCAGAAGAAGCGGATATCGCTTGGGTTATCAAAACCTTTGGCGAAGAGCGCTTTGGCAAACGTATTGCCCGCGCCATCGTTGAGCGTAATCGCATTGAACCAATGACCCGCACCAAAGAACTGGCGGAAGTCATTGCCGCGGCAATGCCGGTGAAAGATAAATTCAAACATCCTGCGACCCGTACTTTCCAGGCGGTGCGCATCTGGGTGAACAGTGAACTTGAGGAGATAGAGCAGGCGCTAAAAAGCTCGCTCAGCGTGCTTGCCCCGGGTGGGCGGCTCTCCATCATCAGTTTCCACTCGCTGGAAGACCGCATTGTGAAACGTTTTATGCGTGAGCAAAGTCGCGGTCCGCAGGTTCCGGCCGGGTTACCGATGACCGAAGAGCAACTCAGGAAACTGGGTGGCCGTTATCTGCGAGCACTAGGCAAGTTGATGCCGGGCGAACAAGAAGTGGCAGAGAATCCACGCGCTCGTAGTTCAGTGCTGCGTATTGCAGAGAGGACGAACGCATGATCAGCAGAGTGTCAGAAGCCCTAAGCAAAGTGAAAGGGTCGTTAGGAAGCAACGAGCGCCATGCCTTGCCTGGCGTGATCGGCGACGACCTTTTGCGGTTTGGGAAGCTGCCACTCTGCCTGTTCATTTGCATTATTTTGTCGGCAATAACGGTGGTCACGACGGCGCACCATACCCGTTTGCTGACCGCACAACGTGAACAGCTGGTTCTGGAACGCGATGCTCTGGATATTGAGTGGCGTAACCTAATCCTTGAAGAGAATGCACTCGGCGACCATAGCCGGGTTGAGCGGATCGCCACGGAGAAGCTGCAAATGCAGCATGTCGATCCTTCCCAGGAAAACATCGTTGTACAAAAATAAGGATTATCACGACGCATGAAAGCAGCGGCAAAGACGCTTAAACCAAAACGTCAGGAAGCACAGGCCAACTTTATCAGTTGGCGTTTTGCGTTGCTTTGCGGCTGTATTTTGCTGGCGATGGCGTTCCTGCTGGGTCGTGTAGCATGGTTGCAGATAATCAACCCTGACATGCTGGTGCGTCAGGGCGATATGCGCTCCCTGCGCGTGCAGGAAGTCACTACCTCGCGCGGTATGATAACCGACCGCTCTGGCCGCCCACTGGCGGTGAGTGTGCCGGTGAAGGCTATCTGGGCCGATCCGAAAGAATTGCATGATGCAGGCGGTGTCAGCATCGATAATCGCTGGAAAGCATTGGCTGATGCGCTGAACATGCCGCTCGATCAGCTGGCTGCGCGTATCAATACCAATCCGCGGATGCGCTTTATCTATCTGGCGCGTCAGGTCAACCCTGACATGGCCGACTACATCAAAAAGCTCAAGCTGCCAGGGATTCATTTACGTGAAGAATCTCGTCGTTACTATCCATCCGGAGAAGTGACCGCTCACCTCATCGGTTTTACTAACGTTGATAGCCAGGGTATCGAAGGCGTCGAAAAGAGTTTTGATAAATGGCTGACCGGCCAGTCGGGCGAGCGTATCGTGCGTAAAGACCGCTACGGTCGCGTGATTGAAGATATCTCCTCGACAGACAGTCAGGCCGCACACAATCTGGCGTTGAGCATTGACGAACGCCTGCAGGCTCTGGTTTATCGCGAACTGAATAACGCCGTGGCGTTTAACAAAGCGGAATCCGGTAGCGCGGTGCTGGTGGATGTCACCACGGGCGAAGTGCTGGCGATGGCCAACAGCCCCTCCTATAACCCGAATAATCTGACCGGTACGCAGAAAGACATTATGCGTAACCGCACCATTACTGACGTGTTCGAACCCGGTTCGACTGTTAAACCGATGGTGGTGATGACCGCACTGCAACGCGGTATCGTCAATGAAAACACGGTCCTGAACACTATTCCATACCGAATTAACGGCCACGAAATCAAAGACGTGGCGCGCTACAGCGAATTAACCCTGACCGGGGTACTACAGAAGTCGAGTAACGTCGGTGTCTCCAAGCTGGCGTTAGCGATGCCGTCCTCAGCGTTAGTAGATACTTACTCACGTTTTGGACTGGGAAAAGCGACCAATTTGGGGTTGGTCGGAGAACGCAGTGGCTTATATCCTCAAAAACAACGGTGGTCTGACATAGAGAGGGCCACCTTCTCTTTCGGCTACGGGCTAATGGTAACGCCGTTACAGTTAGCGCGAGTCTACGCAACGATTGGCAGCTACGGGGTCTATCGCCCGCTGTCGATAACCAAAGTTGATCCTCCGGTTCCCGGTGAGCGTATCTTCCCGGAACCTATCGTTCGTACCGTGGTTCACATGATGGAAAGCGTGGCGCTGCCTGGCGGCGGCGGCGTGAAGGCGGCCATCAAAGGCTACCGCATCGCGATTAAAACCGGTACAGCGAAGAAAGTGGGTCCAGACGGTAAGTACATCAACAAATACATTGCTTATACCGCGGGCGTTGCGCCAGCCAGCCAGCCGCGTTTTGCGCTGGTGGTGGTGATTAACGATCCGCAGGCAGGGAAATACTACGGCGGTGCCGTTTCCGCGCCGGTGTTTGGTGCCATCATGGGCGGCGTTCTGCGCACCATGAACATTGAACCGGATGCGCTGGCAACGGGCGAGAAAAGTGAATTTGTGACGAATCAAGGCGAGGGAACAGGTGGCAGATCGTAATTTGCGCGACCTTCTTGCTCCGTGGGTGCCAAATGCACCGGAGCGGGTACTGCGAGAGATGACACTCGACAGCCGTGTAGCGGCGTCGGGCGACCTTTTCGTGGCTGTTTTAGGTCATCAGGCGGACGGGCGTCGATATATCCCGCAGGCGATAGCGCAAGGTGTAGCTGCCATTATTGCTGAAGCAAAAGATGAAGCTGCGGATGGTGAAATCCGCGAAATGCACGGCGTGCCGGTCATCTATCTCAGCCAGCTCAACGAACGTTTGTCCGCCCTGGCGGGACGTTTCTACAACCAGCCTTCAGAACAACTGCGCCTGGTCGGCGTGACCGGGACTAACGGCAAAACCACCACCACACAGCTTCTGGCGCAATGGGCGCAGCTGCTCGGTGAAACCAGCGCCGTGATGGGCACCGTGGGCAATGGCCTGCTGGATAAAGTCATTCCAACCGAAAACACCACCGGTTCTGCGGTCGACGTACAGCATGTGCTGTCTGGCCTGGCGGGGCAAGGTGCCACGTTTGCGGCGATGGAAGTTTCTTCTCACGGCCTGGTTCAGCATCGCGTATCGGCGCTGAAATTTGTCGCCTCGGTGTTTACCAATCTCAGCCGAGATCATCTTGATTACCACGGTGACATGGAGCACTACGAAGCGGCGAAGTGGATGCTTTATTCCACGCACCATTTCGGTCAGGCGATTATTAACGCCGACGATGAAGTGGGCCGTCGCTGGCTGGCAAAACTGCCGGACGCCGTCGCGGTGTCGATGGAAGACCACATTAATCCGAACTGTCATGGCCGCTGGCTGAAAGCCACTGCGGTGAACTACCACGACAGCGGGGCGACCATTCACTTCGATTCCAACTGGGGCGAAGGCGAAATAGAAAGCCGTCTGATGGGCGCGTTTAACGTCAGCAATCTGCTGCTGGCCCTGGCGACTCTGCTGGCGCTGGATTACCCGCTGGCTGATCTGCTGAGATCTGCGGCGCGTTTGCAGCCAGTTTGCGGCCGCATGGAAGTGTTCAGCGCGCCAGGAAAACCGACCGTAGTGGTGGATTATGCCCACACGCCGGATGCTCTGGAAAAAGCGCTCGAAGCCGCACGACTGCATTGCACCGGTACGCTGTGGTGCGTATTTGGCTGCGGCGGCGATCGCGACAAAGGCAAGCGCCCGCTGATGGGTGCCATTGCTGAACAGTTCGCGGATATCGCCGTGGTAACGGACGACAACCCCCGAACCGAAGAGCCGCGCGCCATCATCAACGATATTCTCACCGGAATGCTTGATGCAGGCCGGGCGAAAGTGATGGAAGGCCGTGCGGAAGCCGTGACTGCCACCATCATGCAGGCCAAAGAGAACGATGTCGTGCTGCTGGCCGGTAAAGGTCACGAAGATTACCAAATCGTTGGCAATCGCCGTCTCGACTATTCCGACCGCGTCACCGCGGCGCGTCTGCTGGGAGTCGTCGCATGATTAGCCTTCCACTGAGCCAAATCGCTGAGATCCTTAACGGCGAGCTGTTGGGCCAGGACACCACGATTGATGCTGTGACCACGGATACCCGCAAAATCACGGCGGGCTGCCTGTTTGTGGCCCTCAAAGGTGAGCGTTTCGATGCCCACGATTTTGCCGAACAGGCCAAAGCTGCTGGCGCAGGTGCACTGCTGGTGAGCCGTAAACTGGACTGTGATTTACCGCAGGTGGTGGTGAAAGACACCCGCCTGGCGTTTGGCGAGCTGGCAGCCTGGGTGCGTCAGCAGGTGCCAACGCGCGTTGTCGCATTAACCGGTTCTTCCGGTAAAACCTCGGTGAAAGAGATGGCGGCATCCATTCTCAGCCAGTGTGGCAACACGCTGTACACCGCAGGCAATCTGAATAATGACATCGGTGTGCCAATGACGCTGCTGCGTCTGACCCAGGAACACGAATTCGCGGTGATTGAATTAGGCGCGAACCATCAGGGCGAAATTGCCTGGACCGTCGACCTGACGCGTCCGGAAGCCGCACTGGTGAATAACCTGGCGGCGGCGCATCTGGAAGGCTTCGGCTCGCTGGCGGGTGTTGCCAAAGCGAAAGGTGAAATATACAGCGGGCTACCGCTGAACGGCATCGCGATTATGAACGCCGACAATAACGACTGGCTGAACTGGCAGAGCGTGATTGGCGATCGCAAGGTGTGGCGCTTCTCGCCGAATGCGGCGAACAGTGATTTCACTGCCAACAACATTCACGTCACCAGCCACGGCACCGAATTCACGCTGCAGACTCCGGTTGGCAACGTCGACGTGTTGCTGCCGCTGCCTGGCCGTCACAACATCGCCAATGCGCTGGCCGCAGCGGCGTTGACGATGGCGGTCGGTGCTGATTTAGCGGCAGTGAAGGCCGGTCTCGCCACGCTGAAAGCCGTGCCGGGCCGTCTGTTCCCGATTAAACTGGCCGAAAACCAGCTTCTGCTTGATGACTCCTACAATGCCAACGTCGGTTCAATGACCGCAGCGGCGCAGGTGCTTTCTGAAATGCCCGGCTTCCGCGTGATGGTCGTTGGCGACATGGCAGAGCTCGGCGACGAAAGCGAAGCCTGCCATAACCAGGTGGGTGAAGCGGCGAAAGCGGCGGGCATCGACTGCGTCATCAGCGTTGGTACCCTCAGTAAAACGATTAGCGATGCCAGCGGCGTTGGCGAGCATTTTGCCGACAAGCCAGCAGCGATTTCACGTCTGAAAACGCTTATCGAAGAGCATCAGATTATTACCATTTTAGTGAAAGGTTCACGTAGCGCTGCCATGGAAGAGGTGGTTCGCGCTCTACAGGAGAACGGAACATGTTAGTTTGGCTGGCCGAACATTTGGTCAAATATTACTCAGGCTTTAACGTCTTTTCCTATCTGACGTTTCGCGCCATCGTCAGCCTGCTGACCGCGCTGTTCATCTCCCTGTGGATGGGCCCGCGTATGATTGCCCGTCTGCAAAAATTAGCGTTTGGCCAGGTCGTACGTAACGACGGCCCGGAGTCGCATTTCAGTAAACGCGGCACGCCGACCATGGGCGGGATCATGATCCTGACCGCAATTGTGGTGTCTGTTCTGCTGTGGGCTTACCCATCGAACCCATACGTCTGGTGCGTGCTGGTGGTGCTGGTGGGTTACGGCATCATCGGCTTCGTCGATGACTACCGCAAAGTTGTGCGTAAAGACACCAAAGGCCTGATTGCCCGCTGGAAATACTTCTGGATGTCGGTGATTGCGCTGGGCGTGGCCTTCGCGCTTTACATGGTCGGAAAAGATACGCCAGCCACCGAGCTGGTTGTGCCGTTCTTTAAAGACGTCATGCCGCAACTCGGCATCTTCTACATCGTGTTGGCCTACTTCGTGATTGTCGGCACCGGCAACGCGGTAAACCTGACGGACGGCCTCGACGGTCTGGCGATTATGCCAACGGTCTTCGTGGCGGCGGGCTTCGCGCTGGTGGCGTGGGCTACCGGTAACATGAACTTTGCCAACTACCTGCACATTCCATATTTACGCCATGCCGGTGAGCTGGTGATCGTCTGTACGGCGATCGTCGGAGCCGGTTTAGGTTTCTTGTGGTTCAACACCTACCCGGCTCAGGTCTTCATGGGCGACGTGGGCTCTCTGGCGCTGGGCGGCGCGCTCGGCATTATCGCCGTGCTGCTGCGTCAGGAATTCCTGCTGTTAATCATGGGCGGTGTGTTTGTGGTTGAAACCCTGTCGGTCATTTTGCAGGTCGGCTCCTTTAAGCTGCGCGGTCAGCGCATCTTCCGTATGGCGCCAATTCATCACCACTATGAACTGAAAGGCTGGCCGGAACCGCGCGTGATTGTGCGATTCTGGATTATCTCGCTGATGCTGGTCCTGATTGGCCTGGCAACGCTGAAGGTGCGTTAATGATGACTGATTACCAGGATAAAAACGTTGTCATCATCGGCCTGGGAATGACCGGGCTTTCCTGTGTCGATTTCTTTCTCGCGCAGGGCGTGACGCCGCGCGTGATGGATACCCGCGCAACACCACCAGGGCTCGATAAACTGCCGGAAGAGGTGGAATGTTTTGTCGGCGGCCTGAATGATGACTGGCTGCTGGCGGCGGATTTGATTGTCGCCAGTCCTGGTATGGCTCTGGCTCACCCATCGTTGAACGCGGCTGCAGATGCGGGCGTCGAAATCGTGGGTGACATCGAACTGTTCTGCCGTGAAGCGCAGGCACCGATTATTGCCATTACCGGTTCGAACGGTAAAAGCACCGTCACCACGTTGGTAGGCGAAATGGCGAAAGCTGCGGGTGTGAACGTCGGCGTGGGCGGCAACATCGGCCTGCCGGCGTTAATGCTACTGGACGTTTCGCGCGAACTGTACGTGCTTGAGCTTTCCAGCTTCCAACTGGAAACGACCTCCAGCCTGAAAGCGGTGGCCGCGACGATCCTCAACGTTACCGAAGATCATATGGACAGATATCCGTTTGGCTTGCAGCAGTATCGCGCCGCCAAATTGCGGGTCTATGAAAATGCAAAAACCTGTGTGGTGAACGCCGATGATGCGTTGACCATGCCGGTTCGCGGCGCCGATGCGCGCTGCGTCAGTTTCGGCGTCAACATGGGTGACTATCACCTCAATCGCCAGCAGGGCGAAACCTGGCTGCGCGTAAAAGGCGAGAAAGTCCTGAACGTTCGCGAGATGAAACTGACGGGGCAGCACAACTACAGCAACGCCCTGGCGGCGCTGGCTCTGGCGGATGCCGCTGGTTTGCCGCGTGCCAGCAGCCTGAAAGCGCTGACCACGTTTACCGGTCTGGCGCACCGTTTCCAGTTAGCGCTGGAGCATAACGGCGTGCGCTGGATTAACGATTCGAAAGCGACCAACGTCGGCAGCACCGAAGCGGCGCTAAACGGCTTACATGTTGATGGCACGCTGCATCTGCTGCTGGGCGGCGACGGTAAGTCTGCCGATTTCTCCCCGCTGAAGACCTGGCTGAAAGGCGACAACGTGCGTCTGTGGTGCTTTGGTCGCGATGGTGATGCGCTGGCGGAACTGCGTTCTGACGCTGCCGTTCGTACTGAAACAATGGAAGAAGCAATACGTCTGATTGCTCCGCAACTGAAACACGGCGACATGGTCCTGCTCTCTCCGGCCTGTGCCAGCCTTGATCAGTTTAAGAATTTTGAACAGCGCGGGGATGTATTTACCCGCCTGGCGAAGGAGCTCGGTTAATGCGTTTATCTTTCCCACGCCTGAGAATGCCCCATATGCCGGGATCCGGAATCCTGGTATGGCTGTTTGCGGCATTAAAAGGTTGGGTGATGGGCTCCCGGCAGCAGGATACCGACAGTCTGGTCATGTACGATCGCATGCTGCTGTGGCTGACCCTGGGCCTGGCAGCCGTCGGTTTTATTATGGTGACCTCAGCGTCAATGCCAGTGGGCCAGCGTCTGGCGAACGATCCGTTCCTGTTCGCTAAACGAGACGGTTTGTACATCGTCCTGGCGTTCTGTCTGGGCCTGGTCACGCTGCGTTTGCCGATGGCATTCTGGCAGCGCCACAGTACCGCAATGCTGATAACGGCGATCGCGATGCTGTTGATTGTACTGGTTGTCGGCAGCTCGGTTAACGGTGCATCGCGCTGGATTGCCTTTGGCCCGCTGCGTATTCAGCCTGCGGAATTTACCAAGCTGTCGCTGTTCTGCTACATCGCTAACTACCTGGTGCGTAAAGGCGATGAGGTACGAAACAACCTGCGCGGCTTCTTAAAACCGATGGGCGTGATATTCGTGCTGGCGATCTTACTGCTGGCACAGCCGGATCTCGGTACCGTGGTGGTGCTGTTCGTGACGACCCTGGCGATGCTGTTCCTCGCCGGGGCCAAGCTCTGGCAGTTCATCGCAATTATCGGTATGGGAATGTCGGCGGTTGTCCTGCTGATCCTTGCCGAGCCGTACCGTATTCGTCGCGTCACTTCCTTCTGGAACCCATGGGAAGATCCGTTTGGCAGCGGTTACCAGCTGACCCAATCCCTGATGGCCTTTGGCCGCGGTGAGATGTGGGGGCAGGGCCTTGGCAACTCGGTACAGAAACTCGAGTATTTACCTGAAGCGCACACCGACTTCATCTTTGCCATCATCGGCGAAGAACTGGGCTATATCGGTGTGGTCCTTGCTCTTTTAATGGTATTCTTCGTCGCTTTCCGCGCCATGTCCATTGGCCGCAAGGCGCTGGAGATGGACCAGCGTTTCTCAGGTTTCCTGGCGTGTTCGATTGGTGTGTGGTTCAGCTTCCAGGCGTTAGTTAACGTCGGTGCGGCAGCGGGTATGTTGCCAACCAAAGGTCTGACGCTGCCGCTCATCAGTTACGGTGGTTCCAGTCTGCTGATTATGTCGACGGCCATCATGTTCTTGTTACGCATTGATTATGAAACGCGTCTGGAAAAAGCGCAGGCGTTTACACGGGGTGTTCGATGAGTGGTCAGGCTAAGCGGTTGATGGTGATGGCGGGTGGTACCGGTGGACACGTGTTCCCTGGGCTGGCCGTTGCGCACCATCTGATGGATCAGGGCTGGCAGATTCGCTGGCTCGGTACCGCCGATCGTATGGAAGCGGACTTAGTGCCGAAACACGGGATCGACATTGATTTCATTGAGATCTCCGGTTTGCGCGGAAAAGGTCTCAAGGCAATGCTTTTTGCGCCGATACGTATCTTCAACGCCTGGCGTCAGGCACGCGCAATTATGCAGCGTTTTCAGCCAGATGTGGTGCTTGGAATGGGTGGGTATGTCTCAGGTCCGGGTGGCCTGGCGGCGTGGTCGCTGGGAATTCCTGTGGTGCTGCATGAGCAAAACGGCATTGCCGGGCTGACCAACAAATGGTTGTCGAAAATTGCCAAAACCGTGATGCAGGCGTTTCCGGGGGCATTCCCGAACGCCGAAGTGGTAGGCAACCCGGTACGCACTGACGTGCTGGCGCTTGCGCTACCTGAACAGCGTCTGGCCGGGCGTGAAGGCGAAATTCGCGTACTGGTCGTTGGGGGCTCTCAGGGCGCTCGCGTATTGAATCTGACGATGCCGCAGGTCGCCGAAAAGCTGGGCGATAGCGTAACCATCTGGCATCAGAGTGGCAAGGGTGGGCAGCAGACCGTGGAGCAGGCGTACGCCGATGCCGGTCAGCCGCAGCACAAGGTCACTGAATTTATTGACGATATGGCCAAAGCTTACGCCTGGGCCGATGTCGTGGTTTGCCGCTCCGGCGCGCTGACGGTAAGCGAAATTGCCGCCGCCGGGCTGCCCGCGATTTTTGTACCGTTCCAGCATAAAGACCGACAGCAGTACTGGAATGCGCTGCCATTGGAAAAAGCAGGCGCCGCGAAGATTTTTGAGCAGCCGCAATTTACCGCGGATGCCGTTGCCAGCACCCTTGCGGGCTGGGACAGAAAGACATTGCTGGAGATGGCCGAGCGCGCACGTGCCGCCGCCATCCCGGATGCTACCGAGCGTGTAGCGCAAGCAGTCAGCCTGGCAGCTCAGGCTTAATCATCGCAGCGCCTTTTGCGCTGCACGAATTTTTAAGTAGTCGATGGCGTTTAGAGAATGAATACACAACAACTGGCGAAACTGCGTTCCATTGTGCCCGAGATGCGTCGCGTCCGGCACATTCACTTTGTTGGCATCGGCGGTGCTGGCATGGGCGGTATTGCCGAAGTGTTGGCTAACGAAGGGTATCAGATCAGTGGTTCGGACCTCGCGCCGAACCCGGTGACTCAGCAGCTGACGGCGCTGGGTGCCACGATTTATTTCAATCACCGTCCTGAAAACGTCCGCGATGCGAGCGTGGTGGTGGTTTCAACGGCAATTTCTGCGGATAACCCGGAAATCGTTGCGGCGCATGAAGCGCGTATTCCCGTTATTCGCCGCGCAGAGATGCTGGCCGAACTGATGCGTTTTCGCCACGGCATCGCCGTTGCCGGGACGCACGGTAAAACCACGACCACCGCGATGGTGTCGAGCATTTACGCCGAAGCCGGTCTGGATCCGACTTTCGTCAACGGTGGTCTGGTTAAAGCTGCGGGTGTGCATGCGCGCCTGGGTCACAGCCGTTACCTGATTGCGGAAGCGGATGAAAGCGATGCATCGTTCCTGCATTTGCAGCCAATGGTGTCGATTGTCACCAATATCGAAGCCGACCATATGGACACGTACCAGGGCGATTTCGAAAATTTAAAGCAGACGTTTATTAATTTCCTGCATAACCTGCCGTTTTATGGACGTGCGGTGATGTGCGTTGATGACCCGGTTATCCGCGAGCTTCTACCGCGCGTTGGTCGTCAGATTACAACGTATGGTTTTAGCGACGACGCCGACGTGCGCGTTGAAGAGTACAAACAGATTGGCGCGCAGGGACACTTTACTCTGATTCGTCATGATAACGCGCCACTGCGCGTGACACTGAACGCACCGGGTCGTCACAATGCCCTGAATGCGGCGGCAGCGGTGGCGGTTGCCACAGAAGAGGGCATCGAAGACGATGCTATTCTGCGCGCGTTGGAAAGCTTCCAGGGTACAGGTCGTCGTTTCGACTTCCTGGGTGAGTATCCACTGGAAGGCGTTAACGGAAAAAGCGGTACCGCTATGCTGGTGGACGACTACGGTCACCACCCAACGGAAGTGGATGCGACCATTAAAGCGGCTCGCGCGGGCTGGCCGGACAAAAACCTGGTTATGGTGTTCCAGCCACACCGCTATACGCGTACGCGTGACCTGTATGATGATTTTGCCAACGTGCTGACCGAAGTTGATGCGTTGCTGATGCTGGAAGTCTACGCGGCGGGTGAAGCGCCGATTCCGGGGGCGGACAGCCGCTCCCTGTGCCGTACCATTCGCGGTCGCGGTAAAGTGGACCCGATTCTGGTATCAGACCCGGCGAAAGTCGCTGAAATTCTGGCACCGGTCCTGACCGGTAACGATTTGATTTTGATACAGGGCGCGGGAAATATCGGCAAAATCGCGCGTAACTTAGCTGAAATCAAACTCAAGCCGCAAACTCAGGAGGAAGAGCGCCATGGCTGATAGAATCGCTGTCCTCCTCGGGGGGACCTCCGCTGAGCGTGAGGTTTCACTGAATTCCGGCGCAGCTGTGCTGGCGGGTTTGCGCGAAGCGGGCATTGACGCACATGCGGTCGATCCGCGTGACGCAGATATCACTCAGCTGAAAAATTTGGGTTTTAAGAAAGCGTTTATTGCACTTCACGGTCGCGGTGGGGAAGATGGCACGTTGCAGGGCTTACTGGAGCTGACAGGCCTGCCTTACACCGGCAGCGGCGTGATGGCTTCTGCACTTTCGATGGACAAACTGCGCAGTAAATTGCTCTGGCAGGGCGCAGGTCTTCCGGTGGCACCCTGGGTCGCGTTGACGCGTACTCAGTTCGCGCAGGGCCTGTCACAGGACGAAAAACAGCGCATTGCCGCACTCGGTTTGCCGTTGATTGTGAAGCCTAGCCGGGAAGGTTCCAGCGTCGGAATGTCGAAAGTGGACGAAAGTAGTGCACTTCACGATGCCTTAACGCTGGCTTTTCAGCACGATGAAGAAGTTCTGATCGAAAAATGGTTAAGCGGGCCGGAATTTACCGTCGCAGTACTCGGTGAAGAAATTTTACCGTCGGTTCGCATCCAACCGGCCGGAGTCTTCTATGATTATGAGGCGAAGTATCTCTCTGACGAGACGCAGTATTTCTGCCCTGGTTGTGAAGATTCGGCGCGTGAGCAAGAAATGCAGGCCCTGGTGCTCAAAGCCTGGAACATTCTCGGGTGTTCAGGTTGGGGACGCATTGATGTAATGCAGGACAGCGATGGTCAGCTTTATCTGTTGGAGGCTAACACCTCCCCAGGCATGACCAGCCACAGTCTGGTGCCGATGGCGGCACGTCAGGCCGGCATGAGCTTCTCGCAGTTGGTGGTACGTATTTTGGACCTGGCGGGTTGATATGTCGCAGGCAGCACTGAACACACGGAACCGTGAAGAAGAAGAGGACGACATCGCTTCTTCACGCAGAAATAATGGAACGCGTCTTGCAGGGATGATGTTCCTGCTCGCGGTATTATTCACCGTGTTGATGAGCGGCTGGATGGTACTGAACTGGATGGAAGATGCGCAGCGTCTTCCGTTATCCAGACTGGTAGTGACCGGGGAACGTCACTACACGCGTAATGATGATATTCGCCAGGCCATTCTGGCGCTCGGCTCACCGGGCACGTTTATGACTCAGGACGTGAATATCATTCAGAGTCAGATCGAACGCCTGCCGTGGATTAAGCAGGCAAGCGTTCGTAAACAGTGGCCAGACGAATTGAAGATTCATCTGGTTGAATATGTGCCGATTGCGCGCTGGAATGATCAGCATATGGTGGACAACGACGGTAACGCGTTTAGCGTACCGGCCGAGCGCACCAGTAAGCAGAATCTGCCTATGTTATATGGCCCGGAAGGTAGCGAGAACGAAGTGCTGCAAGGCTATCGCGATATGGGGCAGATGCTGGCGAAAGATAAGTTTACGTTGAAAGTGGCGGCGATGACCGCACGCCGCTCCTGGCAGCTGACGTTGAATAACGACATCAAGCTGGACCTGGGGCGCGGCGATACGATGAAACGGCTTGAGCGCTTTATAGAACTCTATCCTGTTCTTCAGCAGCAGGCGCAAACCGATGGCAAACGGATTAGCTACGTTGATTTGCGTTATGACTCAGGCGCGGCAGTAGGGTGGCAGCCCGCTCCCGTAGAGGATACACATCAACAACAAAATCAGGCACAGGCAGAGCAACAATGATCAAAGCGACGGACAGAAAACTGGTAGTAGGACTGGAAATTGGTACCGCGAAGGTAGCCGCTTTGGTAGGGGAAGTTCTGCCCGACGGAATGGTGAATATCATTGGTGTGGGCAGCTGCCCATCCCGGGGTATGGACAAAGGCGGTGTGAACGACCTGGAATCCGTGGTGAAATGCGTACAGCGCGCCATTGACCAGGCGGAATTAATGGCTGATTGCCAGATTTCTTCAGTGTATCTGGCGCTTTCAGGCAAACATATTAGCTGTCAAAATGAAATCGGGATGGTGCCGATTTCTGAAGAAGAAGTGACACAGGAAGACGTTGAGAACGTGGTGCATACGGCGAAGTCCGTACGCGTACGTGATGAACACCGTGTTCTGCATGTGATTCCGCAAGAGTACGCCATCGACTACCAGGAAGGGATCAAAAACCCGGTAGGCTTGTCCGGCGTACGTATGCAGGCAAAAGTGCACTTGATCACATGTCACAACGATATGGCGAAAAACATTGTCAAAGCCGTGGAACGTTGTGGCCTGAAAGTGGACCAACTTATTTTCGCTGGTCTGGCGTCGAGCTATTCCGTCCTGACGGAAGATGAACGTGAGCTGGGCGTCTGCGTGGTTGATGTCGGTGGTGGTACAATGGATATCGCCGTCTATACCGGCGGTGCGCTGCGTCACACTAAAGTTATCCCGTATGCCGGGAACGTGGTGACCAGCGATATCGCTTACGCCTTTGGTACGCCACCGAGCGATGCCGAAGCGATTAAAGTTCGCCACGGTTGCGCACTGGGCTCTATTGTCGGTAAAGATGAGAGCGTAGAAGTGCCAAGCGTAGGCGGTCGTCCACCGCGTAGCCTGCAGCGCCAGACGCTGGCAGAGGTCATTGAGCCGCGTTATACCGAGCTGCTCAACCTGGTGAACGAAGAGATTTTGCAGTTGCAGGAACAGCTGCGCCAGCAGGGTGTCAAACACCATCTGGCCGCAGGGATTGTTCTGACTGGTGGCGCGGCGCAAATTGAAGGCCTGGCGGCCTGCGCTCAGCGCGTGTTCCATACGCAGGTGCGCATCGGCGCGCCGCTGAACATTACCGGACTAACGGATTATGCTCAGGAGCCGTACTATTCAACGGCTGTGGGCCTGCTGCACTACGGAAAAGAGTCACATCTGAGTGGTGAAGCGGAAGTGGAAAAACGTGTCGCAGTGAGTTCGTGGATCAAACGAATCAATACCTGGCTGCGAAAAGAATTTTAATTTTTTAAGAGAGCGCCGAAAATTAGCGCTCTCAGGCGACAGGCACAAAACGGAGAGAAACTATGTTTGAACCTATGGAACTGACCAACGACGCGGTGATTAAAGTCATCGGCGTCGGTGGTGGCGGTGGCAACGCCGTCGAACACATGGTGCGCGAGCGCATTGAGGGTGTTGAATTCTTCGCAGTGAACACTGACGCTCAGGCGTTACGTAAAACGGCTGTCGGCCAGACGATTCAGATTGGTAATGGGATTACCAAAGGTCTGGGTGCTGGCGCAAATCCGGAAGTCGGTCGCAATGCGGCAGACGAAGACCGTGAAGCACTGCGTGCAGCCCTTGATGGCGCTGACATGGTGTTTATCGCAGCTGGCATGGGCGGCGGTACCGGTACGGGTGCTGCACCTGTTGTCGCTGAAGTTGCCAAAGATTTAGGTATTTTGACCGTCGCTGTCGTGACTAAGCCATTCAATTTTGAAGGCAAAAAGCGTATGGCGTTTGCGGAGCAGGGTATCGCCGAGCTGTCCAAACATGTGGACTCTCTGATTACCATTCCTAACGACAAGCTGCTGAAAGTGCTGGGTCGTGGCATTTCCCTGCTGGACGCATTTGGTGCAGCCAACGACGTGCTGAAAGGCGCTGTTCAGGGTATCGCCGAGCTGATTACCCGTCCGGGTCTGATGAACGTCGACTTTGCTGACGTGCGCACTGTAATGTCCGAAATGGGCTATGCAATGATGGGCTCTGGCCTGGCAAGCGGTGAAGATCGTGCGGAAGAAGCGGCTGAAATGGCTATCTCTTCCCCACTGCTGGAAGACATCGACCTGTCTGGTGCGCGCGGCGTGCTGGTTAACATCACCGCTGGCTTCGACCTGCGTCTGGATGAGTTCGAAACCGTGGGTAACACCATCCGTGCATTTGCATCGGATAACGCGACCGTGGTTATCGGTACTTCCCTGGATCCGGATATGAACGACGAACTGCGCGTGACCGTAGTTGCTACCGGTATCGGTATGGACAAGCGTCCTGAAATTACCCTGGTAACGAACAAACAGCAGCAGCAGCCGGTGATGGATCGCTACCAGCAGCACGGCATGGCGCCGCTGACTCAGGAGCAGAAACCGGCCGCTAAAGTGGTAAACGACAATACGCCGCAGACCACCAAAGAACCGGATTATTTGGATATCCCAGCATTCCTGCGCAAGCAAGCTGATTAAGAATTAGCTGGAATTTGGGAATCTGCGCTCTTTGTGCTAAACTGGCCTGCCGAATGTATAGTACACTTCGGTTGGATAAGTAATTTGGCGAGATTATACGATGATCAAACAAAGGACTCTTAAACGTATCGTTCAGGCGACTGGCGTCGGTTTACATACTGGCAAGAAGGTCACACTGACGTTGCGCCCTGCGCCGGCAAATACCGGGGTCATCTATCGTCGCACCGACTTGAATCCACCGGTTGATTTTCCGGCAGATGCCAAATCTGTGCGTGATACCATGCTCTGTACTTGCCTTGTCAACGAGCATGACGTGCGGATTTCAACGGTTGAGCACTTAAATGCCGCCCTGGCGGGTCTGGGTATCGACAACATCATGATTGAAGTCGATGCGCCGGAAATCCCGATTATGGATGGTAGCGCGGCCCCGTTCGTTTATCTGCTGCTCGACGCAGGCATTGATGAACTGAACTGTGCGAAGAAATTTGTGCGCATTAAAGACACGGTTCGCGTAGAAGACGGCGACAAATGGGCTGAATTCAAACCGTTCAATGGTTTCTCGTTGGATTTCACCATCGACTTTAACCATCCGGCGATTGACGGCAGCAACCAGCGTTATGCTATGAACTTCTCTGCGGATGCGTTCATGCGTCAGATTAGCCGAGCACGTACTTTTGGTTTCATGCGTGATATCGAATATCTGCAGTCCCGTGGTTTGTGCCTGGGCGGCAGCTTCGATTGTGCCATCGTTGTTGACGATTATCGCGTACTGAACGAAGACGGTTTGCGCTTTGAAGATGAATTTGTACGCCACAAAATGCTGGATGCTATCGGTGACCTCTTTATGTGTGGTCACAATATCATCGGTGCATTCACCGCGTACAAATCAGGTCACGCACTGAATAATAAACTGCTGCAGGCAGTCCTGGCCAAACAGGAAGCTTGGGAGTTTGTGACCTTCGAAGACGACGCTGAACTGCCACTGGCATTCAAAGCACCGTCATTGGTTCTGGCGTAAGCCTGACACCAAACTGTAAATTCGACTGGTAACCTGGTACTCTCTCCGTCCAGGGAGCCAGTCGTTTTTTCATTCTAACCCCCCAGAAAATCCTTCATTCTTTAATTCTTCTTGTTTCTCCCTTGCCTGACGTGTGCGATCGCTGCTTTCGTGAGCACTTTTCCGCGCGGATTGCCGTCATTCGTGCTGCTGGCGTGAGCCATTAATGGTACTATCTGAACGCTTAAAAATTTTGAAGGGTTGCCTGGCAATCAAGGTGAAAAGGTAAGTGAACGGAATACTGACGCGCTGGCGACAGTTTGGCAGACGATATTTCTGGCCGCATCTCCTGTTGGGGATGGTCGCGGCAGGGTTCGGCCTGCCTGCGATTGCCAATGCCGCAGAATCCACACCACCGACCAAAACCGCCAGTAGCCACACGGCGACCACCAAAGTCAGTTTCACCCATCTGGCGTTACTGGAAGGCAACCGTCGTCCAACGTTTACCGTCGATTACTGGCATCAGCACGCCATCCGAACGGTCATTCGTCATCTTTCCTTCGCGATGGCGCCACAGGCGCTGCCGGTCGCAGAAGCGTCTGCTCCACTCGAAGTACATCACCTGGCCCTGCTGGATACGCTCAGCGCACTGCTGATGCGCGAAAGCCAGCAGCCGGTTATCGTACGCTCAGTGGCATACAGCCCTGATTCCATTTCACATCAAGCCTTTTCTGTCAGCGCCTGGGTAAGCCAGGTTCACGGCATCCGCGCCGGACCTCAACGCCTTAGCTGAAAAAAACAAACTTCAACTAATGACTAAGACTCCGCAAGGCGGGGCGATTGAGATTTTAATTATGCTTAATTTATTGACCAAAGTTTTCGGTAGCCGTAACGATCGTACACTGCGCCGTATGCGCAAAACCGTCGTACAAATCAATGCCATGGAACCTGCGCTGGAAAAGCTCTCTGATGACGAGCTGAAAGCAAAAACCAACGAATTCCGTGAACGCCTGGAAAAAGGCGCAACCGTGGAAAGCCTGATCCCAGAAGCTTTCGCGGTCGTCCGTGAAGCCAGTAAACGTGTCTTCGGCATGCGTCACTTCGACGTACAGCTGCTCGGCGGTATGGTTCTGAATGACCGCTGCATCGCGGAAATGCGTACAGGTGAAGGTAAAACCCTGACCGCAACGCTGCCTGCGTACGTCAATGCCCTGTCAGGTAAAGGCGTTCACGTGGTCACCGTCAACGACTATCTGGCACAGCGTGATGCTGAAAACAACCGTCCGCTGTTTGAGTTCCTGGGGATGAGCGTTGCGGTAAACATGTCCGGTATGCCCGCTCCAGCGAAGCGTGAAGCGTACGCCGCCGACATCACTTATGGTACCAACAACGAATACGGTTTCGACTACCTGCGCGATAACATGGCATTCAGCCCTGATGAACGCGTTCAGCGTAAACTGCATTACGCATTGGTCGATGAAGTGGATTCAATCCTCATCGATGAAGCGCGTACCCCGCTTATCATCTCCGGCCCGGCTGAAGACAGCTCCGAGATGTACAAGCAGGTAAACAAAATTATCCCGTATCTGATTCGTCAGGAAAAAGAAGACTCTGACACCTTCCAGGGTGAAGGCCACTTCTCCGTGGATGAGAAATCGCGTCAGGTTAACATCACCGAACGTGGTCTGGTGCTGGTAGAAGAACTGCTGGTGAGAGAAGGCATTATGGAAGAAGGTGAGTCCCTGTACTCTCCAACCAACATCATGCTGATGCACCACGTAACCGCCGCGCTGCGTGCCCACGTGCTGTTCACCCGTGATGTCGACTACATCGTGAAAGATGGCGAAGTGATCATCGTCGATGAACACACCGGCCGTACCATGCAGGGTCGTCGCTGGTCTGACGGTCTGCATCAGGCGGTTGAAGCCAAAGAAGGCGTGGACATTCAGAACGAAAACCAGACGTTGGCTTCCATTACTTTCCAGAACTACTTCCGTCTGTATGAAAAGCTGGCGGGTATGACAGGTACTGCGGATACCGAAGCGTTCGAGTTCAGCTCCATCTATAAACTCGACACCATCGTAGTGCCGACCAACCGCCCAATGATTCGTAAAGATATGCCGGACCTGGTCTACATGACCGAGCTGGACAAAATCGGCGCGATTATCGAAGACATTAAAGAGCGTACAGCGAACGGCCAGCCAGTACTGGTGGGGACCATCTCCATCGAGAAATCCGAAGTGGTTTCAAACGAGCTGACCAAAGCGGGTATCAAGCACAACGTTCTGAACGCCAAATTCCACGCCAACGAAGCAGGTATCGTTGCTCAGGCGGGTTATCCGGCGTCAGTGACAATCGCAACCAACATGGCGGGCCGTGGTACGGATATCGTGCTGGGCGGTAGCTGGCAGGAAGAAGTTGCCGCTCTGGAAGAGCCAACGCCTGAGAAGGTAGCCCAGATTAAAGCAGACTGGCAGGTGCGTCACGATGCTGTTCTGGCATCCGGCGGTCTGCATATCATTGGTACTGAGCGCCACGAATCTCGCCGTATCGATAACCAGCTGCGTGGTCGAGCAGGTCGTCAGGGTGATGCCGGTTCTTCCCGCTTCTACCTGTCGATGGAAGATGCCCTGATGCGTATCTTCGCCTCCGATCGCGTTTCCGGTATGATGCGTAAGCTGGGTATGAAACCTGGCGAAGCGATTGAGCACCCATGGGTGACCAAAGCGATTGCTAACGCACAGCGCAAAGTGGAAAGCCGTAACTTCGATATTCGTAAGCAGCTGCTGGAATATGATGATGTGGCGAACGATCAGCGTCGTGCGATCTACTCCCAGCGTAACGAACTGCTGGACGTGTCTGATGTGAGCGAAACCATCGCCAGCATCCGTGAAGACGTGTTCAAAACCACCATTGACGCCCACATTCCACCACAGTCTCTGGAAGAAATGTGGGATGTTGAGGGCCTTCAGGAACGCCTGAAAAACGATTTCGACCTCGAAATGCCAATCAAAGAGTGGCTGGATAAAGAGCCAGATCTGCACGAAGAAACACTGCGTGAGCGTATTCTGCAGAGTGGAATCGAAGTCTACCAGCGTAAAGAAGAAGTGGTTGGCACCGAAATGATGCGCCACTTTGAGAAAGGCGTAATGCTGCAGACACTCGACTCCCTGTGGAAAGAGCACCTGGCAGCGATGGACTACCTGCGTCAGGGTATCCATCTGCGTGGTTATGCGCAGAAAGATCCTAAACAGGAGTACAAGCGCGAATCGTTCTCCATGTTTGCGGCCATGCTCGAAACACTGAAATATGAAGTGATCAGCACCCTGTGCAAAGTGCAGGTGCGCATGCCGGAAGAAGTCGAAGCGATGGAAGAACAGCGCCGCGAAGAAGCTGAGCGTCTGGCACAGATGCAGCAGCTTAGCCATGCTGATGACAACACCGCTGTCTCCGAAGAGCTGGCTGCCCAAACCGGCGAGCGTAAAGTCGGTCGCAACGATCCGTGTCCGTGCGGTTCAGGTAAAAAATATAAGCAGTGCCATGGTCGTATCAACTAAGCTCTGCTAAACACTCAGATCTGCGAAACAAAGGCGCTGGTGACAGCGCCTTTTTTATGGAATGAAGACAATGAAAAAACTGCAAATTTCAACCGGGATCCTGCGTAACGCTGCGGGCGAAATTTTTATCACCCAGCGTGCCGCCGATGCGCATATGGCAAACATGTGGGAGTTCCCGGGTGGGAAGATTGAAGAGGGTGAAAGCCCGGAGCTGGCACTGGCGCGAGAGTTATTCGAAGAAGTGGGGATCTTGCCGGAATCTGCAATGCTGTTTGATAAGCTGGAGTTTGAATTTCCGGACCGGCATATCACGCTGTGGTTCTGGCTGGTGGATAGCTGGCAGGGCGAGCCTTGGGGGAAAGAAGGTCAACCGGGACGCTGGGTCGCACAGAAAGATCTGTTGGCAGAAGAGTTTCCACCCGCCAACGGACCGGTTATTGCCAAACTGATAGCGCAGGCTTAAATCTGCTCTTCGCTCCAGTCGTCGCTTTCAGACAGATCGCCGCTGCTTGGGATCCGCTTCTCTTCGGCGGCCCACTCACCTAAATCGATCAGCTGGCAGCGTTTGCAGCAGAAGGGGCGGAACGGACTCTGTTCGCCCCAGATGATGCTTTTGCCGCAGGTGGGGCAGTTTACGTTAATCACTTCGCTCATGATGATTCCTTAACAACAAGCCAGTTCGAAATCCAGACGCTCTGGAACAGTGCCATTTTCACTGTCCAGAGGCAGGAAACGGATGGCAAAACGGCTCTTGTGGCCGGAGATTTGCGGATAAAGCTGATCGTCAAGCACCAGCTGGAGACGCAGAAGATCGGCATCTTCGCCGTTATCCTGGAAGAAACCATTCAGGCTAGTTTGCTTACGGAACGCCGCGGAATTACGGATAAGATCGACGATAAGCGTCAGCGCCTGATTCATTGGCTCAAGGCTTTCCAGCCAATGTGTTACCTGCGCATCGCGCTTCGACTGTGGGGCATGCAGCCAGATGTGCAGCGTGGGTAAATCAAAACTACAGCAGCCACCGGGAATGCTCAGACGCTGGCGCACCAGAGCAATCAGTTTGTCTTCGCGCAACAGCTGGCCTACGCGCGGGGCAGTCATAAGAATGCTGCTGCTGTTTTTGAGTTGTTGGCGCAGGGATTCAATACGGCTTTTGTCGACGCCAGGGACTTCATCCCACTGCTTCAGTTTACGCTGCTGGCGCTCCAGCTCCTTCAGTAAATCTGTACGAACTTCACCGCGTTCGAACACATCCAGTAAGTCCCCAATGTTTCTAAAAAAATGCAATGCGCTGGCATGATCGCGTACAGGCAGGTTGCAATTCAGTTGCTGAACCAGGAACTCAATGCGTAACCAGGTGCGCATTTTCTCATTCAGGGGATGTTCAAAGAGGACGTGGGTGTGCATTACGATTTTTCCTGTGAATCGGCCTGACAAGCCAGCTTCAGATAGCTGTCGTGCAGGCGGGCTACATCCAATGCGATGGCATCTGGTGCGCCGTTGTTATCAATAACGTCGTCCGCCACGGCAAGGCGCTGTTCACGCGTGGCCTGGGCGGCTAGGATCTGTTTTGCATGTGCTTCTGACACATTATCGCGCTGCATCGTGCGCTGGAGCTGTGTTTCCTCAGAAACATCGACCACCAACACTCGGTCAGCTTTTTGCCAGAGCTGATTTTCCACCAACAGCGGAACCACCCACAGAACATAAGGCGAAGTTGCCTGCTGCATCTGACGCTGTGTTTCCTGCTGGATCAGAGGGTGGAGAAGGGCATTAAGCCAGGATTTCTCTGCGGCATTAGCGAAAATACGCTCCCGAAGCTGACGACGATTGAGGCTGCCATCAGGCAAGCGTAGCGTATCACCAAAGTGGCTGACAATGGACTGTAACGCCGGCGTTCCGCGTTCGACAACCTGACGAGCGATGATATCGGCATCAATAACGCTTACGCCTAAGTCGGCAAAGGCGTTCGCAACGGTGCTTTTTCCGCTCCCGATGCCACCCGTTAACGCGACTGTATACCCCATACAACCCTATCCTGTGAATAATTATCGCTACAAATCAACCGGTTAAAATTAAGCTTTGCGGTGACCAAAATGGAACACGTTAAAATCGCTGTTCACCAGGTAAATTTATACGATTGTAGCGTAAAAAAAGTGAAAATCGCAGTCTTGCGAAGGGATGATTACTGCGTATGATAACGTCACTGGAGTTGTGCTTAGTCCATTTTTGCCTCTAACCCCAGGAATCCGTACATGCGTATCGAAGAAGATCTGAAGTTAGGTTTTAAAGACGTTCTTATCCGTCCTAAACGCTCTACCCTCAAAAGCCGTTCCGAAGTTGAGCTGGAACGCGAATACACCTTTAAGCATTCTGGTCAGAAATGGTCTGGCGTTCCAATCATTGCTGCAAACATGGATACGGTTGGCACATTCGCAATGGCGAAAGCCCTGGCGTCCTTTGGTATTCTGACCGCCGTGCACAAACACTATTCTGTTGAAGACTGGAAAGCCTTTGCGGACAGCGAGTCTGAAAATGTGCTGAAACACGTAATGGTTTCTACCGGTACGTCCGACGCGGATTTCGAAAAAACCAAACAGATCCTCAATCTGCATTCTGCGCTGAACTTCGTCTGCATCGACGTGGCGAACGGTTATTCCGAACACTTCGTTCAGTTCCTGATTAAAGCGCGTGAAGCCTGGCCGACCAAAACCATCTGTGCGGGTAACGTCGTTACCGGTGAGATGTGTGAAGAGCTGATCCTGGCTGGCGCTGACATCGTGAAAGTCGGTATTGGTCCTGGTTCCGTTTGCACCACCCGTGTAAAAACGGGTGTAGGCTACCCGCAGCTGTCTGCTGTTATCGAATGTGCCGATGCGGCGCACGGCCTCGGCGGTCAGATCGTAAGTGATGGCGGCTGTACGACCCCGGGCGACGTAGCGAAAGCCTTTGGCGGCGGCGCAGATTTCGTGATGCTGGGCGGTATGCTGGCTGGTCACGAAGAAAGCGGCGGCACTGTAGTTGAAGAGAACGGCGAAAAATTCATGCTGTTCTACGGTATGAGCTCCGAGTCCGCGATGAATCGTCACGTCGGTGGTGTTGCTAAATACCGCGCGGCAGAAGGTAAAACCGTTAAGCTGGCACTGCGTGGCCCGGTAGAAAATACCGCCCGTGATGTCCTCGGTGGCCTACGTTCTGCATGTACCTACGTCGGTGCATCACGCCTGAAAGAGCTGACCAAACGCACGACCTTTATCCGCGTACAGGAACAAGAGAACCGCGTGTTCAACAGCCTGTAATGCCGTAAATCGCTGGCGTATCTTACGCCAGCGATTACCCTCCACTGATAGCATCCCCCAGATGAAATATTGGCAGGTACATTGCCACCACCAGTGTGCCGATAATAATTCCCGTCACCAGTAACATCACTGGTTCGAGTAGCGTTGCCAGATTTTCTGCCTGCTGATGCGTTTGATCACTGTGATAGTGCGCCAGATTCTCGAGCATTTTATCGAGAGAGCCCGAGACCTCGCCGGTTCTGACCAGCTGCTTACACAGCGGCGTAAAGATTTTTTGCTGCTCCATTGCTTGCCAGATGGCACTCCCCTTGGCGATTGATTCGCTGGTCTGATGGATAACATCGCGCCACCACGAGCAGGTCAGGGTCTTTTCCACGCTTTCCAGCCCTTGCAGAAAAGGGATCCCGGCGTTCTGCGTTAGGGCGAGAACGGTATAAATCTGGCTGAGTCTTTGTCCGCGAATCAGTCCGGACACCACCGGAAGCGCTAACAACAGTTGCGGCCGAAGCCTTTGCCAGTACGGGCTACGTCGCAAAACCGGGCGCAGTAAAAAAGGCAGCGTTGCCAGTAATCCAATCAGCGGTAAACCATGTTGTACTCCGGCTGACATCGACATCACCATCTGAGTCAGTATCGGAAGTGGCGTATTAAATGTGCGATAAATGGCGGCAAACTCCGGCAATACAAAGGCACTCATCCCAATCACCACTAATAACGCCAGTAGCAGTATGATCAGCGGATAGCGCAGTGCCTTTTTCACCTTTTGACTCAGCTTATGTTGTTCTTCTTGCTGACGGGCAAGATGGGCGCAGCAATAATCGAGCTTACCGGTCATTTCTCCGGCCTGGATCAGCGTGTGGTACAGCGGTGGAAAAGCCTCTGGCCACTGCTGCATAGCGTCGGAGAGTGACGCGCCGTGCGCCAGGCGTTGGGCCAGATCCTGCATCATTGCCTGCCACTGCGCGACAGGATGCTGTTCAGCCAACAGCATCAAACTCTCTGAAAGCGTCAGCCCTGCCTGCAGCAATGTGGCCAGTTGCTGCATCAGTTCGCTGCTGTATTGCGCCCGCCAGTGTGATTTTCGGGTAGCCCGGCGAGTGAGTGACAATGGCTGGACCCCATCGCGCCCGGCACTCGCCATCGCGGCCATTTTATTTTCTGCCCAGACGCTACCCTGGCGGATTTCACCGAGCGATGTCACGCCCCGCCAGTGCCAGAGCTGTTTACTCGCCATCGGGAACGCCGATCACCCGCAGCAGTTCTTCCACGGTGGTTTGCCCTTGTTCGACGGCTTCGCAGCCATGTTCAAACAGGGTCATCATGCCGGAATCACGCGCCAGACGCTGCACCTCTTCCGGGCTGGAACCGCTGACGATGGCCTGTTTCAGAGAGGGGGTAATGGTGAGTACTTCAAACAGCGCAATACGCCCGTGATATCCGTGATAGCAGCGCTCACACCCGACGGCTCGCCAGCGCGGCAATGTTCTGGGCCACAGAGAAACCGGAAGGGCGTCATAGTGACCTTCTTGTTGGCAGCAATGCGGGCATAAACGACGCACCAGTCGTTGGGCGATGACCAGCAACAGCGCCGAGGAGATCATCCAGCGGGCAACGCCCATTTGCTGAAGCCGGATCAACGTTTCTGTGGTGGAATTGGTATGTAGCGTCGACAGCACCAGATGCCCGGTCTGTGCGGCATTGATGGCGATTTCGGCGGTTTCGGTGTCACGGATTTCACCCACCATCACGACGTCCGGATCCTGGCGTAGCAACGCGCGCAAAACGCTCTGGAAAGTCAGACCTGCCCGGGTGTTGATCTGCGTCTGATTGATGCCATCGAGCGGGATCTCCACCGGATCTTCGACGCTGCACAGATTTATCTCCGGGCGATTACGTGCTTGCAGCGCACTGTACAGCGTGACGGTTTTGCCGCTGCCGGTGGGGCCGGTGACCAGCATTAGTCCCTGCGGTTGATGCAGCGCCAGATGAAAGGCGTCAAGTTGGGCGTTGTTCATCCCCAGCGTATTAATATCCAGCGCCAACTTCACCTGATGCAGCAGGCGGAGAACGACCTTTTCACCGCCACGACAGGGCAGGGTGGCAATGCGGAAGGAGACGCTGCGCCCGGAGATGTCGACGGTAAATTGCCCGTCCTGCGGCAATCGCCGCTCGGCGATATCCAGATTGCCCAATACTTTGAGCCGGGCAATCAGCGGAGCGCTGAGCGTGGGAGATAATTCCGGCAGGGAATGCAGCACGCCGTCCACCCGCAGCCGAATGCGCAAGACGTCTTCCCCTGGCTCGACGTGAATGTCGGATGCACGCTGCTGGAGTGCCTGCTGAAAAGTTTGGTTCAGCAATTCAACAACGTTGCCGTTGTCGTCCCTGGCGGCCGGTAAATGTGAATCCTGTGAGGTATGCAGATGCTGATCCATGCGGGGCTGATCCCAACATTCAATGTCGATGCGCTTTTGCGTGGAGAACCGTAGGGCAGCCATTAACTCGCTGGGCGGTGTGCCGACTACCGCAATATTCAGAACCTTTTCGCTATTGCTGAGCAGTACCGCCTGATACCGCTGGCATAACGTGAGAAGTTTATCGTTTTTCATTTTCGCCTCTCAAGGTGCCGTGAAGCGGAATACGTCTTCACACGCCTGTTGCAGAGCGCCGTCGCTGGCGATGGTGCATGTGCGCTGCCAACCGGTTACGCCATTCGCATTGTCCCATGCGGGTTTCAGGGTAACGCTTAAGCCGTTCAGGCTTTCCTGGCCGGTTAATGTCACCGTTCCCTGTTGGACTTCCATGGCAGAGACATAGCGGCTGGTGGTGGGAGAAGGGATCCCGTTTGTGCCTCCATCGCAGGTGGTGGTTCCGCCATGGTCGAGAGCGCAAAGCTCAATGGCGGTGCGGTACGGCATAAACGTTTGTAGCATGTCAGTGAGGGCGGCTTTTCGCAGGTAGTTTTGATAAGCCGGAATGCCGATGGCACTGAGGATGGCAATGATACCGATAACAACCATCAGTTCGATCAGGGTGAATCCTTGCTGCTTGTCCATGTTTCGCTCCTTGTTAAACGGGAGCACTTTGGCAGGGAGAAATGCGGATGGCGAATAGCAAAAAAGGGATCAGGAAGGATGCTTCAGAGGTTTATGGCCGATTGCACGAGCGTTACATTTCGCTGCGAAGGGGCTCGCAAACCCCTTCGCAAAAGAGGTTATTTAAAACGCATCGACAGGTCGAGTGCCTGCACGTGTTTGGTGAGCGCGCCAACGGAGATGTAATCCACGCCGGTTTCAGCAAATTCACGAATGGTGTCGAAGGTCACGTTACCGGACACTTCAAGTTGAGCCTGACCGTGGGTGATGTTCACCGCTTCGCGCATGTGTTCGATGTCGAAGTTATCAAGCATGATGATGTCCGCCCCGGCTTTTAGCGCGGCCTGCAATTCTTCGAGACTTTCCACTTCGACTTCCACCGGCACATCCGGGTGCAGCCAGAAGGCTTTTTCCACCGCCTGACGTACGGAGCCGGAGGCAATGATGTGGTTTTCTTTAATCAAGAATGCATCCGACAGGCCGAGACGGTGATTAGTCCCGCCGCCGCACAGCACTGCATATTTCAGCGCGGTACGCAGTCCTGGTAGTGTTTTACGGGTGTCGAGCAGTTGCGTTTTGGTGCCTTCGAGTAGATCGACATAGCGACGGACGTTGCTGGCGACGCCGGAAAGGGTCTGCACAAAATTCAGCGCCGTACGTTCGCCGGTCAGCAGTACGCGCGATGGGCCATTCAGTTCAAACAGTGGCTGATTTTCTTTCAGTAAGTCACCGTCCTCAACGTGCCAGATGATGCTGACGTCATCACCGGCGAGCTGAATAAACACTTCTTCCACCCAGCGTTTACCGCAGAATACGCCCGTTTCACGGGTGATTACGACGGCGTGAGAACGGGTGTCTTCCGGCAATAACTGTGCGGTAATATCGTTCGCGGCGTTCACTTCGCCACCTAAATCTTCACGGAGTGCATGGGCAACGGCAGCAGGGATATCGAGGTTAATACGTTCCAGCAGTACGTCACGACGATGCTCAGGATTGTAGCGGCGAGGCGGCATGATAAAACTCCAAATGGTAAGGAATCATAAGTTATAAACATGCTACTCTGAACCGGATTTCTGCACCATAGATTAAGGAGAGCCCGCATGCAGTTACACGGTGGCTGGCTGGAGAATGCCCGTCGCGTTCCATCGCCGCATCATGATTGCCGCCCGGATGATGAAGCGCCTTCGCTGCTGGTGGTTCATAATATCAGTTTGCCGCCCGGTGAATTTGGTGGCCCGTGGATTGACGCATTATTCACTGGAACTATCGACCCCGAAGCGCACCCTTTTTTCGCCGAAATTGCCCATTTGCGCGTTTCAGCCCATTGTCTGATTCGCCGTGACGGCGAAATCGTGCAGTATGTTCCCTTCGATAAACGCGCCTGGCATGCGGGTGTTTCACGCTACAACGGGCGCGAAAGATGTAACGATTTTTCGATTGGTATTGAGCTGGAAGGCACGGATACTCTGGCGTATACCGACGAACAATATCAGCAACTTGCGGCCCTGACCCAAGTGTTGATGTCGGCTTACCCGGCGATTGCCCGTAATATGACGGGCCACTGTGATATCGCTCCTGAACGTAAAACCGATCCTGGCCCGGCGTTTGACTGGCCACGGTTTCGTTCTCTGGTGAGCCACCCGTCAGATAAGGAGATGACATGACGCTGTTTACCACCCTACTGGTGCTGATCGCCGAACGTTTGTTCAAATTGGGCGAACACTGGCAACTCGACCACCGGCTGGAAGTTCTTTTCCGCCGCATCAAGAACTATTCTTTTATTGTCACCGTGCTGATGACTGTTATCGCGATGGCGATTGTGTATGTGTTGCAGCGCGCGCTGCTCGGGGTGTTGTTTAACGTTCCGCTGTTGGTGATGTGGATCCTGATTGGCCTGCTGTGTATTGGCGCGGGCAAGGTACGTTTGCATTATCACGCCTATCTGAAAGCCGCTTCCCGCAACGATGCCCATGCGCGTGATGCGATGGCCACCGAGTTGACGCTAATTCATGGCGTTCCGCCGGGCTGTGATGAGCGAGAGTTTCTGCGTGAACTGCAAAATGCGCTGCTGTGGATTAACTATCGTTACTACCTCGCGCCGCTGTTCTGGTTCGTAGTCGGCGGTCCGTTCGGGCCCGCAACGCTGATGGGCTACGCGTTCCTGCGAGCGTGGCAAAGCTGGCTGGCGCGTTATCAGACGCCACGTGATCGTCAGCAATCCGCTGTCGATGCCATTTTGCACGTGCTGGATTGGGTGCCGGTGCGGCTGGTGGGTGTTGTGTACGCGCTGATTGGTCATGGTGAAAAAGCGCTGCCCGCGTGGTTCGCCTCGCTGGGCGATCGGCATACGTCGCAGTATCAGGTGCTGACTCGTCTGGCGCAGTTCTCGCTGGCGCGTGAGACTCATGTCGATAAAGTGGAAACACCAAAAGCGGCGGTGTCGATGGCGAAGAAAGCCTCTTATGCGGTGGTGGTTATCATGGCGTTGCTGACGATTTACGGCGCGCTGGTTTAATACCCTGCAACTCGAATTATTTGGGTTTAGCAGCGTGCCGTTGTTTTTACAGTGAATCCGCATGCGGGATGCCGAAATCAGGCATCCCGTTTTCTTTCCAGCGAATCAGTTTCAGGCGAGTATGACGGTTTGGATCGTACAGCGGGTCGCCTTCAATTTCGGTGTAGTTGCGGGCGTGATAAACCAGCACATCGTCACCGTTCGGGGTTTGAGTAAAGCTGTTATGCCCCGGCCCGTACTGTTTGTTTTCATCGCTGGTCGTGAACACCGGCTGCGGTGATTTATGCCAGTTGCTGGCCAGCATCGGGTCGGCGTCGAGCGCAATCCACAGCAGCCCCATGCAGTAGTTTTCATCGGTGGCGCTGGCGGAATAACTAACGAACAGTTTGTCGTTATGAACCAGCACTGCCGGGCCTTCGTTAACCAGAAAACCGCGACACTCCCAGTCAAATTCCGGTTTGCTGAGCATTACCGGTGTGCCCTTAATCGTCCATGGATTTTCCAGTTCGGCCAGATACAGATTGGTGTTTCCGGCGATATCCGGTGCCTTTTGCGCCCACAGATACCACTGCTTTCCCTGATGCTCAAACGTCGTGGCGTCGAGGGCAAAAGTATCAAACTGCGTCTTTACCTGGCCTTTCTCCCACCACATACCCGTCAGCGGATCGGCGTCGTCACAGGTCAGGCCGAACATCCGGTGCTGGAACATGCCCAGCGTATCCAAATCATGGGTGTGCGTTGCGGCAAAATAGATAACCCAGGTACCGTCGATGCAGTGCAGTTCTGGCGCCCAGATGAGCTGGCTCATTGGGCCGCTGTCGGGTTTGCGCCAGACCACCACCGGTTCGGCGGTGCGTAATCCGTCGATATCAGCGGCGCGGCGAATTTCCAGCCGGTCATATTCCGGCACCGAAGCAATAAAGTAATACAGGCCGTCATGGCGCAGGATAAAGGGGTCCGCGCGCTGCTCAATAAAAGGGTTTGGCCAGTGGTTCATTGTGGTTTCCTTACGAGTTCAGCCTCGGTCTGATAATCATTCAGTTCACGATAGTTCTGGCGACGTTTTTCCAGGTCGGACTGGATTTTTTTCATCATTTCACGGTCGACTTTCAACAGGCGCACCACGCCCGCAGTGATCAGATAGCCCACGCCTGGAATGATGCTGAACAGCAGGACAATGCCGTTGAGCGCTGCCGGGCTTTGCGCTTTCGCACCCGCATCGTAACCGTACCAGGAGAGCAGGAAGCCGACCATCGCGCCCGCGACCGCCAGCCCGACTTTCAGGAAGAACAGATTACCCGAGAAGCTGATGCCGGTGATGCGTTTGCCCGTTTTCCATTCGCCGTAGTCATCGACGTCCGCCATCAGCGACCAGTGCAGCGGGGACGGGATCTGATGCAGGATGTTGAGCAGGAAGTAGAGAACCATAATCATCATCGTGGCGTGCGGGTCGAAGAAATAGAAGGCGCAGGAAAAAATCGCCAGCGCGATGTTGGTCCAGAAGAACACCTGCAGCTTGCACCAGCGGTCGGTCAGCACTTTCGCCAGCATACTGCCAATCATCATGCCCACCACGCCGAGGCTGATAAACAGCGTCGCGAAATGGGTGCTTTGCTGCATCACCCAGGTAACGTAATACATGGTCGCCGCCATGCGGATAAAGCCTGGACAGACGTTGCTCAGGGTCAGCAGCAGAATGCGCACCCACTGATCGTTTTTCCACACGTCTTTCAGGTCGCGCTTTAATTCGTCGTTGGTTTGCACCGCCGGACGTACGCGTTCGCGCACCGTCGCAAAGCAGAACAGGAACATGCACATGCCGATAAACGCCAGTACGGTCATCGCCATCTGGTAGCCTTTGGCTTTGTTATCGCCACCAAACCAGTCGGCCATCGGCAGCAGCGTCAGCGATAGCAGCAGTGTGGCGATGCCGACCATCACGAAACGATAGGACTGGCACGCCACGCGCTCTTTCGGGTCATTGGTGATAACGCTGCCGAGTGAGCAATACGGAATGTTGATTGCCGTGTAGGTTATCGACAGCAGGAAATAGGTGACGAAGGCATAGATAACTTTGCTGCTGTAGCTCCAGTCCGGGGTGGTGAACATCATCACGCTGAACAGTGCATACGGGAACGCAATCCACAGCAGCCACGGACGAAAGCGGCCATATTTGCTGCGGGTGCGATCTGCCATCGCGCCCATAATCGGGTCTGTTACCGCGTCGATGACGCGAATTGACAGCAGTAATACCCCGACAAGTGCAGGCGCTAGCCCAAAGATATCGGTATAAAAATAGTTAACAAACAACATAATGGCGCCGAAGATGATATTGCACCCTGCGTCGCCCATGCCATAGCCGATTTTTTCTTTGACCGTTAATTTGTTGTTATCCATCTACCTTTCCTCGCCATGAGATATGCAGTCGATTATTCACGGGCGATGGAAATATTGCGTTGCAGGAATGCGGCGCTGATATGGATAAATGAGCTGTGCAGAAGAAAGTGTGAGGCAGGTAACATGCTGCTGTAGCGGTTTTCAGCCGCTACAGCATGTGGATAATTAGCGTAAATCGGTAGCCGAAACCAGGATCCGGCTTTTACCGTAGAGAATGGTGAGAATGGCAGGGACGCTGAAGGCCACTGCAATCGCAATCACTTCGTAGATGGCTTTCGAATCCGGGCCGCTGAACAAACCGAGCTCAAAGACGTTCAGCACCGGCAGGAAGCTATAGGTTTTAACCCGCAGGAAGCCGGTGATAGCGCCACCCATTGCCGCACCGATACAGCCGAAGATAAACAGCATCCGGTATTTCAGGTTTACGCCGTACAGCGCCGGTTCGGTGATGCCGAAAAACGCGGAGATAGATGCGGAAATCGCGAGCTGTTTGTCTTTCAGGTTACGGGCGATAAAGATGGCCCCAAACGCCGCGCCAAACTGGCCCATGACCGCCGACATAAACATCGCCATTACGGTGTCATAGCCGTTGACCTGCATATTGATAAGCGCAATCGGGATGATTCCCCAGTGCACGCCGAACACGACAAACAGTTGGCCAATGCCCGCCAGTAGCGCGCCGGACAGTACCGGACTCAGGTTATACAGCCAGGTGTAACCGTTGGCGATACCAATCCCCACGTAGTCGGCAATCGGGCCAATCACCGTGAAGACCACGAAACCGCACACCAGCAGAGACAGGCACGGCACGAAGACCAGCGCCGCTACTTCCGGAACCACTTTTTTAAACCAGCGCTCGACGTAGCTCAGGAACCACACCGCGAAAATTGCCGGGATCACCGCGCCGCCATAGATTTTCAACGGGAAGGTGAGGTGGAAAATCTCGATGCTGTTTGGCGTGGCGGCATCCGTTAACGGGAAGATCATCGCCGCGGTCAGCGCCAGCGCGGTAAAGCGATTGGTTTTGAATTTATCGGATGCGGTGACGGCGATAAACAGCGGCAGCATCACGAACACCCCGCTTGAGAGCGCGTTCAGCACTACGAACAGCCAGGATTGGGTGGAAATCAGATCCATCGTTTGCAGTAAAACGACCAATCCTTTGACCACCCCGACGCCCGCCAGCACGCCGATGTACGGCGTGAAAATGGCGGAGAGCGTCGCCAGCATTCGGTTGAACAGCGCGCTTTTTTGTGCAGGCTGCTCGGCGGGTGCGTTGCTGTCCGACAGCATCGGGCTCATCGCCGCGAACACTTTCTCAACTTTAGGGCCGATAACAATCTGGAACTGGCTGCCGTTGTTCACCAGCTTCACCACTTCTGGCAGCGTGTACAGCTGCTCTTCATTGATTTTGCTGTCGTCTTTCAGGTTCAGCCGCAGACGGGTGGCGCAATGGGTGGCGTGAACCACGTTTTCCTTACCGCCAACGGCGGCGAGGATCTGCTCTGCTATGGGTAAGTATGAAGTCGCCATGGTGAAGCACCTTATAAGTCAGAGGGTACGGTCGGCTAATCAGGCGTAGTCGCCAGGTTTGGTTTTACTTTTTACGGCAATGCCAAAGTCGGTAAAGATGCGCTGCGGCAGGTTATTGCCTTTCCCCTCGGCGATGTGATGGGCGAGGATCTGGAACGGGATAATCATCAGCAGCGGCAGCACGGTTTCCGGCACATCGACATTCAGCGCCAGCGTATGCGGGTCGTCGCTGCTGCCCGGCGTGACGGTGTAAACGTAATGGGTGTGGCGCTGTTCGTACTGGCGCAGCAGGTTCAGACGTTCGCGGGCCACGCTCGGCACATCGAGGAAAAACAGTCGGTGCTGCGGGTTAATTTCGAAATACGGGCCGTGCATAAACACTTCCATTTCAATGCCCTGAGACGGCACGCGCACGGTTTCAGTGAATTTGGTCGCCATCTCCATGCACACGCCAACCGCCGGGCCGTAGCCGATGCTGGTGAAGCGTGGGGAGGCGATGAGGCTGTCCTGCCAGCGGGTGAAAAATGATTCGGTGGTGTCGATGATGGCCGGGATTGCGTTCACGGCTTCGCGCAATGTCGCCAGCTCTTGCAGCTCACGCGCATCATCAATCGCCCCAACGGCGTGAGCATGGCGCAGGCCCATCAGCATCAACGTCAGAATGGTGGCGACGTAGCCTTTGGTCACGTAGCCCACGCGCTCTTCACCGATATCCAGCAGCACAAAGGTATCTGCGGTTTTTGCCAGCTCGCTTTGCGGTTTGCTGGTCACCCCAACGGTTTTCACCGGGTAATGTTTTTTCAGCGCCGCCAGAGCATGCAGGGTCGAGGTGCTTTCCCCGCTTTGCGAAACCGCCACCACCGTACGAATGGCAGGATTATGCTTCTCGAAATGCTGATAGTGGAACGGCTCAGCGATAGTCACGCGTACATTAGACAGGCTTTCGATGTAGTACTTGGCGCTGACCGCCGCATTGACACTGGAGCCGGTGGCCAGCAGCAGCCACTCATTCTCGTCTTCGATTGCCGGGATTGACGCTGGGTAGTTATTCAGAATTTGCGACAGTGTCGCGTGCTCTTCGTGGATGTAAGTCATCATGGTCGGTTTCATCTTGCCCTCTCTGCACTGAAAACCTGAAAACGTTTTCAGTAAAATATGACGAAAGAAAATAATGGGTCAATTTGACAAGTTGGGATCTGTGATGAAGATCTGAATAATTTGTGCGCGATAGGATGTTAGTAGGCCCGGTTAGCGTTGCGCCACCGGGCAAAAATGCAGAGAGATTTATGCAGATTCACCCGTAATGAGCTGAGGAGAAATATCGAGATTTTCGGGCAACATGTCCTGCAACAGGGTCATCATTTGACGGATAACCTGCTGACCTAACACATTATTCTGATGATCAACGGTAGTCAGGCGCGGAATATAATATTCGCTGCCGGGGAAGTATTCACAGCTGGCGACGGCGATATCGTCCGGCACATTCAGGCCATTGTCTTTGAGAGCACGAATGGCACCCATCGCCACACGGTCGTTGATCGCCAGTAACGCCTGGGGCAGGGCGCGCCCGGATTTCAGCAGTCGCGAAATGGCCTCATAACCATGCTGGGAGTAGAAGTTGGTTTCGATAATGTGCGCGTTGTCTGCGTCGATCTCAGCCTGTCGCAGGGTGTTGAGGAAGGCACTGACGCGCTGGCCGGTCATGTATACGCCCGGCGAACCGCCGATAAACGCGATGTCGCGATGGCCTTTCTCCAGCAGATATTCGGTGACCATTTTCACACAGTTCACCTGATCGCGCTGCAGGCAGGTGTAATCGTAATGAGCCAGTTTGCGACCCACCACAATCACCGGCAGCGTGGCGATAAGTTTCTGTAAACCGTCGAGATAACCTTCAGGGATGTTCAGGTAGTCGATGTTGCCGCCGAGGATAATTACCCCGTCGAGCTGGCTGTCGATGATGCTGCTGAAAATCTGATCTTCGGCAATCACCTGGCTTGAATCGGTGCGCTTGTTGGCAGATTGCGTATCGAACAGCACGATTTTGTAGCCCGCCTGCAAACAGGCTTTTTCAATCTGTTCGACCAGAGTAGCGAAGTAAGGGCTGGTGATGTCGGAAACCACAACGGCCAGCGTCATGCTCTTGCGGGAGATCATGCTGCGGGCCATCAGGTTCGGGCTGAAATTGTGATCGTCGATGACCTTCTGCACTTTCTCGCGCGTCTTGTCGGACACCCAGCTGTTGTTGTTCAGCACCCGTGAAACAGTCGCGATGGAGACGTTCGCCAGTTCGGCAATGTCTTTGATCGTCAGGTTCTTTTTCATCGGTCGCACGCATCCTTTTGTCGGCTGTTACCGCTGGATGGTACCTCTTTTTGGACGGGGGAGAAATGCTCTGTACCCGCAATGAGGTACAGAGCGCGAAAGGATTAAGCGCGGACGGCTTTAGCCCCTTTCTGTTTAACCATGTAGCCAATGCCCAGAATCACAATCCACACCGGGATCAGATACACGGAGATGGCCATGCCCGGCGTCATCAGCATGATGACCAGCACCGCAGCAACGGTAAACAGGCAAATCCAGTTCCCCAGCGGATAGAACAGGGCAGGGAAGCGCGTGGTGACGCCCTGCTGTTTCTTCGCGCGGCGGAATTTGATGTGCGCCAGGCTAATCATCGCCCAGTTAATTACCAGAGCAGAAACCACCAGTGCCATCAGCAGGCCAAATGCGGATTCCGGCGCCAGGTAGTTGATCAGCACGCACAGCGCGGTGAACAGCGCAGAAACCAGAATGGTGTTAACCGGCACGCCACGTTTGTCGACTTTAGACAGCGCTTTCGGCGCGTTGCCCTGCTGCGCC
This sequence comes from Scandinavium hiltneri, assembly GCF_024764835.1. GTDB lineage: Bacteria > Pseudomonadota > Gammaproteobacteria > Enterobacterales > Enterobacteriaceae > Scandinavium > Scandinavium hiltneri. Next base: position 98,575 of record NZ_JALIGE010000070.1, on the reverse strand, counting down.
AGGCCGAACAGCATACGGCTGTTGCAGTAAACACAGCTGTTATACACCGACAGCGCGGCGGTCAGCACCACCACGTTCAGGGCGTTAGCCACGAAGGTGTCGCCGAGTTCGTGGAAGATAAGCACGAACGGGCTGGTGTCTGAGGTTACGCGCGTCCACGGCAGCAGCGACAACAACACCGCCAGCGAGCCCACATAGAAAATCAGGATACGGTAGATAACCTGGTTGGTGGCTTTTGGGATGCTTTTCTGCGGGTCATCGGCTTCAGCGGCGGTAATGCCGACCAGCTCCAGGCCGCCGAAGGAGAACATGATGATCGCCATCATCATCACCAGCCCGTGTATGCCGTGTGGCAGGAAACCGCCCTGATCCCAGAGGTTGCGCACGGTAGCCTGCGGGCCACCGTTGCCGCTGAACAGCAGCCAGCCGCCGAACAGGATCATTGCTACAACTGCGACCACTTTGATAATCGCAAACCAGAACTCCATCTCACCGAACACTTTAACGTTGGTCAGGTTGATGAGGTTAATGGCGATGAAGAACACCGCAGCGGACGCCCAGGTTGGGATTTCAGGCCACCAGAACTGGATGTATTTCCCGACCGCCGTCAGCTCGGCCATCGCGACCAGCACGTACAGCACCCAGTAGTTCCAGCCGGAGGCGAAACCGGCAAAGTTGCCCCAGTACTTGTAGGCAAAGTGGCTGAAAGAACCCGCTACAGGCTCTTCTACCACCATTTCACCTAACTGACGCATGATCAGAAAAGCCACAAAACCTGCTATCGCATAGCCGAGAATAATCCCCGGTCCTGCGGATTGAATAACGGAGGCGCTGCCCAGAAACAGGCCCGTTCCGATAGCTCCACCCAGCGCAATCAGCTGAATGTGGCGGTTTTTAAGGCCGCGCTTCAGCTGTTCGCCTTGCTGTTGACCTTCCATTATGAAACCTCGTGAGTAATTGATTTTTCTACGCTTTTATAAGAATTCAGATTCTCAGCGCGTGTCGTTATGAACTTTCCATATCCTGTACATTATTTTTTACAGAGCAGAGGCCTGAAAGTTATTCAAGACTCTTCCGCAGTTGGGAGAATAGTGGTAAGCGCGCCTGAATGCACCTGCTTTATGAAGGGGTGATGACGAGTTGCATAAAAAGAAAGCAAATGTAAATGCAGGAAGAGCGGTGCTCGGCCTTTTGATATTCAGGATTTACCGGGAGAACATGAATTTTCATGCATTTTTTGTAGTGTTGAATCGGTTCAGGCTGCACATTTTTCGTTTCCGCCAGGTTAAATATCCTCCTTTATAGGTAAACGCGACATTTGTGCAAAGTTACATTTCTGAAACGTGTCTTCTGTAAGGTTGTTAAAATGTGCCGGGTTTACTGATTTCAATCAAAACCTGTATGGACAGAAGGTGAATACTTTGTTACTTTAGCGTCACGAACTATGAATTGGTAAGACCAATTGACTCCGGGTAAAATGGCTTGAGACAGGGAACCATGGCCTACAGCAAAATCCGCCAACCAAAATTATCCGATGTGATTGAGCAGCAGCTGGAGTTTTTGATTCTTGAGGGGACGTTGCGCCCCGGTGAAAAACTCCCGCCTGAACGCGAACTGGCAAAACAGTTCGACGTGTCCCGACCCTCTCTGCGTGAGGCGATCCAACGTCTCGAAGCGAAGGGCCTTCTGCTTCGTCGCCAGGGAGGCGGTACCTTTGTTCAAAGTAGCCTTTGGCAGAGCTTCAGCGATCCGCTGGTAGAATTGCTCTCCGACCACCCTGAATCCCAATTTGATCTGCTGGAAACCCGCCACGCACTGGAAGGTATTGCCGCGTACTATGCTGCTTTACGCAGTAACGAAGAAGATCGTACGCGCATCCGCGAGCTGCATCGCGCGATTGAAGTCGCTCAGCAGTCTGGCGATCTTGATGCCGAATCCAGCGCTGTCGTCCAGTATCAAATTGCCGTCACCGAAGCCGCCCATAATGTGGTCTTACTCCATCTGCTACGCTGCATGGAACCTATGCTCGCGCAGAACGTTCGACAGAACTTTGAATTGCTGTATGCCAGTCGGGAAATGCTTCCGCTGGTCAGCAGCCATCGCACTCGTGTTTTCGAGGCGATAATGGCCAGAGAGCCGGAGCAGGCACGAGAAGCGTCGCACCGTCACCTGGCCTTCATTGAGGAAATCTTGCTGGACCGCAGCCGTGAGCAAAGTCGCCGAGACCGCTCGCTTCGCCGCCTACAGCAACGGAAGGACTAGTATCACCTGATTTTTATGCGCCAGTTTTTAGAGCGCGGCAACTAAACGCAGAACCTGTCTTATTGCGCTTTTTAAAGAGACAACCCGAAATATGTAGGGCAGAAAACGCAATGGGACAGGTTCCAGACTAATCAACGTTATTAGATAGATAAGGAATACCCCCCATGTCAGACCGTTTGCAAAATGACGTGGATCCGATCGAAACTCGCGACTGGCTACAGGCGATCGAATCGGTCATCCGTGAAGAAGGTGTTGAGCGCGCTCAGTATCTGATTGATCAGCTGCTTTCCGAAGCCCGCAAAGGCGGTGTGAGCGTGGCAGCTGGAGCCGGGGCAAGCAATTATGTGAATACAATTGCCGTTGAAGATGAGCCGGAATATCCGGGCGATCTGGATCTGGAACGTCGCATCCGTTCAGCTATCCGCTGGAACGCGATCATGGCCGTTCTGCGCGCATCTAAAAAAGATCTGGAACTGGGCGGCCACATGTCCTCCTTCCAGTCTTCTGCGACCATTTATGAAGTGTGCTACAACCACTTCTTCCGTGCACGCAATGAGCAAGACGGCGGCGACCTGGTGTACTTCCAGGGCCACATCTCTCCAGGCGTTTACGCACGTGCCTTCCTTGAAGGTCGTCTGACCGAAGAGCAGATGAACAATTTCCGTCAGGAAGTTCACGGTAACGGTCTGTCTTCTTACCCGCACCCGAAACTGATGCCAGAATTCTGGCAGTTCCCGACCGTATCCATGGGTCTGGGCCCAATCGGTGCTATCTACCAGGCTAAATTCCTGAAATATCTGGAACACCGTGGCCTGAAAGATACCTCTAAGCAGACCGTTTATGCCTTCCTGGGCGACGGCGAGATGGATGAACCAGAATCCAAGGGGGCTATCACCATCGCAACCCGCGACAAGCTGGATAACCTGTGCTTCATCATCAACTGTAACCTCCAGCGTCTGGATGGCCCGGTCACCGGTAACGGCAAAATCGTTAACGAACTGGAAGGCATCTTCAGCGGTGCTGGCTGGAACGTGGTGAAAGTCATGTGGGGCGGTCGTTGGGATGAGCTGCTGCGTAAAGACACCAGCGGTAAGCTGATTCAGCTGATGAACGAAACCGTTGATGGCGACTACCAGACCTTCAAATCCAAAAACGGCGCTTACGTACGTGAGCACTTCTTCGGTAAATATCCTGAAACCGCCGCACTGGTTGCAGACTGGACTGATGAGCAGATCTGGGCGCTGAACCGTGGTGGTCACGATCCGAAGAAAGTCTACGCTGCACTGAAAAACGCGCAGGACACCAAAGGTAAAGCGACTGTCATCCTTGCACATACCGTTAAAGGCTATGGCATGGGCGAAACTGCCGAAGGCAAAAACATCGCGCACCAGGTGAAGAAAATGAACATGGACGGCGTTCGCTACGTCCGCGATCGTTTCAATGTACCGGTTACCGATGCTGACATCGAAAAACTGCCGTACGTCACCTTCGCTGAAGGTTCTGAAGAACACACCTACCTGCACGCACAGCGTCAGAAGCTGCATGGCTACCTGCCAAGCCGCCAGGTGAACTTCTCCGAGAAACTGGAAATGCCTGCGCTGGCAGACTTCTCTCAGCTGCTGGAAGAGCAGAACAAAGAGATCTCTACCACTATCGCTTTCGTTCGTGCCCTGAACGTGATGCTGAAGAACCCGTCTATCAAAGAGCGTCTGGTTCCGATCCTCGCCGATGAAGCGCGTACCTTCGGTATGGAAGGTCTGTTCCGTCAGATTGGTATCTACAGCTCCAACGGCCAGCAGTACACCCCGCAGGACCGTGAGCAGGTAGCGTATTACAAAGAAGACGAGAAAGGTCAGATCCTGCAGGAAGGCATCAACGAACTGGGTGCTGGCGCATCCTGGCTGGCGGCTGCGACGTCTTACAGCACCAACAACCTGCCAATGATCCCGTTCTACATCTACTACTCCATGTTCGGTTTCCAGCGTATCGGTGACCTGTGCTGGCAGGCAGGCGATCAGCAGGCTCGTGGCTTCCTGGTCGGTGGTACTTCCGGTCGTACAACCCTGAACGGTGAAGGTCTGCAGCACGAAGATGGTCACAGCCATATTCAGTCTCTGACTATCCCGAACTGTATCTCTTATGACCCGTCTTACGCGTACGAAGTTGCTGTCATCATGCATGACGGTCTGGTTCGCATGTACGGTGAAGCGCAAGAGAACGTGTTCTATTACATCACCACGCTGAACGAAAACTACCACATGCCGGCAATGCCGGAAGGCGCCGAGGAAGGTATCCGTAAAGGTATCTACAAACTCGAAACCGTTGCAGGTAACAAAGGTAAAGTTCAGCTGCTGGGCTCCGGTTCAATCCTGCGTCACGTCCGTGAAGCAGCGCAGATCCTGGCCAACGATTACGGCGTGGGCTCTGACGTTTACTCCGTCACCTCCTTCACCGAACTGGCCCGTGACGGTCAGGACTGTGAGCGCTGGAACATGCTGCACCCGATGGAAACTCCGCGCGTTCCGTACATCGCTCAGGTGATGAACGACGCACCGGCAGTGGCATCGACTGACTATATGAAACTGTTTGCTGAACAGGTTCGTACTTATGTACCGGCTGATGATTACCGTGTACTGGGTACCGACGGCTTTGGTCGCTCTGACAGCCGTGAAAACCTGCGTCACCACTTCGAAGTTGATGCTTCTTATGTGGTTGTTGCAGCCCTGGGCGAACTGGCCAAACGTGGTGAAATCGACAAGAAAGTGGTAGCGGAAGCGATCACCAAGTTCAACATCGATGCAGATAAAGTTAACCCGCGTCTGGCGTAAGAGGTAAGAAAATAATGGCTATCGAAATCAATGTGCCGGACATCGGGGCTGATGAAGTTGAAATCACCGAGATCCTGGTCAAACCAGGCGACAAAGTTGAAGTTGAACAGTCGCTGATCACCGTAGAAGGTGACAAAGCCTCTATGGAAGTTCCGTCTCCGCAGGCTGGCATCGTCAAAGAGATCAAAGTCTCTGTCGGTGACAAAACCGAGACCGGTAAACTGATCATGATTTTCGATTCCGCCGACGGTGCAGCAGCAGCTGCACCTGCCAAGGCAGAAGAGAAGAAAGAAGCGGCACCTGCTGCTGCCCCAGCTGCGGCTGCGGCAAAAGACGTTAACGTGCCGGATATCGGCGGCGACGAAGTTGAAGTCACCGAAATCCTGGTCAAAGTGGGCGACACCGTTGCCGCTGAACAGTCGCTGATCACCGTTGAAGGCGACAAAGCCTCAATGGAAGTTCCGGCCCCGTTCGCAGGCACGGTGAAAGAGATCAAAATCAACACCGGCGACAAAGTGTCTACCGGCTCCCTGATTATGGTCTTCGACGTAGCGGGTGGAGCACCTGCTGCCGCTCCAGCACAGTCTGTAGCTCCGGCTGCGGCAGCAGCACCTGCTGCGACTGGCGCAAAAGACGTTAACGTACCGGACATCGGCGGTGACGAAGTTGAAGTGACTGAAGTGATGGTGAAAGTGGGCGACAAAGTTGCCGCTGAGCAGTCACTGATCACCGTAGAAGGTGACAAGGCTTCAATGGAAGTTCCGGCCCCGTTCGCAGGTACCGTAAAAGAAATCAAAATCAGCACCGGCGACAAAGTGTCTACCGGCTCTCTGATCATGGTCTTCGAAGTGGAAGGCGCTGCACCTGCTGCGGCTCCGGCTGCTGCACCTGCGGCCGCCGCTCCGGCACCGGCTAAAGCAGCACCTGCTGCGGCCCCGGCTGCGAAAGCAGAAGGCAAATCAGAGTTCGCTGAGAACGACGCTTACGTTCACGCGACGCCGCTTATCCGCCGTCTGGCACGCGAATTCGGCGTTAACCTGGCAAAAGTGAAAGGCTCCGGTCGTAAAGGCCGTATCCTGCGCGAAGACGTTCAGGCGTACGTGAAAGACGCGGTGAAACGCGCTGAGTCAGCACCTGCTGCCGCAAGCGGTGGTGGTCTGCCAGGCATGCTGCCATGGCCGAAAGTGGACTTCAGCAAGTTCGGCGAAATCGAAGAAGTGGAAATGGGCCGCATCCAGAAAATCTCGGGTAGCAACCTGAGCCGTAACTGGGTGATGATCCCGCACGTTACCCACTTCGACAAAACCGATATCACCGATCTGGAAGCGTTCCGTAAACAGCAGAACGACGAAGCGGCTAAGCGTAAACTGGACGTGAAGTTCACCCCTGTGGTGTTCATCATGAAGGCGGTTGCGACTGCGCTTGAGCAGATGCCACGCTTCAACAGCTCTCTGTCTGAAGACGGCCAGAAACTGACGCTGAAGAAATACATCAACGTCGGCGTAGCGGTTGATACCCCGAATGGTCTGGTTGTTCCGGTCTTTAAAGACGTGAACAAGAAGAGCATCACCGAACTGTCTCGCGAACTGATGGCTATCTCCAAGAAAGCCCGTGATGGCAAGCTGACCGCTGGCGAAATGCAGGGCGGTTGCTTCACCATCTCCAGCCTCGGCGGGATCGGGACGACTCACTTCGCGCCAATCGTGAATGCGCCAGAAGTGGCCATTCTCGGTGTGTCCAAGTCGGCGATGGAGCCGGTGTGGAACGGTAAAGAGTTCGTACCGCGTCTGATGATGCCTATGTCTCTTTCCTTCGACCACCGTGTCATCGACGGTGCTGATGGTGCTCGCTTCATTACCATCATTAACAACACCCTGGCTGACATTCGCCGCCTGGTGATGTAAGCGAAAAAGCCGGCCAATCGGCCGGCTTTTTTCTGGTAATCTCATTACGCACCATGAGGTTATCGTCGCAAAAAGACAATTCGTTTGCCGTTTGTTGTTTCAAAATTGTTAACAATTTTGTAAAATACGGGCGGATAGAACATACCGGCGGAAAGTGACATAACTTAATAAATACCCCATGGATTTCGGGGCGCAGCAAGGCGGCAAGCGCCAGAATCCCCGGGAACTTACTCAAGTAAGTGACTGGGGTGAGGGCGAACAGCCAACGCCGCTGTGGCTTGAAAGACAATGGGTATTTCGTCGGGAATAAATAACAGAGGTCATGATGAGTACTGAAATCAAAACTCAGGTCGTCGTACTTGGGGCAGGCCCGGCAGGTTACTCCGCTGCCTTCCGTTGCGCTGATTTAGGTCTGGAAACCGTCATCGTCGAGCGTTACAGCACCCTCGGTGGTGTTTGTCTGAACGTCGGCTGTATCCCTTCTAAAGCGCTGCTGCACGTTGCGAAAGTTATCGAAGAAGCGAAAGCGCTGGCTGAACACGGTATCGTCTTCGGTGAGCCGAAAACCGATATCGACAAAATTCGTACCTGGAAAGAAAAAGTTATCACTCAACTGACCGGCGGCCTCGCTGGCATGGCCAAAGGCCGTAAAGTGAAAGTGGTAAACGGTCTGGGTAAATTCACCGGTGCGAACACGCTGGAAGTGGAAGGCGAAAACGGCAAAACCGTTATCAACTTCGACAACGCTATCATCGCGGCGGGTTCCCGTCCGATCGAACTGCCGTTCATTCCGCATGAAGATCCGCGTGTGTGGGATTCCACTGACGCCCTGGAACTGAAAACCGTACCAAAACGCCTGCTGGTTATGGGTGGCGGTATCATCGGTCTGGAAATGGGTACGGTGTATCACTCTCTGGGTTCAGAGATTGACGTGGTTGAAATGTTCGACCAAGTTATCCCGGCTGCAGATAAAGACGTCGTTAAAGTCTTCACCAAGCGCATCAGCAAGAAATTCAACCTGATGCTGGAAACCAAAGTGACTGCCGTTGAAGCGAAAGAAGACGGTATTTACGTTTCCATGGAAGGCAAAAAAGCGCCTGCTGAAGCACAGCGCTATGACGCCGTGCTGGTCGCTATCGGCCGTGTGCCGAACGGTAAAAACCTCGACGCGGGCAAAGCTGGCGTGGAAGTAGACGACCGTGGTTTCATCCGTGTCGACAAGCAGCTGCGTACTAACGTCCCTCACATCTTTGCTATCGGCGATATCGTCGGTCAGCCAATGCTGGCGCACAAAGGTGTTCACGAAGGTCACGTTGCCGCTGAAGTTATTGCGGGCATGAAGCACTACTTCGACCCGAAAGTGATTCCATCTATCGCCTACACTGAGCCAGAAGTTGCCTGGGTTGGTCTGACTGAGAAAGAAGCGAAAGAGAAAGGCATCAGCTACGAAACGTCCACCTTCCCGTGGGCTGCTTCTGGCCGTGCTATCGCTTCCGATTGCGCAGACGGTATGACCAAACTGATTTTCGACAAAGAAACTCACCGTGTTATCGGTGGTGCGATTGTCGGTACTAACGGCGGCGAGCTGCTGGGTGAAATCGGTCTGGCGATTGAAATGGGCTGTGATGCAGAAGACATCGCTCTGACCATCCACGCTCACCCGACTCTGCATGAGTCCGTTGGCCTGGCGGCAGAAGTGTTCGAAGGTAGCATTACCGACCTGCCGAACCCGAAAGCGAAAAAGAAATAAGATTTCTGAATGTAAGAAGCGGCCTGCGGGCCGCTTTTTTTATGCCTGTAGAAAGCGTGTAAACCGCCGGTGGATACTCAGCGAAGCGGTAAGTCGTTTATTTAAAAACATTTCTGCGTAAATATCTGTGCACATCTATTCATTACTCTGAAAATAATCACGGTGTAAACTTATAGCGTAAAACTATAGTGAGGTGCTCCATGAAAACTTTTCTGACTACTGCAGTCTTGGCCACAACTCTGTTTTCTGGTTTGGCGCTGGCTGACGATCCGGTCATCCCGTGGGCGGACAACAGCGGTGGTACTGAAACCACCCATATTGCCAACATGGGCCAAAACCTGAATGCTCAGCATCAGGCGATCTCCAAAACCCAGGAAGGCGTTTGGGCCGCAAACTCCGGCAGCATTAAAGCCGATGAAAATGCGCTGACCAGCACACGTTCTGCCGTGGTCGCACAGCCTGGTCTGATGCCACATCAGGGCTAAGTTACTGCTTAGCGGGCGATAAAAAGCAGAAGGATGTTTTCACATTCTTCTGCTTCAGTGCTCTGACCGACCAGACGTTTTACACCTTCACGTTATCCAGTGCCGCTTGCGCACAGGCTTCGTCCAGATTGCCACCCGGCGCACCGCCGATACCGATAGCGCCAATCACCTCATTCCCGTCTTTCACCGGTAAACCACCGGCCAGCAATAGCAGGCCCGGAATATCCTTTACGTTCTGCGCGCCCGCATTGCTCTGCGCCGCTTCCATGACTTTGCCGCTGGCATTTTTCATAGTCAGGGCGGTGAAGGCTTTCATTTCGCTGGCCTTAACGGTATGCGGCCCAGCGTTGTCGGTTCGCTGCACGGCTTTCACCACGCCCGCTCTGTCGACCACGGTAACCGTCACCTGATAATTCTTCGCGCTGCAGGCGCTGATGGCTTCCTGCGCCAGGCTGTTGGCCTGCGTCAGGGAGATGTTCTTCTGGCTCAGGGGAGCAGCCTGAACCGTGGCAGAGACTAAACCGGCCATCAGGGTGGCGGAGATGATGAGTTTTTTCATTGCGGGCTTCCTTTTTGTCGTGTTCAGTCATGCTAACAAGACAAAACAGGAAGCGTAATTCGGGGGAATACGGAGCCGTCCTGGTAATTATACGTAGTCCAGTTTGTCGTGTTCGCGAATGGCCTGCACCAGACTGCTGACGCCGAGCTTGCTGAAAATCGCCGCCCGGTGCGCTTCGACGGTGCGGGTTGAGAGCGCCAGGCGCACCGCGACCTCTTTGTTGCTGGCTCCGGTCATTAGCTCATGCAACACGTCCGTTTCTCTGGCGGTGAGCTGGGCGAAGAGCGCTTTGGCACGAGTGTGTTCTTGCCATCCGCGTTGGCGTTTTTCGCTTTCGGCAAACGCCAGATAAACCGTCTCGATGAGCAGATCGGCGTCCAGCGGCTTGGTGAAAAACTCAAACACGCCGTGATGAAACGCCCGACGGCAAGCGTCGATTGAGCCGTGGCCAGTCATCATCACCACCGGCAGCAGCGGGTGCGATGCGCTGTGTTTTTCGATCCACGCCAGCCCGCTTTGGCCCGGCATCCGCATGTCCAGCAGCAGACAGCCGGTTAACATGCTTTCTGGCTTGCAGACCGCACTAAAGGCGTCAATGGCGTCGAAGCACTGCGTTGACCACTGCATGGTCGAGAACAGAAAAGAGAGCGATTCGCGAATCGACGCGTCGTCGTCCACCACGTAGATAATGTTTTCCATCGATAGTTACGTCTCTCTGATAAACCACAAACTGATTTCGGCCCCGCCGTCCGGAGTATTCGCCAGCTGAATATTGCCATTCATCCGCGTCATCAGCGATTCTGTGAGCGTCAGTCCCAAACCTAATCCGCCTTCGCGTTCGCTGAACAGCGGCATTAGCGCCAGCTTAAGTGCCTCCGGGCTAAAGCCTGGACCACCGTCGGAGATAGTCACCTTCACCCGATCGCCAACCGCAGCGCTGGCAATATGCACCCAGCCACGCCCACTTGCCATCTGGGCCTGAATGGCGTTGTTGAGCAAATTATGCAGCACCTGTTCCAGCCAAAGACGATCGGCCTGGATTATCCGTGCGCTGAAATCATGGGTGAGGCGAATGTGTTTTGAGCCAGGCTCGTGTTCCAGCAGATTGCCAACTCGCTGCCAGCTATGTTCCAGATTGACCCTGGTCATCGCAACCGCTTCCTGGGTCAGATGTGTGCGAAAACGGGTGAGTAACTCGTTTATTCGCTGAGTCTGAGTCAGTGCCGAGCGCATGGCGTGGAGCGCTTCGGCATTGTGCCCCTGATCCAGCTGGCGTATTCCACCCTGGATCCACATTTGGGCCGCCGTCAGTGGCTGGTTAATTTCGTGCACCACGCCAGCGGCCATTTCGCCGAGCGTGTTCAGCCGCGCGTGCTGATAAAAATCCGCGCGCTGGCGATCGGTGCGTTGTTGTTCACGGCCCCATAACAGCAGCATTATCATGCTGATAACCAGAGTCCAGGTGGCGAGGATCAGGAAATACGGTAAACGCGCCACGCCGAGCCAGTCAGGGTTCGCGCTGGCCTGCAAAATGAACGGCTGAAAGTGTTGCGGGAACTGTCGTGTCCAGTGCCAGCGATATTTCCGCTGGGCTGGCGGGACGCTCAGTCTGAGCTGAATATCGGCAAAGCGTGACTCGGTTTGCAGCAGCGGCGCGAGATTGATTTGTACCCGAATCTGGCGATAAGGGTTATACAGCCAGTAGCTCATCGGCGAAAGCATTTCGACGCGCGGCGCATTCAACGGGCGCTGAACGGTTTTTTCCAGCACCTGAATCTGCGGGAATTTTTGCTGTAGCAGCGAAAGCGATTCATCACCGTTGAGAATGGGAATGACCGATTCATTTTGCGTGAGGGCGGTGCTGATGGTACTGAACAACCCGTTGAATACGCGATCGCAGGCCCAATACTGACGGCGGATCTGCTCGGCGTACAGCAGAGCGCTGCTCAGCAGGCAGACGATGAGCCAGATAAGCACTCCTCGTTGAAGATACGCGCGTTTAGTTATCATTCTGCATCCGAAAAATCCCGCCACTGATGATGACTAGTATCACAGAGAGCAAGGTGGCTCGTCAGCAGGATATTGAAATGTGCGCGAGTTCACGCGATTGGGCGGGGAGATAATGAAAAAGGGCCCGCCTGATGCGAGCCCTTCGGTATTTACTGATTAATTTCCTGCCACGGTTTCTCTGGGGCAAAAACCTTAATGGCTTCGACTTTATACGGCGTCAGCAGGCCAGCATCCATCTGCCAGACCCTGTCTTTCTCATCGATCATAAAGCTCATGATCCCCGTTTCACCATATTTCACCGGCCAGGCAATCAGCGCAAAGCCCTGTTTGTCGTTGTCGGGAATGATGCGGAATAGGTAGCCGTGATAACCCTCACCTGGTTCAGCAGGGCTGTAGGCTGGTCCTAACGGGCTTGGATCATCGCCTGGCTGAGTAGGCCAGTACAGACCGTCTTTAGCGCCTTCAGTGCTGAGCAGTTTCTTGGCGTAGACCTGGAAGCGCTGGTAATAGTCGTTCTGCGCATCAACGTAGGCGTGCATCGCCTGAATGGCCGACAGCTCGTTGCGCCCGATTTCTCGGGTCTGAATTTCGTCGGCGGCCTGCGCCATATCGAAGTGCCAGCCCTCTGCGGTTTTCAGCATCGGGATCGGCAACTGCCACTCTTCACGCCCGACGTTCAGGTGCGCGGTATCGCCCTGTTCGACAATATTATGGCTGACTTTCCAGTCACGCAGAAAACGTGCTACGGCTTCGGGATCGGCCTCCTGCTGCGGTAAATACTGCTGCCAGTTTTCACCGAGCAAATCGTCCAGTGCCGTGTTGTTCTGGCTGGAAACGGCATCGACCAGCGCGTTAGCGGCTTTCTCTGGCGTAGCAAAATGCTGCTGCGCGAAAGCGGGTAGGGCAAACAGCGCCAGTAAGCCAGAAATCATCAATTTTTTCATTACAACAGCTCCTTAGCGGTGACGCAGTTCGCGATGTTGAGACCCATGTTGCTGGACCGCCGCACGCTGATTACTGTTCAGGTGCGCGGAACTGCGGCTCTGCATTCCCCGTTGACGCTGGGCTTCCCAGGACGGCGAGCGGCTGTCGTTCCCACTGAACGCGTTAGAACGCACATTTTGCGCCTTCTGCTGGCGCTGCTGATGCTGCTCAGGGGTGATAGTGGCTCGGTGCTGCTGCACCTGCGATTTCGCCGCTTCGCGATGCTGTTGCTGCTGCGCTGTTGGGTTCTGGGCTCGTGACTTCACTTCCTGACGATGCTGCTGTTGTTGCGCCGTCGGGTTCTGAGCTCGAGATTTCACATCCTGACGATGCTGTTGCTGCTGCGCAGTGGGGTGCTGCAACTTATCTTTCGCAGCCGCCCGGTTCTGCGGAGTGTCATACCCACGGTAGTTACTGCGCTGGGTGATTTTGTTCAACTGCTGCGAGGCCGCCTCACGCTGTGAATTGCGATTGCCTGCAACGGCGGCGACACCGCCCGCAGTCAGCCCGGCTGCTGCGCCGTTATGGGTGCGCTGCTGGAACTGATTCAGCGCCGCCTGGCGTTGGTCGGTGGTGTGCTGCGTGGCGCTCAGGCCGCCAGGGACGTTGGTCTGATGGAACCGCTGCGCCACGTTGTTGTTCGGGTACGGCACGTTATTACGGAACGTCGGGTTGTGCTGCCAGTTCACGTTCTTACCATCCAGATGCTGGTTGGTGAAATGATTGTAGTTGTTGACGTTGATATTGATGTTGTTATTCCCGCCGCCGTGATAGCCGCCATCGTGATGGTAGTAATCGTCATCGTGATGATGGTGGTCGTCATCCCAGTCGATACTGCTGAACAGCGCCCAGGTGGTAGCGACGCCGAGGCTATAGCCGAGGCCATTCATGTAGCTGTTGCTGAATTGCTGGCCCGGGGTCGGTGGTAAATAAACCGGAGGGTATGAAGTGTTCGGCCAGGTGCCGTACACGGTGTTTGGGTTGTACGTCGGCACGTACACCACATTCGGATCGGCGGATTCAATCTTGATAATTTGCGTGGTCGGTGCCGGTTCGACAACGGTGGTGGTGCTGCTTCGGGTCGTAGACGTCGTTGATGTCGATGTCGCATCCGGCGGCGGCGGAGCGATTTGGGTGGTGGTCACTTTCTGCTGCGGGGACGATTTCAGCGTCCCGGTTTGCTGGGCCACGGAACGCAGTTTCTGCACCGAATCCATTACGTCCTGCGGCTGGGCCAGAAACGCATTTCCCAGATCCTGTACCCACTGCGGGTTTTCACCCATCAGCGACAGGAGCGCGGGGAAGGCAACCAGCGATTTTACGCTCGGGTCCCACGGCTGGTTAGCGACGGCCTTCACGGCGGCATCGCCCTGCATCGTCGGGTTATCCTGAGACCACTGAACGGCTTGCAGCACGTTGCTCGGGTAGGTTGAGGCCATCAGCACCTGCGACAGCAGGTTGTCCGGGTAGAGTGCTATAGGTGCGACCCACTGATCGATTTGCGCAGAAGTAAAGGTCGCGGTAACCGGCTGTGCGGCGGCTGTGGTCGGTGTGGCTACGGCTGCAGGTGCAGCAGCGACAGGCTGTGCGACAGGAGTGGGCGCTGGTGGTGCATCTGCCGCGCGGCTTTTGACATACAGTGTTCCCGAGGCGGCTAAAAGCCCGGCGCTACAGATGAGCGCAAGGATATGGGGCTTGAAAGGCAACGTCATTTTTATCTCCTGGCGCAAAATTTGGCCTGTGTCAGAGAGTATTGCCGAAAATGGCAGCATTACCGGGAGTATAGGGCGACTTATTTTTTCTTTTTGACTTTTGTTGGGGTATTGCGCAATTGAAGCGATTCTTAGGCCATTAACCCGACCAAAAAAGAGATTTTTACCTTCTTTATGCTGACCTTAACGATTCAGCAAATTTTTAATGTTGCTTTTTTGTAAACGGATTAACACCCCTTCTAAATCCTGCTATGCTGCCCGACGCGGTATCGGGCTAAAGTACCCTACTAACTGCTGTCTCACAGGAGCGTGAAGAGAACGCCGGCCGCATGTGAAATATAATGAGAGTGAGGAGATACCGTCGTGCTAGAAGAATACCGTAAGCACGTAGCTGAGCGTGCCGCCGAGGGGATTGTTGCAAAACCTTTAGATGCAACCCAAATGGCCGCACTCGTCGAGCTGCTGAAAGCACCGCCCGCGGGCGAAGAAGAATTCCTGTTAGATCTGCTGACTAACCGTGTACCACCAGGCGTCGATGAAGCTGCCTACGTGAAAGCCGGTTTCCTTGCTGCAGTCGCCAAAGGCGAAGCAACCTCCCCATTAGTGACCCCTGAAAAAGCGATCGAACTGCTGGGTACGATGCAGGGCGGCTACAATATTCACCCTCTGATTGACGCGCTGGACAGCGCCACGCTGGCGCCGATTGCCGCTAAAGCCCTGTCTCATACGCTGCTGATGTTCGATAACTTCTACGACGTCGAAGAAAAAGCGAAAGCGGGTAATACCTACGCCAAACAGGTGATCCAGTCCTGGGCCGAGGCTGAATGGTTCCTGAACCGTCCTCAGCTTGCTGAAAAACTGACTGTTACCGTGTTCAAAGTGACTGGCGAAACCAACACCGATGACCTGTCTCCGGCGCCGGATGCCTGGTCACGCCCGGATATTCCACTGCACGCCCTGGCGATGTTGAAAAACGCCCGTGAAGGCATCGATCCGGATCAACCGGGCGCCGTCGGCCCGATCAAACAGATCGAAGCGCTGCAGGCCAAAGGCTTCCCGTTGGCCTACGTCGGTGACGTGGTCGGTACCGGCTCTTCCCGTAAATCCGCCACCAACTCGGTGCTGTGGTTCATGGGGGATGACATTCCTAACGTGCCGAATAAGCGCGGCGGCGGTCTGGTTCTGGGCGGTAAAATTGCACCTATCTTCTTCAATACCATGGAAGATGCGGGCGCGCTGCCGGTAGAGGTCGACGTCAACAACCTGAACATGGGTGACGTGATTGACGTTTATCCGTTCAAAGGTGAAGTGCGTAACCACGAAACCAACGAACTGCTGGCGAACTTTGAGCTGAAAACTGATGTGCTGATCGACGAAGTGCGAGCCGGTGGCCGTATTCCGCTGATCATCGGTCGTGGCCTGACCACCAAAGCGCGTGAAGCGTTGGGTCTGCCGCACAGCGACGTATTCCGTCAAGCGAAAGATGTGGCTGAAACCAGCCGTGGCTATTCGCTGGCGCAGAAAATGGTTGGCCGTGCATGTGGCGTAGAGGGCGTGCGTCCTGGTGCTTATTGCGAACCGAAAATGACCTCTGTAGGCTCTCAGGACACCACCGGCCCAATGACCCGTGATGAACTGAAAGACCTGGCGTGTCTGGGCTTCTCTGCGGACCTGGTGATGCAGTCCTTCTGCCACACCGCGGCGTATCCGAAGCCCGTTGACGTGACCACGCACCACACTCTGCCGGACTTCATCATGAACCGCGGCGGCGTGTCCCTGCGTCCTGGCGACGGCGTTATCCACTCGTGGCTGAACCGTATGCTGCTGCCGGATACCGTCGGCACCGGTGGTGACTCCCATACCCGTTTCCCCATTGGCATCTCCTTCCCGGCAGGTTCCGGACTGGTGGCGTTTGCAGCGGCGACGGGTGTAATGCCACTCGACATGCCGGAATCCGTACTGGTGCGCTTCAAAGGCAAAATGCAGCCGGGCATTACTCTGCGTGATCTGGTCCATGCTATTCCGCTGTATGCCATCAAGCAGGGCCTGCTGACCGTTGAGAAGAAAGGGAAGAAAAACATCTTCTCTGGCCGCATTCTGGAAATTGAAGGTCTGCCGGATCTGAAAGTGGAGCAGGCGTTCGAACTGACCGATGCCTCCGCTGAACGTTCTGCTGCGGGCTGTACCATCAAACTGAACCAGGCGCCGATCGAAGAGTATTTAAGCTCTAACATCGTGCTGCTGAAGTGGATGATTGCGGAAGGCTACGGCGATCGTCGTACGCTTGAGCGTCGCGTTCAGGGCATGGAAAAATGGCTGGCGGATCCGCAGTTGATGGAAGCCGATGCTGACGCGGAATACGCGGCGGTTATCGACATCGATCTGGCGGATATCAAAGAGCCAATCCTGTGTGCGCCGAACGATCCGGACGACGCGCGTCTGCTGTCTGACGTGCAGGGCGACAAGATTGACGAAGTGTTCATCGGTTCGTGCATGACCAACATCGGTCACTTCCGTGCGGCAGGTAAACTGCTGGATGCCCATAAAGGCCAGCTACCAACCCGCCTGTGGGTGGCTCCGCCAACCCGTATGGATGCAGCACAGCTGACGGAAGAAGGCTACTACAGCATCTTCGGTAAGAGCGGTGCGCGCATCGAGATCCCGGGTTGCTCCCTGTGCATGGGCAACCAGGCGCGCGTGGCAGACGGTTCAACGGTGGTTTCCACCTCGACCCGTAACTTCCCGAACCGTCTCGGTACTGGTGCGAACGTCTATCTGGCTTCTGCTGAACTGGCGGCCGTTGCGGCGCTGATCGGCAAACTGCCAACGCCGGAAGAGTACCAGACCTTCGTGTCGCAGGTTGATAAGACCGCGGTGGATACTTATCGCTATCTGAACTTTGACAAGCTGACTCAGTACACCGAGAAAGCCGACGGCGTGATTTTCCAGACCGCAGTGTAAAAGCTTCGACCCCCTCAACCTAACCCTCTCCCTTCCAGGAAGAGGGTTAGGTTTTTTATTTCCATTCCTTACACCCGCCACGCTTTTTTTCTCCTCCCTAACTGCGATAATTAGCACAGGTGCAATGCAGCTGTGACGCGTTGCCGTTTACGAGGAAGACACTATGGAATACGAATTTCTGCGCGATATTACCGGAGGCGTAAAAGTGCGGATGTCGATGGGCCACGAAGTCGTCGGGCACTGGTTCAACGAAGAGGTGAAAGATAACCTCGCACTATTGGATGAAGTTGAACAGGCGGCAGCGGCGGTAAAAGGCACCGAGCGTTCCTGGCAGCGAACGGGTCATGAATATACTCTGTGGCTGGACGGCGAAGAAGTGATGGTTCGCGCGAATCTGCTGGAGTTTTCCGGCGATGAGATGGAAGAAGGGATGAATTATTACGACGAGGAAAGCCTGTCGATGTGTGGCGTAGAAGACTTTCTTCTGGTGATTGCAGCGTATCGCGAGTTTGTCAGTAAAGCTTAATTGTTATCAGCAACACACGGCCGGGGATCTACCCCGGCTTTTTTTTGCTCAAAATGATTAATTGATTATTTGTGATCATTTTGAAACTGTGATCTAAGGGTGTTTCGGGTTTTATTTGATTTAATATAATCAATATGATTTTATTTAATCACTTCGGACAGGTGGAACGACATGAACATCAAGAAAGCAATTGAGCGGGTCCCTGGCGGCATGATGGTCGTGCCACTGGTTATTGGGGCAATCGTCAACACATTTGCGCCACAGGCGTTGGAGATTGGCGGCTTTACTACTGCGCTCTTTAAAAATGGCGCAGCGCCTTTAATAGGCGCATTTCTGCTCTGCATGGGGGCGGGTATCAGTGTAAAAGCCGCGCCGCAAGCCTTGTTGCAGGGCGGTACGATTACACTCACTAAGCTGCTCGTCGCTATCGCTTTAGGACTGGGGGTTGAGCATTTGTTTGGTGCCGAAGGGATCTTCGGCTTAAGCGGCGTAGCCATCATTGCCGCGATGAGCAACTCCAATGGCGGGCTTTATGCGGCCTTAGTTGGCGAATTTGGTAACGAACGCGATGTCGGCGCGATTTCTATCTTATCTCTCAATGACGGGCCTTTTTTCACCATGATCGCGCTTGGCGCGGCAGGTATGGCCAATATTCCCATTATGGCGCTGGTGGCGGTGTTGATCCCACTGCTGGTCGGGATGACCCTGGGGAACCTCGATGCGAATATGCGTGACTTCCTGACCAAAGGCGGGCCGTTGCTGATCCCGTTCTTCGCCTTTGCCCTCGGGGCCGGGATTAACCTTGAAATGCTGTTACAGGGCGGCCTGGCGGGGATCCTGCTTGGCGTGTTGACCACGTTTATCGGCGGCTTCTTTAACATTCGTGCCGATCGTCTGGTGGGTGGAAGCGGTATTGCTGGTGCCGCCGCATCCAGTACGGCAGGCAACGCGGTGGCAACGCCGCTCGCCATTGCACAGGCCGATCCGTCATTAGCGGCTGTTGCCGCAGCGGCAGCCCCGCTGATCGCGGCTTCGGTGATCACCACTGCAATTCTGACCCCGATATTAACCTCATGGGTGGCGAAGAAGCGGGCCCGACTGCTGGCCCAGGAGAAAAGCGCATGAAAATGATCGTTATCGCTGATGACTTTACCGGGGCGAACGATACGGGTGTGCAGCTGGCGAAAAAGGGCGCAAGGACGGAAGTGATGCTCCGTAATGCGCAGAAGCCTTCACGCCATGCGGATGTGCTAATCATCAATACTGAAAGCCGGGCAATGCCTGCGGAACAAGCCGCAGAGTCTGTTCGTCGCGCTCTTCGGCCCTGGTGTGAAACCGCGACGCTACCGCTGGTGTACAAAAAAATCGATTCAACCTTCCGTGGCAACGTGGGGGTGGAGGTGGTCGCGGCGATGCAAACCAGCGGTCGCCGTCTGGCGGTGATTGCCGCGGCAATCCCTTCAGCCGGGCGTACGACACAGGATGGCCATTGTCTGGTCAATGGCGTTCCGCTTCTGGACACCGAATTTGCCAGCGATCCGAAAACGCCGATCACCTCCTCAAGAATTGCCGGGCTGGTTGCACTGCAAAGCGACATGCCTGTTCACGAAGTCCACCTTGCGGATCTTCGTCGTGGACGATTAAGCGCGTTGTTAAGCGGCTGGGCCGCCGAGGCTGAGTGTATGGTCGTCGTCGATGCCGTTGAAGATCGCGATTTGATGCTTATTGCACAAGCGCTCAGCGAACAAACACCACTTCCGCTGATGGTCGGTGCGGCGGGTCTCGCGAATGCCTTACCTGTCAGCCTCTTTATGCATGAACAGCAGGCTTTACCGGTGCTTGTGGTGGCGGGTTCAATGAGTGAGGCCACACGTCGGCAGGTGGAGCGTGCGCTTTGCCAGGGGCGAGCGCAGGTGGTGGATATCGATGTATCCCGCCTGGTCTCCTCTTCGTACGCACTGGAGATAGCCTCGGTGACAGAGCAAGCCTGTGCGCAGCTAAGTCGTCAACACCATACGATCTTACGTACCAGTCGCAGTGCGGAAGAGAGACAGCATATTGATGCGTTATGTGCTTCTTCCGGCATGAATCGTCAGCAATTGGGCGATGTGTTAAGCCAACGTATTGGGGCGATCACGCTGAAGATCCTGGCGCAAGCACGGGTCGGCGGCCTATTTCTGACGGGGGGCGATATTGCGACTGCGGTTGCCACTGCATTGGGCGCAGAGGGATACCGGATCCAGAGTGAGGTCGCGCCCTGTATCCCTTGCGGGACATTTATCAATAGCGAACTGGACGATTTGCCTGTGATCACTAAGGCAGGGGGATTTGGTTCGGATAGCACGCTGTGTGATGCGCTTTATTATATTGAGGAGATGTATAGTGGGCACTAAAACTGTTGCAATCACAATGGGCGATCCTGCGGGGATTGGGCCTGAAATCATTGTTAAAGCATTAATGGAAGATGAACTCAACGGGGCACCGCTGGTGGTCGTGGGTTGTCTGCGTATTCTGCAACGGTTACAGGAAAAAGGCCTGGCAGAGGGGGTTGAGTTTCGTGCAATCAATGAGGTATCCGCCGCTCGCTTTACGCCGGGTGTTATCCATGTGATCGATGAGCCACTGGCGGATCCACAACGACTCGAGCCTGGTAAAGTTCAGGCTCAGGCGGGTGATCTGGCTTATCGCTGTGTTAAACGGGCGACGGAGCTGGCATTGAAAGGGGACGTCCATGCGATTGCCACGGCCCCCCTGAATAAAGAAGCGTTGCATCTCGCCGGGCACAACTATCCGGGGCATACAGAGCTGTTGGCGGCGCTGACTGAAAGCCGTGATTATGCAATGGTGCTGTTCACGGAAAAGCTAAAAGTTATCCATGTCTCTACACATATTGCTTTGCGTAAATTCCTGGACACGCTGAACACGTCCCGTGTCGAAACCGTTATTGGTATTGCGGATACCTTTCTGAAGCGTGTCGGATACACGAAACCCAGAATCGCGGTTGCCGGAGTTAATCCTCATGCGGGTGAAAATGGTCTGTTTGGTGATGAGGAGAGCCGATTCCTGGCACCCGCCATCGCCAGCACCAGGGCAAAAGGGATCGAGGTTTACGGCCCTTGCCCGCCTGATACTGTCTTTCTCCAGGCTTATGAAGGGCAGTACGACATGGTAGTCGCGATGTATCACGATCAGGGGCATATTCCTTTGAAACTTATGGGGTTTTATGACGGTGTAAATATTACAGCTGGTCTGCCTTTTATTCGGACCTCTGCCGATCATGGCACCGCATTTGATATCGCCTGGACGGGAAAAGCAAAATCTGAGAGCATGACTGTCTCGATCAAACTGGCAAGGCAACTGGCGTAATATCCTGTTATGAAAGGACAACACCGTCTGGATAATATTGTGGCGTATCTAAAAAACCATACGCTGGTTACGGTAGAACAACTGGTTGAGGCGGTTGATGCCTCTGCGGCCACTATCCGACGTGATTTGATCAAACTGGATGAACAGGGTGTGATCAGCCGAAGCCATGGCGGCGTTGCATTGCGTCGCTTTGAACCCGTGCAACCTACGACTAACGAAAAGCAACTGCGATCGCCTGCTGAAAAAAAGGCGATCGCTCGCTTCGCCGCCTCGCTGGTTAAACCGGGAGATGCCGTCGTTTTGGATGCCGGAACCACGATGCTCGAACTGGCGAAGTGCTTAACGCATTTACCCTTACGGGTGATTACCGTTGATTTGCATATCGCGTTGTTTTTATCCGAGTTCAGGCAGATTGAAGTAACCATCGTTGGCGGCCGAATTGATGACAGCAGTCAGTCCTGTATCGGTGAGTATGGTCGCAAAATGCTTCGCAGCGTTTTCCCTGATATCGCTTTTCTGAGCTGTAACTCCTGGAGTGCCACGACTGGCGTCACAACGCCAACGGAAGAGAAATCCGGGCTGAAGCAGGACATTATCGCTAATGCTCAACGCAAAGTGCTGCTTGCCGACAGCAGTAAATATGGCGCTCATTCGTTATTCACGGTGGCAACACTTGCCGATTTTAACGATGTGATCACCGATACGCTCCTTTCGCCTGAGGTGCAAGCCGAGCTAAAAGGGCGTGAAATCACCCTTCGGCTCGTTCAACCAGAGTAAGAGCAGCCTCAGCTGTTGGAGAGTACTAAATGCCGGGAATATTGCGGCCGTAGTAAATTTCGCGCATCTCTTTCCAGAGCAGGGCGGTAATTGCCTGCCGCTCTTCTTCACTTAAGTCTTCCGGTTTGGTGTGGAACATGTAGTGCTTCAGGTCGAATTCTTTGAGTAACATCTTGGTATGGAAGATGTTTTCCTGGTACACGTTCACATCCATCATGTCATACAGCGCCTTCATGTCATCGGACATAAAGTTCTGAATGGAGTTAATTTCGTGATCGATAAAGTGCTTCATGCCGTTCACGTCGCGGGTAAAACCGCGCACGCGATAGTCGATAGTCACGATATCCGACTCCAGCTGATGAATCAGGTAATTCAGCGCGTTCAGCGGTGAAATCACTCCGCAGGTCGACACTTCAATATCGGCACGGAACGTACACAGGCCGCCTTCCGGGTGGCTTTCCGGGTAGGTGTGCACGCAAATATGGCTTTTATCGAGATGGGCAACCACGGCTTCCGGCAGCGGGCCGGGATGTTCGGTGGTGTCGATAAGCGTCGGGTCAACCGGCTCTTCGCTCACCAGAATGGTGACGCTGGCACCCTGCGGTTCATAATCCTGACGGGCGATGTTCAGAATATTGGCGCCGATTATTGCGCAGGTTTCAGACAGGATTTCGGTCAGACGGTTGGCGTTATAGAGTTCGTCGATATAGGCGATATAACCATCGCGCTCTTCTGCCGTTTTCACGTAACAGATATCGTAAATACAAAAACTCAGGCTTTTGGTCAGGTTGTTAAAGCCATGCAGTTTAAGCTTTTTCAATTGGGCTCACCTCCTCAAGGGCAGACAGCGCGTTCTGCAGGTATTGCGGTAGGGCAAAGGCCGCGGTGTGGATCGCCGGATTGTAGTAGCGACAGGTCAAATTAGCCTGATGGAATCGGGCCTGGATAATCTCGGTGGAGAGATGGCGCAGCGCTTCGTTGTCCGTCGCCCAGGCGAAGGTCATGATGCCGCCGTAATACGTTGGGATGGCCGCCTGGTAGAAGCTGACATCGCCAAAGTAGCGGCTGAGCTTGCGATGGCTATCGAGGGCTTCGTCCTGTTGCAGGAAGCACACGCCGTTCTGCGCCACGAAAATCCCACCCGGATTCAGGCAACGTTTGCAGCCTTCATAAAATGCCGAGGTAAACAGACTTTCACCGGGACCGATCGGGTCGGTACAGTCGGAAATGATCACGTCAAACGTTTGCGTGGTCTGGTTAACAAAATTGACGCCGTCGTCAATAACCAGGCTGAAGCGCGGATCGTCGTAGCTTCCGGCATTGTGGTTCGGCAGATACTGGCGGCAAAAGGACACCACGCCCGCATCAATCTCGACCATGGTGATGGTTTCGATGTTTTTGTGACGGCTTACTTCACGCAGCATTGCGCCGTCGCCACCGCCGATGATCAGTACGTGTTTCGCATGACCGTGGGCCAGCAGGGGAACGTGAGTCATCATTTCATGGTAGATAAACTCGTCGCGCTCGGTGGTTTGCACCACACCGTCCAGCGCCATCACGCGGCCAAAGGCGGCGTTCTCGAAGATAATCAGATCCTGATGATCCGTCTTCTCATGATAGAGCACGTTATCAACGGCAAAGTACTGACCAAACTGGTCGTGCAGCGTTTCATGCCACTGGGAATTGTCGGCCATTGGTGGATACCTCCTTCGTTAACACCTTTTCAAAATAGGCGCAACATCATAGCCAACAATGACCGGTGTTGCACGGTCATTATTTCAGCAGAAGGGGTTACTTGACGTACGCGAGCAGGCTCAGAGAATCGCGAGCCAGCGCTTTGCACTTTTTAGTGGTAGGGATGCGGATACCGCTGAGATCGCGATAGCTGTCTTCGCCGAGCGCCTTCATGTTAAAGGTGTCGTAGTTGCTCAGATCCCATTGGTTTTGCTGGGCAAAAAAGACCAAAGCACGGCGAATTTGCTGGTTCGGCAGATTCTGGTAGCCGCAGTCGTTTTTCAGGAACACAAATACCGCCGTGAGATCGGCCATATCTTCGGCCTCGGATTCGCTCAATGCATAGCTGTTAGCAGAGATAGCAAGCAGAGTTCCGAGTACCACAGTTCTAAAAAACGTCTTCATTTTAGTTACCAATGCATCCACGAAATTCAACGTTAGCACACTTCTAAAACCTGCGCAGGGCTTTATTAATGGGATTATGCTTGACCTTCCGCTAAGGGAAAGGTTTAAGCTCAATAAATCGCCTGCAGACGAAAAGGGAGTGAAGATGCAACGTCGTGAATTTATCAAATTAGCCGCCGCAGTAGGGGTCGCCAGCGCATTACCGTTATGGAGTCGAAGCGCACTGGCGGCCGATCGCCCCGCGTTACCGATCCCCAATTTACTCACCACGGATTCCCGCAGCCGCATTTCGCTGACGGTACAAAGTGGCAAATCCCAGTTTGGACCGCACAACGCGACCACCTGGGGATATAACGGCAATCTGTTGGGCCCGGCGCTGCAATTGCAGCAGGGCAAACCGGTTACCGTGGATATCCATAATCAGCTGGCTGAAGACACCACCGTGCACTGGCATGGGCTGGAAATTCCAGGCGACGTCGACGGCGGCCCGCAGGGCGTTATCAAGCCCGGCGCCACGCGTACCGTCACTTTTACCCCGACGCAGCAGGCCGCGACCTGTTGGTTCCATCCGCATCAGCACGGAAAAACCGGGCATCAGGTAGCGATGGGGCTGGCGGGGCTGGTACTCATTGAAGACCCGCTGATCCATTCGCTGCTGCTGCCTAAACAGTGGGGCATTGACGATGTGCCGGTGATTATCCAGGACAAGCGTTTTACCGCCGAGGGGCAAATTGATTATCAGCTGGATATCATGAGCGCCGCGGTGGGCTGGTTTGGCGATACGCTGCTGACCAATGGCGCGATTTACCCGCAGCATGCGCCGCCTAAAGGCTGGCTGCGTCTGCGCTTGCTGAACGGCTGTAACGCACGCTCGCTGAATCTGGCGGCCAGCGATAACCGTCCGCTGTACGTGATTGCCAGCGACGGCGGCCTGTTAACCGAACCGGTAAAAGTGACCGAGCTGCCAATGCTGATGGGCGAACGTTTCGAAGTGTTGGTGGACACCAGCGATGGCAAACCGTTTGACCTGGTGATGTTGCCCGTGAATCAAATGGGAATGGCAGTGGCGCCGTTTGATAAGGCTCACCCGGTGATGCGCATTCAGCCGCTGCCGATCCCGGCATCCGCAACGCTGCCGGACACACTGGCGAAGCTGCCTGCGCTACCTTCCCTCGAGGGCCTGACGCAGCGTAAATTCCAGCTGTCGATGGATCCAATGCTCGACATGATGGGCATGCAGGCGCTGATGAAAAAGTACGGCAAGCAAGCAATGGGCGGCATGGATCACGGCCAAATGATGGGCCACGGTGACATGAAGATGGAAGGGATGGACCACGGTAATATGGGTCATATGAATCACGGTGCTCAGGGCTTTGATTTCCACAATGCCAATCGCATTAACGGCCAGGCCTTCGATATGAATAAGCCGATGTTCGCCGCGAGCCGCGGGCAGTTTGAGCGTTGGACGATTTCGGGCGAAGGCGACATGATGCTGCATCCGTTCCATATTCACGGAACCCAGTTCAGAATTCTTGCAGAAAATGGCAAACCGCCAGCGGCTCATCGGTCGGGCTGGAAGGATACGGTTCGCGTGGAAGGGGGCGTCAGCGAGGTATTAGTGAAGTTTGACCACGAAGCATCGAAAGAGCATGCGTATATGGCGCATTGTCATTTGTTAGAGCATGAAGATACGGGAATGATGCTTGGGTTTACGGTGTAAAAAATGGCCGGTAGCGCAACCATAAAAAACGGCAACCATGTGGTTGCCGTTTTGCTTTTATTTTGCGTCGTCCGGAAGAGCGTAGGCCACAATGTAATCGCCCATCTTCGTACCAAACGAACCGTGACCGCCCGCTGAGATGACAACGTACTGCTTGCCATTCGCTTCATAGGTCATCGGCGTTGCCTGTCCACCCGCTGGCAGACGGCCTTCCCACAGTTTGTCACCGTTAGTCATGTTGTACGCGCGCAGATAGTTATCCGCAGTTGCCGCGACAAACAGGACGTTACCGGCGGTGGACATTGGGCCACCCAGCATTGGCATCCCCAAATTGAACGGGAGTTTAAACGGCATTGGGAAGCCCAGGCTATCCTGCGGCGTACCGATACGTTTTTTCCATGCAATCTGGTTGGTTTTCAGATCCAGAGCGGAGATATAACCCCAGCCCGGCTGTTTACACGGCAGGCCAAACGGCGACAGGAACGGGTTCAGCGTCACGCCATACGGCACGCCGTACTGTGGCTGAATACCGGTTTCGGTGCCGGAACCTTTCGCATCTTTAGGCGGCTCAATCGGGTTACCCGGACCGCGCGGCATCAGACGAGAAACGAACGGCAGGGCGATTGGGTTAGCAATAGCCACCTGACGGTTTGGATCGACGGAGATACCGCCCCATTCGAACATCCCCAGGTTACCCGGGAATACCAGCGTGCCCTGCTCAGACGGTGGCGTGAAGATGCCCTCGTAGCGCAGTTGGTGGAACATCACGCGGCACACCAGCTGGTCGAACATGGTCGCACCCCACATATCCGCGCCAGAAAGATTTTTCTTTGGACGGAAAGTCAGGTCAGAGAACGGCTGAGTTGGGCTCAGACGATCGCCTTTGGCCGGACCTTGTGGAACCGGTTTTTCCGGCGCAGGGACAACCAACTGTCCGTTACGACGGTCGAGCACAAAGATGTTACCGGTTTTCGCCGGCGCGTAGACCACCGGCACGGTTTTGCCGCCCACGGTAATGTCGGCAAGCGTAGGCTGTGACGGCTGGTCCATATCCCACAGATCGTGGTGAACGGTCTGGTAGCTCCAGGCGAGCTTACCGGTGGTCGCATTCAGCGCAACGAGCGCGCTCGCGTAACGTTCCTGATCCGGTGTGCGGTTACCACCCCAGATATCCGGTGTAGTGACACCCATTGGCAGATACACCAGGTCCAGCTTCGCATCATATGCCGCAGGTGCCCAGGAGTTCGGCGAGTTCAGCGTGAAGTGATGTTCGTCATCCGGGATAGCATTGGGATCTTTCGCGCCTGGATCGAAGGCCCACAGCAGTTTACCGGTGTTCACGTCGAAACCGCGGATAACGCCAGATGCTTCACGGTTCGAGAAGTTATCGGTCACGGAACCGGCGATGATGATGGTGGTATCGGTCACAATCGGTGGCGACGTCGGTTCGTACATCCCCGGCGTGGTCACGGGTTGTTTACTCTGCAGATTCAGCACGCCTTTGTTGCCGAAGGTTTCGCACAGCTTGCCGGTATCGGCATTCAGCGCGAACAGACGACCGTCATTCACTGGCAGCAGAATACGACGCGGACAATCCGCCACCACGTCAGCCGGCGCGCTGTTGGCTTTGGCTTCGTGATACGACACGCCGCGGCAGGTTACGTGCTGGAAGAAGGTATTGGTATTGAGCTGCGGGTCGAAGTGCCATTTCTCTTTGCCGGTCGCGGCATCCAGAGCGAATACACGCTGGTGCGCGGAGCAGAGATACAGCATGTCGCCGACTTTAATTGGCGTCACTTCGTTGGTGATTTCACCCGGATCGTTCGGTTGCTTCAGGTCGCCGGTCTGGAAGACCCACGCTTGTTTCAGCTGATGAACGTTATCGGCGTTGATTTGTTTCAGTGGGGACCAGCGCTGGCCTTCCTGATTACGACCATACGCTGGCCAGTCCTGATCAGCCACCTGAGAAATCGGTGCCGCTGGCGTCACATCGGTGCTCAGCGTACCGTTGATTTCCTGCGGATCGTGGAAGCCCGCCCAGGTCAGAATACCGGCAGAAATCAGCAGCACCACGACCAGTGCGGCAACTGCTCCGCTGGAGGGCACAATCAGACGACGCCAGACAAATGGCAAAATCAGCCAGATGCCGAAGAACACCAGAATGTCGCTGCGCGGCGTCAGTGCCCAGAAGTCGAAACCGACTTCCCAGACGCCCCAGATCATGGTGACGAGTAGCACCAGCGCATACAGCCACAGGGCGGAACGTTTACCGCGCCACAGCATGGTGGTGACGGCGAGCATGACCAGCCCGACGATAGGGTAATACCAGGAGCCGCCCAATGAAACGAGCCAGACTCCGCCGATTAACAGATACAGCCCGCAAAAGGCTGCAAACAGCGCCGTCAGCTTCACAAGAAGCCCGCTCTGTTGTGGATTTGTTTCTGCCATAGAAAGCACACCTATATGTTGTTAATTTTTTAGTAGCAACTAAGTATAGGATTTAACAAGTGTGATCGGAATCACAAATTGAGCTTTCTTATCTCATACACCCCATAAATGCTTTTACTGGTATACTGCGTGGCTTGCCGATCAGCGGCGTATACTGAGGTATACGTGGTTGAGAGATTTATCTCTTAAATCAGATGGTTAGTTATATGAAACATACTGTTGAAGTGATGATCCCGGAAGCGGAGATCAAAGCGCGTATCGCCGAATTGGGCCGTCAAATTACCGAACATTATCAGGACAGCGGCAGCGAAATGGTGCTGGTTGGCCTGCTTCGCGGCTCATTTATGTTTATGGCGGACCTGTGTCGTGAAGTGCACGTCCCCCACGAAGTCGATTTTATGACGGCTTCCAGCTACGGCAGCGGTATGTCGACCACCCGTGATGTGAAGATCCTTAAAGACCTGGACGAAGATATCCGCGGTAAAGACGTGCTGATTGTTGAAGACATCATCGACTCCGGAAACACGCTGTCTAAAGTGCGTGAGATCCTGAGCCTGCGCGGTCCGAAATCCTTAGCAATTTGTACTCTGCTCGATAAACCCGAACGCCGCGAAGTTGACGTCCCGGTGGAATTCGTAGGTTTCTCCATTCCTGATGAGTTTGTTGTGGGCTATGGCATTGATTACGCACAGCGTTATCGCCATTTGCCGTACGTCGGGAAAGTGGTGCCGCAGGGCGAGTAAATAAAAAGCCCGGTGGCGCAAACGCGGACCGGGCTTAAAGCATGCATTGTCGTAGGCCGGGTCAGGCGAAGTCGCCACCCGGTTTTTTTACAGGCTTATTTGTGATTGATGTGGCGAGTGTGCAGGTTCGAGATCGCCATGCGATAACCCTGTTCCAGGCTTTCGCGATTGGTCGCGGTGACGTCGAGGTCACGCAGCAGGCCATCATGAATACCGTAAGCCCAGCCGTGGATCGTCACTTTCTGCCCGCGTTTCCAGGCAGACTGCATGATCGTAGAGTGGCCGAGGTTATACACCTGCTCCATCACGTTCAGTTCACACAGGGTGTCCATACGGCGTTCCTGCGGCATTTCGCCCAGCAGTGAACTGTGCTTGAACCAGATATCACGAATGTGCAGTAGCCAGTTGTTGATCAGTCCCAATTCAGGGTTCTCAACCGCTGCCTGTACACCGCCGCAGCCGTAGTGACCGCAAATGATGATGTGTTCGACTTCCAGCACATCTACCGCATACTGAACCACGGAAAGACAGTTTAAGTCGGTATGGACGACCAGGTTGGCCACGTTACGGTGAACAAACAGTTCACCCGGCTCCAGACCCGTCAGACGTTCCGCTGGAACGCGACTGTCTGAGCATCCAATCCATAGAAAGCGCGGTTTCTGCGCCTGTGCCAGTTTCTGAAAGAAACCAGGATCCTCTTCATTCAGCATCTTTGACCATAGTGCATTATTGCTGATGAGTGTATCTATGTCGTTCATGGAGGTTAATGACCTGTAACCAAGTAAGTGCGTTGCGCTAATATAGGTCAACTCGGCTTTATTTAAAACCATACATCGATTGCAAGATTTGAATAAGAGACACTGAATGACCATTGCACTTGAATTGAAACAGCTTAAAAAGACTTACCCAGGCGGCGTTCAGGCGCTGCGTGGCATTGACCTGACGGTCGAAGCCGGGGACTTTTATGCTCTGCTAGGCCCAAACGGTGCGGGGAAATCCACGACGATCGGGATCATCAGCTCGCTGGTGAACAAAACCTCCGGTCAGGTCAATGTATTTGGCTACGATCTGGCGAAAGACGTGGTCAATGCCAAACGCCAGCTCGGACTGGTTCCGCAGGAGTTCAACTTCAACCCGTTCGAGACGGTACAACAGATTGTTGTTAACCAGGCGGGCTATTACGGCGTTGAGCGCAAAGAAGCGCTTGAACGTAGCGAAAAGTACCTGAAACAGCTCGATTTGTGGGAAAAACGCAACGAACGTGCGCGGATGTTATCCGGTGGCATGAAGCGCCGTCTGATGATTGCCCGTGCGCTGATGCACGAGCCCAAACTGTTGATTCTGGATGAGCCTACCGCGGGCGTTGACATCGAACTGCGTCGTTCAATGTGGGGCTTCCTCAAAGATCTCAACGACAAAGGCACCACCATCATTCTGACCACGCACTATCTGGAAGAAGCTGAAATGCTGTGCCGCAACATCGGCATCATTCAGCACGGCCAGCTGGTGGAAAATACCTCGATGAAAAACCTGTTGTCGAAGCTGAAGTCTGAAACCTTTATTCTCGATCTCGCGGCGAAAAGCCCGCTGCCGCACCTCGAAGGCTATCAGTATCGCCTGGTCGATACCTCAACGCTTGAAGTGGAAGTGCTGCGTGAGCAGGGGATTAACAGCGTCTTTGCTCAGTTGAGCGAGCAGGGCGTGCAGGTATTGAGTATGCGTAACAAAGCCAACCGTCTGGAAGAGCTGTTCGTCACGCTGGTTCATAATAAGACAGGAGAACAGGCATGATGCAGCTCTATTGGGTGGCGCTGAAAAGTATCTGGGCCAAAGAAATTAACCGCTTCATGCGCATCTGGATCCAGACCCTGGTACCGCCGGTCATCACCATGACCCTTTATTTCATCATCTTCGGCAACCTGATTGGTTCACGCATTGGCGAGATGCATGGCTTTACTTACATGCAGTTCATCGTGCCAGGCCTGATAATGATGGCGGTAATCACCAACGCCTATGCGAACGTGGCATCGTCGTTCTTTAGCGCCAAGTTCCAGCGCAACATTGAAGAGCTGCTGGTGGCGCCGGTGCCAACGCACGTGGTTATCGCCGGATACGTCGGTGGCGGCGTGGCGCGCGGGCTGTGTGTCGGCGTGCTGGTTACCGCGATTTCTCTGTTCTTTGTGCCATTCCAGGTGCATTCATGGCTGTTCGTCGGTTTGACGCTGCTGCTGACGGCGATCCTGTTCTCGCTGGCGGGCCTGCTGAACGCGGTCTTCGCCAAAACGTTCGATGATATCAGCCTGATCCCGACCTTCGTGCTGACGCCGCTGACTTATCTTGGCGGAGTGTTCTACTCGCTGACGCTGCTGCCGCCGTTCTGGCAGGCGCTGTCGCATCTGAACCCGATTGTCTACATGATAAGCGGCTTCCGCTTCGGCTTCCTCGGCATCTCCGACGTCCCGCTGTTCACGACCGTCGGTGTGCTGGTCGTGTTTATCGCCGCGTTCTACGCCCTGTGTTGGTACTTGATCCAGCGAGGTCGCGGGCTGCGTAGCTAAGTTTGTTTTTAGCCGGGCGACGCACCGTTGCCCGGCCTCAAACCTTGATCAATCGCACCCCTCCTGAACCTTCCCTCCGCTAAACTACTTGTCTGCTAAGGAGCTGGGCTATGTTGGGTTGGGTGATTACCTGTCATGACGATAGGGCGCAGGTGCTGCTGGATCGTCTGGAAAAGAAATTTGGGCCACTGCCGCAGTGCCGGGTGGTGAGTTTCTGGCGTGGTCTCAGCACCAATATGCTCAGTCGTATGATGTGTGATGCGCTGCATGAAACCGATTCCGGTGATGGCGTTATTTTTCTGACCGACAGTGCGGGGGACGCGCCCTATCGCGTTGCCGCGTTAATGAGCCATAAACACTCCCACTGTGAAGTCATTTCCGGTATCAGCTATTCGCTTATCGAAAGAATGGTACCGTTGCGCGCTACACTGAGTAGCGAGGCATTTCGTAATGCTTTCGTGACCTTAGGCTATCCCGATGCCAGCAGTCTGTGGCATCAACAGCAAAAAAATCCCCCGTTTGTCCTGCTGCATGACCTGTATGCAAATTAACCATTGGTATTGATGTCACTTTTGTTAAACTAACCGCTTCATATCGCACCGGTTAGAGCGCATGCTGATTCGCGTTATTTTCTCTTTTTTCGTCCTTCTTTCTGGCAGTGCCTCTGCCAGTTTGTTAAGCCAACATGGGCAGCCCGCCCGCTACATGCAAACCACCGAGGACGCCATAATCTGGGCGCAGGTGGGTAATGACGTCGTCACCGTCGGAACCGTGGAAGAGGGGCAAATTCTCGCGGTGGTACCAACTGCGGCCGATTACTACGAATTCAGCTTTGGCTTTGGCACCGGGTTTATCGATAAAGGGCATCTCGAGCCAGTGCAGGGCAAACAGCGGGTGGAAGACAGTCTCGGCGATTTGAACAAACCGCTCAGTAATCAGAATCTCGTTACCTGGCGGGATACGAAGGTGTATAACGCGCCAAACCTGGGCAGTGCGCCGTTTGGCGTGCTGGCAGACAATATCCGCTACCCGATTATTGCCAAACTGAAAGACCGACTGAACCAGACCTGGTTTCAAATCCGTATTGGTAACCGGCTGGCGTGGGTCAGTAGCCTGGATGCGCAGCAGGATAACGGCATTCCGATCCTGACGTATCACCACATTTTGCGCGACGAAGAAAACACCCGTTTTCGCCACACCTCTACGACGACCTCGGTGCGTGCATTCAGCAACCAAATGACCTGGCTGCGCGATCAGGGCTACACCACGCTGACGATGTACCAACTCGAAGGTTATGTGCGTAATAAGATGAATTTACCGGCTCGTTCGGTGGTCATTACCTTCGATGATGGTCTGAAATCAGTCAATCGCTACGCCTGGCCGGTGCTAAAAGAGTACGGCTTCAAGGCCACGGCATTCATTATCTCGTCGCGTATCAAGCGTCATCCGCAGAAGTGGGACCCTAAGTCACTGCAGTTTATGAGTATTTCAGAGCTAAGGCAGATTCAGGACGTGTTTGACGTTCAGTCGCACACCCACTTTTTGCACCGCGTGGATGCGTATCGTCGGCCTATTTTGCTGAGCCGCAGCTATCACAATATTTTGTTTGATTTCGAACGTTCACGCCGGGCGCTGAACCAGTTCAACCCGCACGTGCTGTATCTGTCCTATCCGTTTGGGGGCTATAACACCACGGCGGTGCAGGCGGCGAATGACGCCGGGTTTCATATGGCGGTGACGACGGTGAAAGGGAAGGTGAAGCCGGGAGATAATCCGTTCTTACTGAAACGCCTGTACATCTTAAGAACGGATTCGTTAGAGACGATGTCGCGGCTGATAAGCAACCAGCCGCAAGGGTAGAACTTACGCGACCTGAACCGGAATGGCTTTGGCCGTGCGTTTCATTTCGTTGTCGCCCTCAAAGTAGGCCACGTGTGGACGCCAGGTGCGTGCCTCGGCGTCAGACATGGTCACAAAGCTTGCGATAATCACGATGTCGCCCACATCGGCATTGTGTGCCGCCGCGCCGTTCACGGAAATGATTTTCGAGCCGCGCTCTGCCGCGATGGCATAGGTTGAGAAACGCTTGCCGTTGTTTACATTCCAGATATCAATGGCTTCGTTTTCAAGGATCCCGGATGCGTCGAGGAAATCCTGGTCGATGGCGCAAGAGCCTTCATAATGCAGGTCCGCATGAGTGACTTTCACGCGGTGGAGCTTGCCCTGCAGCATAGTGCGAATCATAACTTTACCTTTGTTGCTGTGTTGCCCCCACTCCGCTTTGGCGAGAGGGCCGGGGATATATTCACCACATCGATAGGCAGTATTGCCCGTTTTTTAACCCCTGTCTACAGAGTTAATTCAACCGTTTTGTTGTCGATAAGACGCGCCTGGCCAAGCCATGCCGCCATCAGGATAACGGCCCGCTGGCTGGAATCTGAGAGTGCTAAAAGCGTATCTGCATCGCGGATCTGAATGTCGTCGGCGCGGAAGCCTTTCTCGTTTAAATCTTGTTCTGCCAGCGCGATCATCTCTTCCAGATCACGATCGCCTTCGCGTAGTTTTTCTGCCATGGCATTCATCACTTTGCTCAGGCCCGGCGCGATTTTACGCTGGTCGCTGGTGAGATAGCCGTTGCGGGAACTCAGGGCCAGACCGTCTTTCGCGCGTACCGTCGGCACGCCGATGATGTCGATATCGTAGCCCATGTCGGCCACCATCTTGCGGATCAGTGCCAACTGCTGGAAATCTTTCTCGCCAAAGCAGGCGACGTCCGGCTGAACCAGGTTGAACAATTTGCTGACGATGGTGGAGACGCCACGGAAATGGCCCGGACGGCTCGCGCCTTCCAGCATGGTAGAAATGCCCGGCACGTCGACAAACGTTTGAGTCTCCGTACCTTGCGGAT
The DNA here is from genome assembly GCF_024764835.1 of Scandinavium hiltneri. GTDB lineage: Bacteria > Pseudomonadota > Gammaproteobacteria > Enterobacterales > Enterobacteriaceae > Scandinavium > Scandinavium hiltneri. The sequence continues at coordinate 63,935 of NZ_JALIGE010000070.1, read as the reverse complement.
AAATATCCGCCGGGGCAGGGGAGAACACGAAATCGACTTTGCGCTTGTTCAGCTTTTCGCTGTCTTCCTGCAGGGTGCGGGGATAGCGGGCCAGGTCGTCAGCTCTGTCGAATTGCATCGGGTTGACGAAGATACTCACAATCACCACATCGGCAGCGGCTTTCGCTTCATCAACCAGCTTCATATGGCCGTCGTGCAGGTTGCCCATGGTTGGCACCAGCGCGATGCGTTTGCCTTCCTGACGAAGACGACGGATATGCTGGCGCAGCAGCGGCAGGGTTTCGATAATCAACACAACAAACTCCTTAATGGAAACTGTGTTCTTCACCCGGATAGACTCCGGACTCGACCTCGGCAATATACTGCCGCACCGCAGCGCGCATGTCGCCTGCATCGGTCAGGAAATTTTTCGCAAATTTAGGGATGTGGCCCCCGGTAATGCCGAACGCGTCGTGCATCACCAGAATTTGCCCATCGGTGACGTTCCCGGCACCGATACCGATAACCGGAATAGTCAGCGCGTCGGTAATGCGTTTCGCTAGCGCGACTGGCACGCATTCCAGTACTAACAGCTGAATGCCTGCGGCTTCCAGCGCCAGCGCATCGTCAAACAGGGTTTGTGCGGCATCGCCACGGCCCTGTACTTTATAGCCGCCGAAGACGTTAACCGACTGTGGGGTCAGGCCGAGATGACCGCACACCGGCACGGCGCGCTCCGCCAGCATTTTCACGGTGGGAGCAAGCCAGGCACCGCCTTCCAGCTTCACCATATTGGCACCGGCGCGCATTACCACGGCAGAATTATCAAACGCCTGCTCCGGCGTGGCGTAAGCCATAAACGGCAGGTCAGCCAGCAGCAGGCAGTTCGGCGCACCACGGCGCACTGCGCGCGTGTGGTATGCGATATCGTCGACGGTGACAGGCAGCGTCGAGTCGTGGCCCTGAACGGTCATACCCAATGAATCACCGACCAGCATGACGTCGATCCCGGCATCGGCGAACAGTTTCGCGAAGCTGAAATCATAGGCAGTGATCGTGGCGAAGCGTTTCTTTTCCTGTTTGCATTTCTGCAGCAGGGAGATGGTAGTGGGTTTCATAGCGTTTCCTGATAACGAAAGCCGAATCTTGCGGCATTGTATCAGTCAGATAGACAGGGGCAATGGTTTTACCGTTTACCAGTGAGCGGGTTTTGTACAGTTGAGGCGTTGCAGCAGCGTTGTCAGCGAGGTGCCATCGGGGAAGATGAGGTCTGGCGCGATTTCCGCCAGCGGCCACAGCATAAAGCCGCGGTTGTGCATGTCGTAATGCGGCACGGTCAGGCGCCCGGTGTTCAGCGTCAGCTCACCAAACAGCATAATGTCGAGGTCCAGCGTGCGCGGTCCCCAGCGTTCGGCTTTGCGGGTGCGGCCCTGCTCGAGTTCGATGCGTTGGGTGTTATCCAGCAGCGCTTCTGGTTCGAGGTCGGTATCCAGCGCCACGGCGGCATTGAGATAGTCAGGCTGATCCTGCGGACCCAGCGGCGGCGTGCGATAAAACGACGAAACCGCCATGACGGCGGTTTGCGGGATTTCGCCCAGGGCAGCAATCGCCGCGTTCACCTGATCGCGCGGTGAAGCCAGATTGCTGCCGACGGCGATGTAAACGCGTGTCACGCGGTGCCGCCCTGACGAGGCGTACGCTTGCGTGGACGACGATGGCGACGACGCGCAGCCGGTTCTTCATCCAGACCGTTGAGCATATCTTTCTGCGCCGGTGGTGCAGCCACCTGGAATTCTCCCCACCACTGCGTCAGACGTTGCAGTTCATGGTTGTTTTCCGCTTCGGCACGCAGCGCCAGCAGATCGTAGGCTGCGCGGAATTTAGGATGCTCCATCAGTTTCCATGCGCGTTTACCCTGACGACGGGACATACGCAGCTGCAGCTGCCAGATATCACGCACCAGCGCGGTAATACGTTTCGGGATAGCCAGCGAACGGCAGGCTTCGTCCAGCACGTCATTCATTGCCATGGCGAAGGCGTCGAAATAGGCCAGACCGCTTTCCTGCGTGATGCGCTGTGCGGTTTCGAGCAGCGGATACCAGAACATTGCGGCAAACAGGAACGCCGGATTCACACGCATGTCGTTATGAATGCGGGTGTCGGTGTTTTTAAACACCTGGCTGACGATGCGCTCCATCGGGCTATCACCGTTTTCGGTGAAGTAGCGGGTGATGGTCGGGAACAGCGGCTGGAACAGGCTGTATTCACGCAGCAGTTTATAGGTTTCGTACCCGTAACCTGCCTGCAACAGCTTCAGGGATTCTTCAAACAGACGCGCCGGTGGCACGTCGTTGATAAGGGTGGCCAGGCGTGGGATAGGCTCGGCGGTGTCCGGGCTGATACGCATGTTCAGCTTGGCAGCAAAACGCACCGCGCGCAGCATGCGCACCGGATCTTCACGATAGCGGGTTTCTGGATTGCCAATCAGGCGAATCACGCCGTCCTGCAAATCGCGCATCCCGCCGACGTAATCACGGACGGTGAAATCCGCCACGCTGTAGTAAAGGCTGTTGATGGTGAAGTCGCGACGCTGGGCATCTTCTTCGATGGAACCGAAGATGTTGTCACGCAGCAGCATGCCGTTCTGGCCGCGCTGTGAGGTGGCGCGATCGTCCGGCGTGCCTTCGTGATGGCCACGGAAGGTCGCCACTTCAATGATTTCAGGGCCAAACATCACATGGGCCAGACGGAAACGGCGACCAATCAGACGGCAGTTGCGGAACAGTTTACGCACCTGCTCCGGCGTGGCGCTGGTGGTCACATCGAAATCTTTGGGTTTTTTGTCCAGCAGCAAATCACGCACGCCGCCACCCACGAGGTAAGCCTCGTAGCCCGCTTTGTTCAGACGGTAGAGCACCTTGAGGGCATTTTCACTGATATCTTTGCGGGAAATAGCGTGCTGCTCACGCGGAATAACCGTCATTTCTGGTTTTATCTCGACGGTTTCAGCCCCGGTTTCTTCACGGGTAAGCACCTTACGGCAAAAATTAGCGACTCGGGTAAAAATGTTGCACCTCGGTTTTCAAGTCAGTCGGAAGTCATGAGGACAAAAAAATAGCGGCTAATCATAGCTCAGCAAGAGGCATTTGAGAATGCTCCATTTATGCAACTGATGAAAGGTTCCAGTTTTGCACCGCGTTTTTCAGCAGATCCTCGAGCGTTATGTCCTGCCACTCTTTAACAATAGTCTGATTAAGAAACTGTAAGGCCCGGATTAATTCCGGGCGCGGGTCGTCGGTAGATAACGCTGGCGCATGATTTTGTTTCGACAGTTTGTTGCCGTCGCTATTCAGCGCCAACGGCAGATGAATATAGTCCGGCACCGTCCAGCCGAAATGACGATACAGCGAAATTTGTCGCACTGTTGGCTCAATTAAATCTGCGCCGCGCACGATTTCCGTTACGCCCTGAAAATGATCGTCAACCACCACGGCAAGATTGTAGGCAAATAAACCATCACGACGGTGAATAATAAAATCTTCCCGCGCCAGCGGCTCGTTGGTGACAACCGTGCCGCGCAGTTTATCGTCGAACTGCAATACCGGTTGAGTCTGGTGTAAACGCAGCGCCGCATTCTGCGGGCCGAGATGCAGCGTTCGGCAGTGGCCGTCGTAAATGCCGCCGACGCTCTGAATTCGCGCCCGGGTGCAGGTGCAGTAATAGCTCAGCCCCTGTTCGCGCAGCCAGGCGAGTCGTTCACGGTAGGCGTCATGGCGTTGAGACTGCCACACAACGTCGCCATCCCAGTGCAGGCCATAATGTTCCAGCTGATGCAGAATGGTATTTGCAGCACCGGGAACTTCACGGGGAGGATCAATATCTTCAATACGCACTAACCATTTTCCCTGACGGGCGCGGGCCTGCAAATAGCTGCCAAGCGCGGCAATCAGTGAGCCAAAATGGAGTTCGCCAGAGGGGGAAGGGGCAAAACGCCCTGTATAATCTGAATTTGCCATATGCCAAAAAAGAACAAGGCGGGAGAACGCTCCCGCCATGGTGATGTTATGCGAAACGAATGGCTTAGCCAGCCATCTGTTTTTCGCGGATTTCCGCCAGTGTTTTGCAGTCGATGCACAGATCGGCAGTCGGACGCGCTTCCAGACGACGGATACCGATCTCAACTCCGCAGGACTCGCAGAAGCCGAAATCTTCGTCTTCGACCTTCTTGAGCGTTTTTTCGATCTTTTTGATCAGCTTGCGCTCACGGTCGCGGTTACGCAGTTCGAGGCTGAATTCTTCTTCCTGTGCGGCACGGTCGACCGGGTCCGGGAAGTTAGCTGCTTCGTCTTGCATATGAGTCACTGTACGATCAACTTCATCCCTGAGTTGGTTACGCCACGCTTCAAGAATACGCTTGAAGTGAGACAGCTGGGCTTCGTTCATATACTCTTCACCCGGCTTCTCTTGGTATGGCTCCACCCCAGCGATGGCGAGAATACTCAGGGACGATGTTTTACGGATTTGCCCTTCTTGCATGTTGCTTCTCCTTAACACGCACTATCGATCCCCATGTGGGGGAAAAATCAGGCCGCTATAAATAGCAGAAGCTTTTCAGGATAGCAATTGTCTAAACGTTACACTTGACAACCCTGTGAGGAAAAGCGTATTTGCGCACGCGACCAGCACATTTATTACTCAACCGTTTTCACTGGTGCCAGCACCACGGGTAACGGCTCTATCAGAGTCATATTATCGGCAGAAAGTTCCGCTTTATAAGCCAGAATTTCGACCCCCTTTTTTTGTGCCTCATTCAACAACTGCGCGTACGTCGGATCAATATGGCGCGCGGGTGAAAATTGGGTGATGGCAGAGTGAAGTACCGCAAATAATACCACGGCACGGTCACCTGAGGCCGCCACGCCCATCAACTCTCGCAAATGCTTCTGACCACGTTCTGTCACCGCATCGGGGAAATAACCGTACTCTTGTTCCGCTAACGTAACCGATTTCACTTCAATATAGCAGTCAGGACGCTCCTCCGCCTCTAGCCTGAAATCAATCCGGCTGCGCTCAGAACCGTATTTCACTTCGCTTTTCAATACGCTATAACCCTTCAATTCAGGAATGATATCTGCCTGAATGGCTTCTTTTACCAGCTGATTAGCCCGTAACGTATTGACACAAATAAACGCCCCGGTTTGGGTCTCGGTGATTTCCCAGGTATGCGGGTATTTGCGCGTTTTGCTGTCCGAAAACGAATACCAGACGGTATCGCCCGGCGTGGCGCAGCCGGTCATTGCACCAGTGTTTGGGCAATGCAGGGTTAATTCTTCACCTTCCGGGGTGATAACGTCGGCCAGAAAACGTTTATAGCGCTGAATAAGACGTGCGTGTTTTAACGGCGGCAGAAACTGCATGACGATTCCTTGTTATTCGGTAAGTGTCCAGCGCGTAAGCCGGGTATAACGGGTGCGTCCGCGGGAATATTCAGAGGCGTACAGCGCAAATTCAGAAACGGGTACCTGCCAGCTAAAACCCGGCGCGGGAATAGGCACGGCGGTCGCCGTATTGCGCAGCAGCGTAATGTGCGGGTGGAACGGCTGCGGGTTTTGATAGCAGCCACTGCGAGCCGCCTGAGCGCGCAGCATATTTGCCAGCTGTAATAGCCCGCGTGGTGGCTGGCGCGTACCGAGCCACACTACCTGTGAACGCAGCCACTGTCCGGCATCATTGAGATTTAAGGCGAAACCCGGCTGGCGGATGCGCCCGGCCAACGTCTCTAACGCCCGCTGTTTGTCTGCACTCACTTCACCAAGGAACGCCAGCGTCAGATGTAAATTTGCGGCAGCCACTGGACGCCCGCTGTCGGCGGGGAAGTTCGCGGCGCGCCAGTGAATAATCTGCTGCTGTACGTCATCGGGAAGCTCAAGTGCGAAAAACAGTCTTTTGGGTTCGGGCATGCCAGGGTCTCGGTAATGATTTAGCGCAATGCTACAATGCCCGGCCATTTAAAGTCACCCACTGGAGCCCTTTGTGTCGTCATTGCCGGTTGCTTCTGTCCTTCCCGAACTTCTCCAGGCGTTAAATACTGCGCCCCAGGTGCTGCTGAATGCGCCCACCGGTGCCGGTAAATCGACCTGGCTGCCGCTGCAAATCCTGCATTCTGGCGGCATTGAAGGCAAAATTATCCTGCTGGAACCGCGCAGACTGGCGGCGCGAAACGTTGCCCAGCGATTAGCGGAACTGCTGAACGAAAAACCGGGCGAAACCGTGGGCTATCGAATGCGCGCCGAAACCTGCGTCGGTAAAAACACCCGCCTCGAAGTGGTGACGGAAGGCATTCTTACCCGCATGATACAGCGAGACCCGGAACTGAACGGCGTCGGGCTGGTTATCCTCGATGAATTTCACGAACGCAGCCTGCAGGCCGATTTAGCGCTGGCGTTGCTGCTCGATGTGCAGCAAGGGCTGCGAGACGATTTAAAACTGCTCATCATGTCCGCGACGCTGGATAACGTCCGATTGCAGACGCTTTTGCCCGACGCGCCGGTGATTTCGTCCGAGGGCCGTGCGTTCCCGGTGGAAAGACGCTATCAGGCGCTAGCCACTCATCAGCGTTTTGATGAAGCGGTGGCGGCGGCTACGGCGGAACTGCTGCGCAATGAAGCGGGCTCGCTGCTGCTGTTTTTACCGGGAGTGGGTGAAATCCAGCGTGTACAGGACCAGCTTGCTGCACGGGTAGGCACTGATGTGGTGCTGTGCCCGCTGTACGGAGCGCTGTCGTTAAGCGAACAGCGCAAGGCTATCCTGCCCGCAGAAAAAGGGCTGCGCAAAGTGGTGCTGGCGACCAACATCGCAGAAACCAGTCTGACCATTGAAGGCATTCGTCTGGTTGTCGATTGCGCCCAGGAGCGCGTGGCGCGTTTCGACCCACGCACCGGATTGACGCGTTTACTTACCCAGCGCGTCAGCCAGGCATCAATGACCCAACGTGCTGGCCGTGCCGGGCGACTGGAGCCGGGGATTTGTCTGCATCTGCTGGGCAAAGAGCAGGCTGAACGCGCGGCGGCGCAGGGCGAGCCGGAAATCTTGCAGAGCGATTTATGCGGGCTGGTGCTCGAGCTGTTGCAATGGGGCTGTCAGGATCCGGCGCAGTTGAACTGGCTGGATCAACCGCCTGCCACCAATCTGGCGGCTGCGCGAACGTTGTTGTCCCAGCTTGGCGCGTTCGACGGTAAACAGCTGACGGCGCAGGGGCAGAAAATGGCGAACCTCGGTAATGACCCGCGTCTGGCGGCGATGCTGGTGGCGGCAGATTCGCCGGACGAGGTGGCGACTGCCGCAAAACTGGCTGCCATTCTGGAAGAGCCACCGCGCGGCGGAAATGCTGATCTCGGAATGGCGTTTTCGCGTCATCAGCCGAACTGGCAGCAGCGCGCCAAAGCGCTGAGCCAGCGCATTGATAAGCCGTCCGGCCAGCCGGATGCCGGACGAATAACGGCACTGCTGGCGAAAGGATTTGCCGATCGTATAGTGCGTCGACGCGGTCAGGAAGGGCGCTACCAGCTGGCAAACGGCATGGGCGCAATGCTTGATGCCGACGATGCGCTGGGCCGCCATGAATGGCTGATTGCGCCACTTCTATTGCAGGGCAGTCAGTCCCCGGATGCACGAATTTTACAGGCGCTGGCGATCGACATCGACACGCTGGTGGCTGAATGCCCTGAACTGCTTTCGCAGTCTGACACTATCGAATGGGATGAAAACCTGGGCACGCTGAAAGCCTGGCGTCGCAGCCGTATCGGGCAGCTGATGGTAAAGGTGCAGCCGCTGGCGAAACCTTCCGAAGACGAACTGCATCAGGCAATGCTCAACGGCCTGCGTGATAAAGGGCTGGGCATCCTAAACTGGACGCCGGAAGCGGAGCAGCTACGCTTGCGTATTCAATGCGCCGCCCGTTGGCTGTCCGAAGACGAATGGCCCGCGGTGGATGATGAAGCCTTGTTGGCTGGGCTCGAGTCCTGGCTGCTGCCCCACATGACTGGCGTACATTCGCTGAAAGCCCTGAAGGCGCTGAATGTCACCCAGGCATTACAGGGTTTACTGCCCTGGTCATTACGACAACGTCTGGTGAGTTCGCTACCCACGCATTACACTGTGCCGACCGGAAGCCGGATTGCCCTGCGTTATGATGCGGATAATCCACCGGTTTTGTCGGTGCGAATGCAGGAAATGTTTGGCGAGGCGAGTACACCGACTATCGCGCAAGGGCGTGTGGCGCTGGTGTTGGAGCTACTGTCTCCGGCACAGCGACCGTTGCAAATCACGCGCGATCTCAGTGCGTTTTGGGCGGGTGCCTACCGCGAAGTGCAGAAAGAGATGAAAGGGCGTTACCCGAAACACGTCTGGCCGGATGACCCGGCGAGCACGGCACCGACGCGACGCACAAAAAAGTACTCGTAGTGTGAAGGTGTGTGCGGTCTGATGCCCTCTCCCGTCGGGAGAGGGATAAAACATTTTGAGAGATTTCTTCTTTCACCATGATGTGAAAGGAAAGAGAATCAGGCGCTTACGCCTGAATTTAGCGGAGAAAAAGTATGGCGGGGAATGACCGCGAGCCGATTGGACGTAAAGGCAAGCCTGCACGTCCGGCTAAGCAGAAGGTTAGCCGTCGTCGTCTCAGGGACGAAGAGTACGACGATGATGATTACGAAGATGAGGATGACGAACCGATGCCGCGTAATGGAAAAGGTAAAGGCAAGAAGCCTCGTCGCAAATACGGCTGGTTTTGGCTGCTGGTCAAATTAGGCATCGTTTTTGCGGTGTTGATGGCCATTTACGGCGTCTATCTGGATCAGAAAATCCGTGCCCGTATCGACGGTAAAGTATGGCAACTGCCAGCGGCGGTCTATGGCCGTATGGTCAACCTCGAACCGGATATGCCCGTCAGCAAGAATGAGATGGTGCGACTGCTGACGGCCACGCAGTACCGCCAGGTGACGGCGATGACCCGTCCGGGCGAGTTTACCGTGCAGTCCAACAGCATCGAGATGATACGTCGTCCGTTTGATTTCCCGGACAGTAAAGAAGGGCAGGTGCGTGCGCGTCTGACCTTTGATGGCGATCATCTGGATTCCATCACCAACATGGATAACAACCGCCAGTTCGGTTTCTTCCGTCTCGATCCGCGCCTGATAACCATGATGTCATCGCCTAACGGCGAGCAGCGTCTGTTTGTGCCGCGCAGTGGTTTCCCGGACTTGCTGATCGACACGCTGATTGCGACCGAAGACCGTCATTTCTACGAGCATGACGGCATTAGCTTCTACTCGATGGGGCGTGCGGTACTGGCGAACCTGACGGCGGGCCGAACGGTGCAGGGCGCAAGTACCCTGACCCAACAGCTGGTGAAAAACCTGTTCCTCTCCAGCGAGCGCTCCTACTGGCGTAAAGCCAACGAAGCGTACATGGCGCTGATCATGGATGCCCGTTACAGCAAAGACAGGATCCTTGAGCTGTATATGAACGAGGTGTATCTCGGTCAGAGCGGCGACAACGAAATCCGCGGTTTCCCGCTGGCGAGCCTGTACTACTTTGGCCGCCCGGTGGAAGAACTGAGCCTTGACCAGCAGGCGCTGCTGGTGGGCATGGTGAAAGGGGCGTCTATCTACAACCCGTGGCGTAACCCGAAACTCGCACTGGAACGTCGTAACCTGGTCCTGCGTCTGCTGCAACAGCAGAAGGTTATCGATCAGGAGCTGTACGACATGCTCAGCGCGCGTCCGTTGGGCGTTCAGCCGCGCGGTGGGGTGATTTCTCCACAGCCAGCGTTTATGCAGATGGTGCGTCAGGAGCTGCAAGCGAAGCTCGGTGACAAGGTGAAAGATCTTTCCGGTGTGAAAATCTTTACCACCTTCGATTCCGTGGCGCAGGATGCGGCAGAAAAAGCGGCGACCGAAGGCATTCCGATCCTGAAGAAACAGCGCAAGCTAAGCGACCTCGAAACCGCGATGGTGATTGTTGACCGTATGACCGGTGAAGTGCGGGCGATGGTGGGTGGTGCAGAGCCGCAGTACGCGGGTTATAACCGTGCGATGCAGGCGCGTCGTTCGATTGGTTCTCTGGCAAAACCGGCGACCTATCTGACCGCACTGAGTCAGGCGAATACCTATCGTCTGAACACCTGGATTGCCGATGCGCCCGTCACGATTCATCTGTCGAACGGCCAGACCTGGTCCCCGCAGAACGATGATAAGCGCTTTAGCGGTCAGGTGATGTTAGTGGATGCGCTGACGCGTTCGATGAACGTACCGACGGTGAACCTCGGGATGGCGCTGGGACTGCCGGCGATCACCGACACCTGGCAAAAACTCGGCGTGCCGAAGGATCAGCTTAGCGCGGTTCCGGCGATGATTCTTGGAGCACTGAACCTGACGCCAATCGAAGTGGCGCAGGCGTTCCAGACTATCTCCAGCGGCGGTAACCGTGCGACGCTTTCCGCGCTGCGCTCGGTCATTGCGGAAGATGGCACCGTGCTTTACCAGAGCTACCCGCAGGCTGAACGTGCCGTTCCGGCACAGGCGGCCTACATGACGTTGTGGACCATGCAGCAGGTTGTGCAGCGCGGTACAGGTCGTCAGCTTGGCGCGAAGTATCCGAATCTGCATCTGGCGGGTAAAACCGGGACCACCAACAATAACGTCGACACCTGGTTTGCCGGGGTTGACGGACGTGAAGTGGTGATCACCTGGGTTGGTCGAGATAACAACCAGCCGACCAAGCTGTACGGAGCCAGTGGTGCGATGTCCATTTATCAGCGTTATCTGTCCAACGAGTCGCCGATCCCACTGGATCTGACGCCGCCGGAAGATATCGTCAATATGAGCGTCGACGACAACGGCAACTTTATCTGTGATGGAGCCGGGATGCGTCAGCTGCCGGTCTGGACGACCAATCCGGATCAGCTGTGTCAGCAGAGCCAGGCTATGCAACAGCAACAGCAGGACGCAAATCCGTTCGGCGGTCAGCAGCAACAACAGCCACAGCAGCCTCAACAACAGCAACAGCAACAGCAGCCAGCGAAGCAGGAAAAAAGCGACGGCGTAGCGGGCTGGATTAAAGATATGTTTGGTAGTAACTAAGCCTGAGCCCCTCACCCTTTTAAGGGGAGGGGCAATTTCGACCCTTGTTTTAACCTTCTTTTAACTCCCTACTTACCCTGCGGTTATTTTTTAAACCCTCAATGCTGCCAGGGGCGTATTCCGCTTGCTATGACTTCCGCGTTTCGCCTATTATTCTGCGGGCATAATAATAATTCTCGTTTACGTTATCATTCACTCAATATCATCAGAGAACAATAATGGCGCGTCTCAACACTGCTCAGCCAATGAATACCTCACTGCGCAAGCTCGCATGGGTAGTAGCCACAGCGGTTAGCGGCATGTCTGTCAACGCACAGGCGGCAACACAACCGAAGGAAGAAACCCTGACTGTGACGGCCGCCCCTGCGGCGCCGCAGGAAAGCGCGTGGGGCCCAGCGGCTACTGTCGCAGCCAAACATTCCGCCACCGCCACGAAAACCGACACCCCAATTGAAAAGACCCCGCAGTCGATTTCAGTTGTGACGCGTGAAGAAATGGACATGAAGCAGCCGACCACGGTGAAACAAGCACTGGCCTATACGCCAGGCGTTTTCGCCACGCGCGGCAGCTCCAATACTTATGATGTGGTGTCGATTCGCGGTTTCACCACCTCGTCCACGGTCAACACCAACCAGTACCTCGACGGCATGAAGCTTCAGGGTGATAACTACTCTGAAATGTCGATGGACCCGTATTTCCTGGAGCGTGTGGAAGTGATGCGCGGCCCGGTTTCCGTTCTGTACGGAAAAAGTAACCCGGGCGGTATCGTCAGCATGGTCAGCAAGCGTCCGACCACAGAGCCGTTAAAAGAAATTCAGTTCAAAATGGGTACTGACAACCTGTGGCAGACCGGTTTTGACTTCAGCGATGCGATTGACGACGACGGCGTGTGGTCTTACCGCCTGACCGGTCTGGGCAGCAGCCAGAATGCGCAGCAGGAAATGGTGAAATCCACCCGCTATGCGATTGCACCGTCCTTTAGCTGGCGCCCGGATGACAAAACCGACTTCACCTTCCTGAGCAACTTCCAGAGCGATCCGGATGCCGGTTACTACGGCTGGCTGCCGCGCGAAGGAACGGTCGTGCCGTACCACGACGCGAATGGCAACGAGCACAAGCTTCCAACCGACTTCAACGAAGGCGAATCGGATAACAAAATGGCGCGCCGTCAGAAGATGGTGGGCTACAGCTTCTCTCATGAATTCAACGACACCTTCACCGTGCGCCAGAACCTGCGCTACGCTCAGGTGAATACTCTGTACCGCTCTGTTTATGGCAACGGCTACATTGCGCCGGGCCAGATCAGCCGCGCGTATGTGCGTTCCGATGAAAACCTGAACAGCTTCACCGTTGATAACCAGCTGCAGTCCAAATTTGCCACTGGCGAAGTGGATCACACGCTGTTGACCGGTGTGGACTATATGCGTATGCGTAATGACATTGATGCTGACTATGGTTCAGCCGATCCGATCAGCATGGGCAACCCGCAGTACGGCGATCCGAACATTAAGGTGACATTCCCTTATGCGGTGCTGAACCGTCAGGAACAGACCGGTTTGTACGTGCAGGATCAGGCGGAATGGGATAAGTGGGTGCTGACGCTGGGCGGTCGCTATGACTTCGCGAAAACGTCTACCCTGACCCGTTCGTCAAATACCACGGCGGAAGTTAACGATCATCAGTTCACCTGGCGCGGTGGCCTGAACTATCTGTTCGACAACGGTATTTCCCCATACTTCAGCTACAGCGAATCCTTCGAGCCGATTTCCGGTGCCACCAAAGAGGGCAAACCGTTTGATCCATCGAACGGTAAGCAATATGAAGCGGGCGTGAAGTACGTGCCGAAAGACATGCCGGTTGTCCTGACGGCGGCGGTGTATCAGCTGACCAAAGATGGCAACCTGACGGCAGACCCGAGTGCGCCGACCAGCGGATTCAGCGTGCAGGGTGGCGAAATTCGTTCCCGTGGCGTAGAGCTGGAAGCGAAGGCTGCGGTGAATGCCAACGTCAACGTGACGGCGTCTTATACCTACACCGATGCGGAATACACGCACGATACCTGGTATGAAGGCAAACGTCCGGCAGAGATCCCACGTAACATGGCTTCTCTGTGGGCGGATTACACCTTCCACGAAACCGCGCTCAGCGGTCTGACGATCGGCGCGGGCGGACGTTACATCGGCAACACCGTCAGCTACTACTCAGCGAACTCGCCTAAGGCGTATGAATCGTTCAATGTGGCAGGTTATGCGCTGATGGACGCGACCGTGAAATACGATCTGGCACGCTTCGGTCTGCCGGGATCGTCGGTGGGTGTGAACGTTACCAACCTGTTCGATCGTGATTACGTCTCCAGCTGCTACAGCGAATACGCGTGCTACTGGGGCGCAGAGCGTCAGGTTGTGGCAACAGCCACCTTCCGTTTCTAATCTCCTCTTTGGGCACGGTTCGCCGTGCCCTTTTGACAAGTTGGCCGCTATGCAGGACACCACAACTCATACCGACACCACGTTCGCCCTGAACGATGTCACCTTTCGTGTGCCAGGCCGTACGCTGCTGCACCCGCTTTCGCTGACCTTTCCACCGGGAAAAGTGACCGGCCTTATCGGTCATAACGGTTCAGGTAAATCCACGCTGTTAAAAATGTTGGGCCGTCACCAGCCGCCCTCTGAAGGCGATATTTTGCTGGACGGGCAGCCGCTGGAGAGCTGGAACAGCAAAGCGTTTGCCCGCAAGGTGGCCTATCTGCCTCAGCAGTTACCGCAGGCAGAAGGAATGACGGTTCGCGAGCTGGTGGCGATTGGCCGCTATCCGTGGCATGGTGCGTTGGGGCGATTTGGCGCAGCGGACCGCGAGAAAGTGGAAGAAGCGATTTCGTTGGTGGGACTGAAACCGCTGGCCCATCGCCTGGTGGACAGTCTTTCCGGCGGCGAACGCCAGCGCGCGTGGATTGCGATGCTGGTGGCGCAGGACAGCCGTTGTCTGCTGCTGGATGAACCGACGTCGGCGCTGGATATTGCCCATCAGGTCGACGTCCTGGCGCTGGTGCATCGTCTCAGCCAACAGCGCGGGCTGACGGTGATTGCGGTGCTGCATGACATCAACATGGCGGCGCGCTACTGCGACTATCTGGTGGCGTTGCGCGGTGGCGAAATGATTGCCCAGGGCACGCCGGAAACGCTGATGCGTGGCGAAACGCTGGAAAAAATTTACGGAATTCCGATGGGGATCCTGCCGCATCCGGCGGGTGCTGCCCCGGTAAGCTTTGTTTATTGATGAATGATTCCCTCTCGATAAGCCGTCGTCGTTTATTGACGGCTATGGCACTGTCTCCGCTGCTCTGGCAGATGAAAAGCGCGCACGCCGCGACGGTGGATCCGCACCGCATCGTGGCCCTCGAATGGCTGCCGGTGGAACTGCTGCTGGCGCTGGGCGTAATGCCGTATGGCGTGGCCGACATTCCCAATTACACCCTGTGGGTGAACGAACCGGCGCTGCCTGCGTCGGTGATTGACGTTGGCTTGCGTACCGAACCTAATCTCGAACTGCTGACCGAAATGAAACCGTCGTACATGGTGTGGTCGGCAGGTTATGGTCCGTCGCCAGAAAAACTGGCGCGTATCGCCCCGGGCCGCGGTTTCAATTTCAGTGACGGCAAACATCCGCTGGCGAATGCCCGCAGGTCGCTTGTGGAAATGGGCCAGTTGCTGGGCATGGAAAACCAGGCTCACGCGCATCTCAACCATTTCGATGAATTTGTGGCGCAGCATAAACCGCGTTTTGCCGCGCGCGGCGAACGACCTCTGCTGATGGTAACGTTGCTCGATGCCCGTCATGTACTGGCCTTCGGTCCGAACTGCCTGTTCCAGCAAATCCTTGATGAGTACGGGATAGTGAATGCCTGGCAGGGCGAAACCAACTTCTGGGGCAGCCAGGTGGTCGGCATCGACAAACTCGGCGAGTTTAAAGATGCAGACGTTATCTGTTTCGACCACGGCAACGAAGCCGACATGCAAAAACTGATGGCCACGCCGCTGTGGCAGGCGATGCCGTTTGTGCGTCAGCAGCGCTTCCAGCGCGTGCCCGCCGTGTGGTTCTACGGTGCGACGCTGTCGGTGATGAATTTTATCCGTATTCTCGATAACGCGTTGGGAGGCAAGGCATGAGCCAGCGCATCGCGCGTTTCCCGGTATTCATTCTCTGCGTGCTGTTTATCGCTTCGGCGTGGCTGAGCTGGCATAACTTTAACGTGGCGCTGCCGCGCGGGCAGTGGCGGGAAGCGCTGTGGCAGCCGAACGTCGATAGCATCCGTCAGATGCTGTTCCACTACAGTTTGCTGCCGCGCGTGGTTATCTCGCTGCTCGTCGGCGCCGGGCTTGGGCTGGTCGGCGTCCTGTTCCAACAGGTTTTACGTAATCCACTTGCTGAACCGACGACGCTTGGCGTCGCCACCGGCGCACAGCTTGGCATCACGGTAACCACGCTGTGGGCCGTTCCGGGCGCATTCTCAACGCAGTTTGCGGCACTGGCGGGGGCCTGTGTGGTCGGCGCGTTGGTGTTTGGCGTTTCCTGGGGCAAGCGTTTGTCGCCAGTGACGCTGATCCTCGCCGGGCTGGTGGTGAGCATGTACTGCGGCGCGGTGAACCAGCTACTGGTGATTTTCCATCACGACCAGCTGCAAAGCATGTTCCTGTGGAGTACCGGCACGCTGACGCAAACCGACTGGAGCGTAGTGCAGCATCTTTGGCCGCAACTGCTCGGCGGCGTGATGCTCACACTTCTGCTGCTGCGCCCGTTAACCCTGATGGGACTCGACGACGGCGTGGCGCGCAATTTGGGCCTGGCGTTGTCATTGGCCCGCCTCGGGGCGCTGACGCTGGCGATTGTTATCAGCGCGCTGCTGGTGAATGCGGTGGGTATTATCGGCTTCATCGGCCTGTTCGCGCCGCTGCTGGCGAAAATGCTCGGCGCGCGACGTTTGCTTTCGCGTCTGATACTGGCCCCGCTGATTGGGGCACTGATCCTCTGGCTTTCTGACCAGCTTATTTTGTGGCTCTCACAGGTGTGGATGGAAGTCTCTACCGGCTCCGTCACCGCGCTGATTGGCGCCCCGTTGTTGCTGTGGTTGCTGCCGCGTCTGCGCAGCATTAGCGCTCCGGCGATGGATGCGGGCGATCGCGTGGCGGCTGAACGCCAGCGGGTGCTGGTGTGGGCGTTGGCCGGTTGTGGTGTGTTGCTGATTGGTATGCTGGCTGCGCTGTCGCTCGGGCGGGATGCTCAGGGCTGGCACTGGGCGACGGGCGATTTACTGAATGCACTGATGGAGTGGCGTGCGCCGCGAATTCTGGCGGCGCTGATTGCCGGGATCATGCTGGCGGTTGCGGGCTGTATTATTCAACGCCTGACCGGCAACCCGATGGCGAGCCCGGAAGTGCTGGGTATTTCCTCCGGTGCTGCGTTTGGCGTGGTGTTGATGCTGTTCTTCGTGCCGGGTAATGCCTTTGGCTGGCTGCTGCCGGCGGGCAGCCTGGGTGCGGCGGTGACGCTGATGATTATCCTGATAGCCTCCGGTCGGGGCGGATTCTCTCCGCACCGAATGCTGCTGGCCGGGATGGCGCTCAGTACCGCGTTTACGATGCTGCTGATGATGCTGCAGGCGAGTGGCGATCCGCGCATGGCGCAGATCCTCACCTGGATTTCCGGTTCTACGTATAACGCGTCGTACGAGCAGGTGCTGCACACCGGACTGGTGATGATTGTGTTGCTGGCGCTGACGCCGCTGTGTCGGCGCTGGCTGACGATACTGCCGCTCGGGGGTGACACTGCCCGCGCGGTGGGCATGGCGCTGACTCCGACGCGCATGGCGCTACTGCTGTTAGCCGCCAGCCTGACGGCGACGGCGACAATGACCATTGGTCCGCTGAGCTTTATTGGCCTGATGGCGCCGCATATCGCGCGGATGATGGGTTTTCGCAGGACGATGCCGCACATGATTCTGTCTGCTCTGGTGGGGGGGATTATGTTGGTTATTGCTGACTGGTGCGGACGGATGGTGCTGTTCCCGTACCAAATCCCGGCCGGTCTGCTGTCGACGTTTATCGGCGCACCGTACTTTATTTATCTGCTGAGGAAGCAGAGCCGGTGATTTTCCCCGGTGGTGCTTCGCTTACCGGGGCGACAAGTTGTAGGCCGGGCAAGCAGAGCGCCGCCCGGCATCCAGCTCTACAGTTTGGCAAACACCTTACGCGCCGCGTCGATGGTGTTGTTGATATCCTGCTCGGTATGCGCCACGGACATAAAGCCCGCTTCGAACGCTGACGGTGCCAGATAAACGCCTTCTTCCAACATCAGATGGAAGAATTTCTTGAAGCGTTCCACATCGCATTTCACCACGTCCTGATAGCAGGTTACGGTTTTTGCGTCAGTGAAGAAGATGCCGAACATCCCGCCCACATTATTCACGACCAGCGGGATCCCTGTATCACGCGCAGCGCGCAGCAGGCCTTCCGCTAACTGGTTGGTCAGGCTGGTCAGGGTTTCGTGAATACCCGGCTGGGCGACTTCCGTCAGACAGGCGTAGCCGGCAGCCATCGCAATCGGGTTACCGGACAGCGTTCCCGCCTGGTAAACCGGACCGGTTGGCGCCAGCGCGTCCATCACTTCGCGGCGGCCACCAAAGGCACCAACAGGCATCCCGCCACCAATGATTTTGCCCAGACAGGTCAGGTCCGGAACCACATCGTAGTAATCCTGAGCGCCAGCCAGGGCAACTCTGAAGCCGGTCATCACTTCATCGATAATGAACAGCGCGCCAAATTCGTCACACAGCGCGCGCAGACCCGGCAGGAAGTCTGGCTGCGGTGGAATGCAGTTCATGTTGCCCGCAACAGGTTCGACGATAATGCAGGCGATATCCTGCGGATACTGCTCGAACGCTTCACGCACGGACGCCAGATCGTTATAGGTACAGGTCAGCGTGTGTTTGGCAAAATCCGCCGGAACGCCCGGGGAGTTTGGCTGGCCGAGGGTCAGCGCACCGGAACCGGCTTTCACCAGCAGGCAGTCGGCGTGGCCGTGATAGCAGCCTTCGAATTTGATGATTTTGTCACGCCCGGTAAAACCGCGCGCCAGGCGGATGGCGCTCATGGTCGCTTCCGTACCGGAGTTAACCATACGCACCATGTCCATGGTCGGCACCAGCTCGGTCACCAGCGCCGCCATTTTCACTTCCATTTCTGTTGGTGCGCCGAAACTCAGTCCGCGCGATGCCGCTTCAATTACCGCGTTACGAATGGCCGGGTGGTTATGGCCGAGCACCATCGGACCCCAGGAACCGACGTAGTCGATGTAGGCTTTACCATCCACATCGTACAGATACGCGCCGTCGGCACGTTCGACAAACAGTGGGGTACCGCCCACGCCGGTAAAGGCGCGGACCGGCGAGTTGACACCGCCGGGGATCAGTTCGCGTGCCGCACTGTAGAGATTCTCAGATTTGCTCATTCGAGGTTCCTGGTTCGTAGAAAGCATGTTAGCCGACTATTCTAATTTATTCCCGGAAGGTTATGAAAGTTTTGCCCAATTGAAACAATGTAATAATGAAGGAATTTTAACGCGACGTACCGCCTTCGGGTGGTTACAATGCAATTCGCAATTTGTCCTACCAATTAATGATAATGGCATGAAAGCAGAAACTCCCTCTTTTGAATCACAGCAAATCGTTCGATTGCGCCGCGGGGATGCGGTACGCCGTTTAGTTCGCAGGGATAAAACACCGTTAGCCATCCTGTTGATGGCCGCACTGGTTGGCACTTTAGCCGGCCTGGTGGGTGTCGCTTTTGAAAAAGCCGTGAACTGGGTGCAAAACGTGCGCATCGGTACGTTGGCGCAGGTGGCGGATCACTGGTTTTTAGTTTGGCCGTTGGCCTTTATTCTTTCCGGGCTGCTGGCGATGGTCGGCTACATCCTGGTGCGCCGTTTCGCGCCGGAAGCGGGCGGGTCAGGGATTCCTGAAATCGAAGGTGCGCTCGAAGAGCTGCGTCCGGTTCGCTGGTGGCGCGTCATTCCGGTGAAATTTATTGGCGGCATGGGTACGCTGGGGGCCGGAATGGTGCTCGGTCGTGAAGGCCCTACAGTGCAACTTGGCGGCAATATTGGCCGCATGGTGCTGGATATCTTCCGTTTGCGTACCGCAGAAGCGCGTCACTCGCTACTGGCAACCGGTGCGGCCGCAGGTCTGGCCGCGGCGTTTAATGCTCCTCTGGCGGGCATTCTCTTTATCATCGAAGAGATGCGCCCGCAGTTCCGCTACAACCTGATTTCGATTAAGGCCGTTTTCATTGGCGTTATCATGTCCAGCGTAGTGTTCCGTATCTTCAACGGTGAAACCGCCGTCATTGAGGTTGGAAAGCTCGCGAATGCGCCAGTAAACACCCTGTGGCTGTATCTGGTGCTGGGGATGATTTTCGGCTGCGTCGGACCGCTGTTTAACAACCTGGTGCTGCGTACACAGGATATGTTCCAGCGTATTCACGGCGGCGATATCAAGAAGTGGGTGTTGATTGGCGGCCTGCTCGGCGGTATCTGCGGCGTGCTCGGCCTGATTGAGCCGGAAGCGGCAGGCGGTGGGTTCAACCTCATTCCTATCGCGGCGGCGGGGCATTACACCGTCGGCCTGCTGATGTTTATCTTTATTGCGCGCGTCGTGACGACGTTACTGTGCTTCTCGTCGGGTGCGCCTGGCGGCATTTTTGCCCCGATGCTCGCACTCGGCACGCTGCTCGGTACCGCATTCGGCATGGCGGCAACGGCGTGGTTCCCGCATTATCATCTGGAGCCGGGCACCTTTGCCATCGCTGGAATGGGCGCGCTGTTCGCGGCATCTGTGCGTGCGCCGCTGACCGGTATCGTGTTAGTTCTGGAAATGACAGACAACTATCAGCTCATTTTGCCAATGATTATTACCTGTCTTGGCGCAACACTATTAGCCCAGTTTCTGGGCGGGAAACCGCTGTACTCCTCGATTCTGACCCGTACTCTTGCGAAGCAGGAAGCCGAAAAAGCAGAGAAAGAGGAGAAAGAAAAACAGGCCGTCGGGGAGAATACTTGAACGATTTAGTCAGGTATTGGATAATGAGCAAAAGACCTGGCGAGACTTTAGCCAGTGCGAATTAACCGGAGTGTGAAATGAGTGATGACGTAGCGCTGCCTCTGCAGTTTACTGATGCGGCCGCCAGCAAAGTAAAAAACCTGATTGCGGATGAAGAGAATCCGAACCTGAAACTGCGCGTCTATATCACCGGCGGTGGTTGCAGCGGGTTCCAGTACGGCTTCACTTTTGACGATCAGATTAACGATGGTGATATGACCATTGAGAAAGAAGGCGTCGGCCTGGTCGTTGACCCGATGAGCCTGCAATATCTGGTGGGTGGTTCGGTGGATTACACCGAAGGTCTGGAAGGTTCGCGTTTCATCGTGACCAACCCGAATGCCAAAAGCACCTGTGGGTGCGGTTCCTCTTTCAGCGTTTAAGTTCTGGAATGCTGAAACAAAAAAGCCGTGTCATCGACACGGCTTCAGACTGATGACAAACCTAAAACGTTTGAGATACGAACAGATCGCACCAGATAAATAACAGGAAAATCAATTCATTGATTTTCGGCTGATGACCACAAAGAAGGAAAAACCACGCTTTTTCCTTCTTTGTCAGCAATCTAAAGCCGTGTCATCGACACGGCTTTTTGCTATCTGGAGTTCTCGTCTAAGGCGAAGGTCGGAAGCTTCAGGTGCCAGTGGATCGCCGCAAGGCGAATCACGAGCGTCACCAACATGCCGAGCATGGCCGCGTTCTCCAGCGGTATTCCGAAGGTGAAATACGCGGTAGCGTGCACGATCCCACCCAGAATACAGGCGGTGGCGTAGATTTCGGTCCGCAGGATCATCGGCACTTCGCGCGCCAGAACGTCACGGATAATCCCGCCGCCGACGCCCGTTATCACGCCCATGCAGATAGCGACCAGCGGGCCGGTTCCGGCAATAAACGCTTTGTTCACGCCGATACCGACAAACACCGCGAGGCCGACTGCATCCAGCACCGGCAATATCCATTTCGGCAGGCGACGCGGCTGACGCACCAACAAAATGGTCAACATGCTGGTGACCATCGCCACCACCAAATCGGTGGGATCTTTTACCCAGAATACCGGGCCGTGCGCCAGCGCCATATCGCGGATCGTTCCGCCGCCCACTGCAGTCACCACGCCGAGCACCAGTACGCCAAATGGGTCCATACGTAGCTTACCGGCCAGCAGAACCCCGGAAATGGCAAATACGGCGGTACCCACGATATCCAGCCAATAGACAAGCATTGATGCGTTTCCCGTTAATTGACCTGCGCCATTGCGGTGCAGAGTTGTTTCGCGGCGAGGATAATACGCGGGGAGGCGCGTTCAAACCAGTCGCTGTTTACGGGAATAACCGGAATTTTGAGCTGACTCCCCCAGAACTGCTGAATTTTTGTCACTTCAGTGTCGCCTCCGGCGGTGATAATCAGCTGAGGCTGCCGGGCGAGCACCTGTTCGCGGCTAACCTGTGGCCACGGAACGCGGCTGGTAGCAAAAATATTCGCTCCCCCGCAGGCCTCTATCACTTCGTTCTGAATCGAGTTTTTATTGCTGGTAAATAACGGATTAGTGCCAAATTGCAAAAATGCCGTTTTTTTCTGGCGGTGAGCATATTCTTGCTTCAGCGCGGCGAAATCATGGCGCAACGACTGCGCTGCCTGTTTCGCCTGTTCGGGTGCTGGACTCCAGGCCGCCAGCTGCTGCAACGCGTCAGCAATGTGCTCCACGCTGCCGGTCTCTACCCACACCACTTTAATGCCCAACGCGCTCAGCTGGTTCACCTGTCGCTCGGCATTGCCGTCGCGCCATGCCAGCACGACATCGGGCTTGAGCGCCACGATGCGTTCCAGATTTATCCCCTGCCAGCTGGCGATTTCTTCGATATTGGACGCTTGCGGAGGATAATCAGAAAAGCTGCTCACGCCCACCGGGGTAATACCCGCGGCGAAAGCCAGTTCAGTATTGGCAGGGGAAAGCGTTACCACCCTCGGCGCGGCTATCAGCCACGCCGGAAAGGTCAACAGCAGGGCGAAAAGGCCCGATGTCAGGCCGTTACGCATTCGCCAGGTTCTGGACCAGCGTTTCGACCATCAGGGTCGACTGTTTAGCGGCGACGGCGAGGAACTCATCAAAGCTCAGGTGCGACTGCTGATCGGCGACGTCAGAAATGGCGCGAACAACAACGAACGGCACGCCGAAGTTATGACAGACGTGTGCGATAGCGGTGGCTTCCATTTCCACGGCAACCGCCTGCGGGAAGTTGTGGCGGATTTTCGCCAGACTGACGGAACCATTAATGAACGCATCGCCGCTGACGATAAGCCCACGTACGGCGTTCAGGTTAAGCTGTTTGATGCAATTTTCTGCTGCTTCAATCAGTTTCGCATCAGCTGCGAAGCCTGCCGGGCAGCCCGGTAGCTGGCCGTATTCATAGCCAAATGCGGTGACGTCGGCATCGTGGTAGCGCGCTTCATCGGAGACGACGATATCGCCCACTTTCAGCGTAGGGGCCAGGCCGCCTGCGGAACCGGTGTTAATGATGACGTCTGGTTTGCAGCGTTCGATCAGCAGGGCGGCACCCATCGCGGCAGCCACTTTGCCGATCCCTGATTTCAGCAGGGCAACGTCAACGCCATTCAGCTGGCCGGTGTAAATTTCGCTCCCGCCGATGGTGATAGTCTGACGGTTCTGGATTTTGTCACGCAGTAGCGTCACTTCTTCTTCCATTGCACCAATAATGCCGATTTTCATAGATTTACTCGCGATGTGATGGGTTTAAAGGCATAGTTTATCATGGAGCACGCATTTCCGGACCGGGAGAGGCTATGGCCACAATTGATTTTCGCACAAAGATAAACTGGCGTCGGCGTTACCGCTCGCCGCAGAGCGCCGCGACGGAACATGAAATCCTGCGGATCTTCGAAAGTGATCGCGGGCGCATCGTCAATTCCCCGGCTATTCGTCGGCTGCAGCAGAAAACTCAGGTCTTCCCGCTGGAACGCAATGCGGCGGTGCGCACGCGGCTGACGCACTCTATGGAAGTTCAGCAGGTCGGGCGCTATATCGCTAAAGAAGTGCTGAGCCGCCTGAAGGAGCGTAAGCTGCTGGAGGCATACGGGCTGGATGAACTGACCGGGCCGTTCGAAAGTATCGTCGAGATGGCCTGTTTGATGCACGATATCGGCAATCCGCCGTTTGGGCATTTTGGTGAAGCGGCGATTAACGACTGGTTTCGCCAGCGCCTGTGGCCAGCGGATGCAGCCAGTCAGCCATTAAGCGACGATCGTTGCCTGGTCGGCACGCTGCGTCTGCGCGATGGGGAAGATACCCTGAATGAACTCCGTCGTCGGGTGCGCCAGGATCTCTGCCAGTTTGAAGGCAACGCCCAGGGTATTCGCCTGGTACATACGTTGATGCGTATGAATCTCACCTGGGCGCAGGTCGGCTGTATTCTGAAGTACACGCGTCCTGCATGGTGGCGAGGCAAGCCGCCAGAAAGTCACAGCTATTTAATGAAGAAACCTGGCTATTATTTCGCCGAAGAGGCCTATATTGCGAGGTTACGTAAAGAACTCGATTTAGCCCCTTACAGTCGCTTTCCATTGACGTGGATTATGGAAGCTGCCGACGATATTTCTTATTGCGTGGCCGACCTGGAAGACGCCGTTGAGAAACGCATTTTTAGCGTGGAGCAACTTTATCAGCATCTGCATGACGCGTGGGGCACGCACGCAAAAGGTTCGCTGTTCTCACAGGTTGTCGAAAACGCCTGGGATAAATCTCGGGCTAATACCTTAAGTCGCAGTACAGAAGATCAGTTCTTTATGTATTTGCGGGTGAATACGCTGAATAAGCTGGTGCCTTACGCCGCGCAGAGATTTATCGATAACCTGCCGAAGATATATACCGGGGATTTCAACCACGCTCTACTAGAAGACGAAAGCGATTACAGCCAGCTACTTGAATTATATAAAAACGTCGCCATTAAACAGGTATTCAGTCATCCTGACGTTGAGCAACTGGAATTGCAGGGATACCGCGTGATTAGCGGGCTGCTGGACATCTACCAGCCGCTACTGAAATTATCGCTCGCGGATTTTAACGAGCTGGTGGAAAAAGAACGCTTGCGCCATTTGCCGATTGAAAGTCGTCTGTTTCAGAAACTGTCGACGCGACATCGTCTGGCGTACGTTGAAGCGGTAAATAAAATCCCGCGTGACGCCACCGAATATCCGTTGATGGAGTACTATTATCGCTGTCGTTTGATTCAGGATTATATCAGCGGCATGACCGATCTCTATGCCTGGGATGAATACCGCCGCTTGATGGCTGTGGAATAACGCGAAAGTTTTGTAAAGACGGACAATATTTTTTTACTTTTTCCAGAAACTTAAATCCGGAACTTAGCGTTATAAATTGAATCTGACAGTCACATACACAGCAACTTTTGCTTTATCTGACATTTAGAGATTACGAGATATGAAAAAAACAACGTTAGCAATGAGTGCACTGGCTCTGAGTTTAAGTCTGGCCCTGTCCCCGCTGTCTGCATCGGCCGCGGAAACGGCTTCTTCCTCCACGACTGCCCAGCAGATGCCAAGCCTGGCACCGATGCTGGAAAAAGTGATGCCTTCCGTTGTGAGCATTAACGTGGAAGGGAGCACCACGGTGAATACCCCGCGTATGGGGCGTAACTTCCAGCAGTTCTTTGGTGATAACTCCCCGTTCTGCCAGGACGGTTCGCCTTTCCAGAACTCTCCGTTCTGTCAGGGCGGTGGACAAGGTGGTCCAGGCGCGCCTGGGGGTAACGGTGGCTCCCAGCAAGAAAAATTCATGGCGCTGGGTTCTGGCGTAATCATTGATGCGGCGAAAGGCTATGTGGTTACCAACAACCACGTGGTGGATAACGCCAGCACCATCAAAATTTCCCTGAGCGATGGCCGCAAATTTGATGCGAAAGTGGTGGGTAAAGATCCTCGCTCTGACATCGCGCTTATCCAAATTCAGGATCCAAAAAATCTGACTGCGATTAAACTCGCCGATTCCGATGCGCTGCGCGTCGGTGACTATACCGTCGCTATCGGTAACCCGTTTGGCCTCGGCGAAACCGTGACGTCCGGTATCGTTTCGGCGCTGGGTCGAAGTGGCCTGAATGTTGAAAACTACGAAAACTTTATCCAGACCGATGCGGCCATTAACCGCGGTAACTCCGGCGGTGCGCTGGTGAACCTCAACGGTGAGCTTATCGGGATTAACACCGCGATCCTTGCTCCGGACGGCGGCAACATCGGTATCGGCTTCGCTATCCCAAGCAACATGGTGAAAAGTCTGACCGAGCAGATGGTTAAATACGGCCAGGTGAAACGTGGCGAGCTGGGCATTATGGGTACCGAATTGAGCTCTGACCTCGCGAAAGCGATGAAAGTTGATGCTCAGCGCGGCGCATTCGTAAGCCAGGTGCTACCGAACTCCTCCGCGGCGAAAGCGGGTATTAAAGCAGGTGATGTGATCACCTCGCTGAACGGTAAACCAATCAGCAGCTTCTCCGCGCTGCGTGCTCAGGTTGGTACCATGCCTGTTGGCAGCAAGATTGAGCTTGGCCTGGTTCGTGATGGCAAACCGGTAAATGTGTCTCTCGAACTGCAGCAGAGCAGCCAGACTCAGGTTGACTCCAGCAGCATTTTCAACGGTATTGAAGGCGCTGAGATGAGTAACAAAGGCGCAGACAAAGGCGTGGTGGTGAGTAACATCAAACCGGGTACTCAGGCGGCGCAAATTGGCCTGAAAAAAGGTGATGTGATCGTGGGCGCCAACCAGCAGCCGGTGAAAAACATTGCTGATCTGCGTAAGCTGCTTGAAAGCAAACCGAGCGTCCTGGCGCTGAATATTCAGCGTGGCGACAGCACTATCTATCTGTTAATGCAGTAATCTCAAGCGCCCTTCTCCGTACGGAGGAGGGCGCTTTTCTTTTCCCGCATCAACGTTATGGATACGCGCGGCGGATTATCGGCAGCGGTGACCGGGAGCGTATTGGCGAATTGCACCTAGGCGGTGACTTATTTTCCTCGGGTTAACTTCTCGAGATCGGATTCGATTTCGCTGATCTTATTGGCAACCACGCTTTCGAGATGGCGCAGGTCGTCGAGGATCTTACGTTTCAGATCCACTTCGGTGCGATCGCGTTTGCAGATCTGATCCAGCTCATCGATCACATAGCGCAGGTTCGGGCTGATTTCCTGCACTTCTTTGTAACCCTGACCTACACCGTCTGCCACTACCGTTTTGCGCTGACGCGGATATTTGAACTTCACGCTTTTCGCGAAAAACTCGCCTTTATCCTTATGAAAATAGATTTTCAGGATATCGTTGTTGGCTTCCTGCCGGAGGCTGTAACGATCGATTTCATCAGGATTGGTAATGCCCAAACTTTTCAGATTGTCGTACATAGCGGTTCCTTCGGTTAAACATAACCTTTGAATAATTAACGGAAAAATCATTTTCCGCCAGCGTCAGATATAAAAAAAGCGGGGTTGCCCCCGCTTTTTTCCAGACTGATTTAGTCGATGGTGCGCAGCAGTTCGTTAATGCCGACTTTGCCGCGCGTTTTCGCATCCACTTTCTTCACGATAACCGCGCAGTACAGGCTGTATTTGCCATCTTTTGAAGGCAGGTTTCCGGAAACGACAACCGAGCCCGCAGGTACGCGACCGTAGAACACTTCGCCGGTTTCACGGTCGTAAATTTTGGTACTCTGGCCGAGGTAGACGCCCATCGAAATCACGGACCCTTCTTCAACGATAACGCCTTCTACCACTTCGGAACGTGCGCCGATGAAGCAGTTGTCTTCGATGATGGTTGGGTTAGCCTGCAGTGGCTCGAGCACGCCACCGATACCTACGCCACCAGACAGGTGAACGTTTTTACCGATCTGCGCACAGGAACCCACAGTCGCCCAGGTATCAACCATGGAGCCTTCGTCGACGTAAGCGCCGATGTTGACGTAGGACGGCATCAACACGGTGTTACGTGCAATGTATGCGCCCTGGCGAACGGCTGCCGGTGGCACCACGCGGAAACCTTCTTTCTGGAAACGCGCTTCGTCGTAGTCGGCGAATTTCATCGGGACTTTATCGAAGTAGCGGCTTTCCGCTCCGTCGATAACCTGGTTATCGTTGATACGGAAAGAGAGCAGTACAGCTTTCTTCAGCCACTGATGCGTAACCCACTGGCCGTCAATCTTTTCCGCTACGCGCAGCGCGCCGGAATCCAGCAGGGAAATAACCTGGTTAACCGCTTCGCGGGTAACGGTATCTACATTCGCCGGAGTGATGTCGGCACGGCGCTCAAAAGCGGACTCAATAACGTTCTGTAACTGCTGCATTGTTAAACTCTTTCCATTAAAAAAAACACACTACCCTTTATCGTTTGGATTGAGGGCCGCTGTCAACCGCTGTTGTACTTCTTGCTGAAGCACATTATTAAGAGCACGCCGGTCGGCTGTCGCGATTATAAATAAATCTTCTACTCGTTCACCAATGGTCGTAATTCTCGCCCCGTGGAGCGAAATGCCGAGGTCCGAGAAGACCTGGCCGACGCATGCCAGTAAACCCGGCTGGTCGAGCGCAATCAGTTCGAGGAACGATTTTCTGTCGGTATGTGTCGGCAGGAAATTGACCTCGGTATCGACGGTAAAATGACGCAGTTTCGCTGGCTGACGACGTGGGGCAGGGGCCTGCCACGAATGCTGAGTGATGGCCTGTTCAAGGCCGTGACGAATGGCTTCATGCCTGTCGCCGGACAGTGGACTGCCGTCGGGTTCGAGCACGATAAAGGTGTCCATCGCCATCCCGTCGCGGGTGGTAAAAATTTGTGCGTCGTGCACGCTGAGATTACGGCGGTCCAGTTCAGCGCAAACGGCGGCGAACAGATACGGACGGTCCGGGCTCCAGATAAATATTTCCGTACCGCCGCGTGTCGCCTGCGGGCTCAGCAGGATCATCGGATCGTTCAGGTCGTGTTGAAGCAGATGACGGGCATGCCACGCAAGCTGGTTTGGCGTGTGGCGTACAAAGTAGTTGGCCCGACAGCGTGCCCAAATATGATGCAGCGCCTCTTCGTCGATATTGTCCATCCGCAGCAGGGCTAACGCCTGAAGCTGATGATGGCGCACGCGTTCGCGCATGTCAGGCGTGTTCTGCATTCCACGGCGCAGCTGTTTTTCGGTGGCGAAATAGAGTTCACGCAACAGGCTCTGCTTCCAGCTATTCCACAGCGTTTCGTTGGTGGCGCAGATATCGGCGACGGTCAGGCAGACCAGATACCGCAGGCGGTTTTCGGTTTGCACTTCTTCGGCGAACTGTTTGATGACTTCCGGGTCCTGAATATCACGGCGTTGGGCGGTGACGGACATCAGTAAATGATGACGTACCAGCCATGCAACAAGCTGTGTTTCGCGTGAGTTCAGCCCGTGCAGTTCTGCAAATTTGAGGATGTCCTGAGCGCCAAGCACTGAGTGATCGCCTCCGCGGCCTTTGGCGATATCGTGGAACAGCGCGGCAATCAGGATCAGTTCCGGGTGATTAAGACGCGGCCACAGTTCGACACAGAGCGGATGGCGTGAACGCGTTTCCTCTTTGGCGAAGCTTTCCAGCTTTAGCAGCACGCGAATGGTGTGTTCATCGACGGTATAGGCGTGGAACAGGTCAAACTGCATCTGGCCGACAATGTGTGACCATTGCGGCATGTACGCCCACAGCACGCTGTGACGGTGCATTGGCAGCAGCCCCCGGCTGACGGCGCCCTGGTGACGTAACATGCTCAGGAACAGCTCGCGCGCTTCGGGGATGTAGCACAGCGGCTGTTGCAGATGACGGCGAGCATGGCGCAGATGCCGCAGCGTCGTCGAGTAAATACCGGTAATGCTGCTGTTGCGTACCATGATGTGGAACATGCGCAGAATTGCCTGCGGCTCGCGCATGAACAGGGTATCGTCGCGCAGGTCGATGAGCGTGCCGCGCAGCTGGAAATCGTCATCGATCGGGCGCGGCTTTTCATCGGCGGTCAACGCGAGGATCGCTTCATCAAACAGCTGGAGTAGCATCTGGTTGAGCTCGCCCACTCGGCGGGTGACGCGATAGAAATCCTTCATCATTTGCTCAACCGGCTGATTGCCTTCGCCGCTGTAGTTGAGCCGTTGGGCCACGTTCAGCTGGCGATCGAACAGCAGACGGTTGTCGTAGCGGTTAATTTCCAGATGCAGCGCAAAACGGATACGCCACAGCAGGTGTAAGCACTCGTTCAGCTCGTTGCGTTCAGCTTCGGTCAGGAAGCCAAAGCCGACCATTTCATCCAGCGAGGTCGCGCCAAAATGACGACGCGCCACCCATTGCAGGGTGTGGATATCACGCAGGCCGCCGGGGCTACTTTTGATATCAGGCTCGAGGTTGTAGCTGGTGCCGTGATAGCGCTGGTGGCGACCGTTTTGTTCTTCGACTTTAGCGGCAAAAAACTTTTCCGATGGCCAGAAGCCTTCGCTGAAAATATGCTTTTGCAGCTCGAGAAAGAGGGTAACGTCGCCAATCAGCAGGCGTGATTCAATCAGGTTAGTGGCGACAGTGAGGTCAGAAAGCCCCTCCAGCAAACACTCTTCGAGGGTGCGCACGCTGTGGCCGACTTCGAGTTTGAGATCCCACAGCAGCGTCAGCAACTCCCCAATTTTCTGCGCCAGCTCGTCGGGCAATTTTTTGCGGCTGAGGATGAGTAAGTCGATATCAGAAAGCGGATGCAGTTCGCCGCGGCCATAGCCACCCACGGCAACCAGCGCCGCATCTTCGATGTCACCAAAACCGTAATGCAACCACAGACGCTGGAGCATCTGATCGATGTATTCCGTACGGGCGGTCATCAGCTGTTCGGCAGATGTGCCGCTGTCGAAGGCGTCACCTAGCCAGCGCTGGAACGCATCGAGACGCGCCTTGATACTGGCGCAGTTCAGCTCCGCGTCTTCCCAACTGACCGGGTTTTCCGGCTGGCCTGGCAGAACAGGTAAGGCTGTGTCAGATAAGAAATTGCTCATCGCGCCACCCATAAGAAAAAACGATTACCTGTTAAAAATCGCCGGGAGCGATTTTAACGTCGCTTGCGGCGGCCCGAAGGGTGGCGGGCAGGACGCCCGCCATAAAAAAGCCGACTCGCGCCGGCTTTTCATCATTCGTTGTGCGAGATTATCGCCGGGATAGTGTCATCCTTGCGTAACGTCATTATTTCGCAGCCGTTATCTGTCACCACAATAGTATGCTCGTACTGTGCAGACAAGCTCCGGTCTTTGGTTTTCACCGTCCAGCCGTCTTTCATGGTGCGGATACGGTAATCACCAGAGTTGACCATCGGCTCGATGGTGAACGTCATCCCGGCCTGAAGTACTACGCCGCCGTCATCAGCATCATAGTGCAGAACCTGCGGTTCTTCATGGAACACGCGGCCAATGCCGTGCCCGCAATACTCACGCACGACGGAGAAACCTTCCGCTTCGGCAAACTTCTGAATTGCTGCACCCAGCGTGCGAAGACGGATACCCGGCTTCACCATACGTAGGGCGAGATACAGGCTTTCCTGAGTCACACGGCACAGACGTTCGCCGAGGATGGTCGGTTTGCCGACGATGAACATTTTGGAGGTATCGCCGTGGTATTCGTCTTTAATGACGGTCACGTCGATGTTAACGATGTCGCCATCTTTCAGCAGCTTTTCGTCATCCGGAATACCGTGGCACACCACTTCATTAATAGAGATGCACACGGATTTCGGGAAGCCGTGATAGCCCAGGCAGGCGGAGACCGCATGCTGAGTATTAACAATGTAATCGTCACAGATACGATCCAGCTCGCCGGTGCTGACACCTGGCTTGATGTACGGTTCGATCATTTCAAGCACTTCGGCAGCCAGACGGCCCGCCACGCGCATTTTTTCAATTTCTTCTGGGGTCTTAATAGAGATAGCCATGAATTCTGTCCATCGAGGCCGATTTATCGGCAATACTAGTGTAAGTGCTGACAATGGTAACAGCCGTCGCTATCGACTGCCAAATTGAGAATCATTACAGCGCTTCACACCAACATTTATTGGTTTCCACTCGCAATTTATGGTATAAAGCGCGCCGAACTTCCATTCCGTTTGATATACACAGAAACGGTCTGGCAGCGACAAATCTCACATTGTGTAATAACACACACGTATCGGCACATACGCCGGGGTGCCCTTCGGGGTCGGTCGTATGGGATACGTGGAGGCATAACCCCAACTTTTATATAGAGGTTTTAAACATGGCAACTGTTTCCATGCGCGACATGCTCAAGGCTGGTGTACACTTCGGTCACCAGACCCGTTACTGGAACCCGAAAATGAAGCCTTTCATCTTCGGCGCGCGTAACAAAGTTCACATCATCAACCTTGAGAAAACTGTACCAATGTTCAACGAAGCTCTGGCTGAACTGAACAAGATCTCCTCTCGCAAAGGTAAGATCCTGATCGTTGGTACCAAGCGCGCAGCAAGCGAAGCGGTAAAAGAAGCGGCTCTGAACTGCGATCAGTTCTTCGTGAACCATCGCTGGTTGGGCGGTATGCTGACTAACTGGAAAACCGTTCGTCAGTCTATCAAACGTCTGAAAGACCTGGAAACTCAGTCTCAGGACGGCACCTTCGACAAGCTGACCAAGAAAGAAGCGCTGATGCGCACTCGTGAACTGGGCAAGCTGGAAAACAGCCTGGGCGGCATCAAAGACATGGGCGGCCTGCCGGACGCACTGTTTGTTGTCGATGCAGACCACGAGCACATCGCTATCAAAGAAGCAAACAACTTGGGTATCCCAGTATTTGCTATCGTTGATACTAACTCTGATCCAGATGGCGTTGATTTCGTTATCCCGGGTAACGACGATGCAATCCGTGCAGTTAGCCTGTATCTGAATGCCGTTGCTCAGACCGTACGTGAAGGCCGTTCTCAGGATCTGGCTTCCCAGGCGGAAGAAAGCTTCGTAGAAGCTGAATAATAAGGTTTAGCCCTTATTAGTACCGAGTATGGATAGGGGCCCTCTTAAGCGGCCCCTTTTTCACTTTTATAACCGTTTGGCCCCACGCCGGGCGGTTTCAATTTCCCGAGGATTTTAGAATGGCTGAAATTACCGCCTCCCTGGTTAAAGAGCTGCGTGAACGTACTGGCGCAGGCATGATGGATTGTAAAAAAGCCCTGACTGAAGCGAATGGCGACATCGAGCTGGCAATCGAAAACATGCGTAAATCCGGTGCTATCAAAGCAGCGAAAAAAGCAGGCAACGTTGCCGCTGACGGCGTGATCATCACTAAGATCAATGGCAACTACGGCATCATTCTGGAAGTTAACTGTCAGACTGACTTCGTCGCTAAAGACGGCGGTTTCCAGGCTTTCGCTAACAAAGTTCTGGATGCAGCAGTTGCTGGCAAAATCACTGACGTTGAAGTTCTGAAAGCACAGTTCGAAGAAGAGCGTGTTGCTCTGGTTGCGAAAATCGGCGAGAACATCAACATCCGTCGCGTTTCTGCTCTGGAAGGCGAAGTGCTGGGTAGCTACCTGCACGGTGCCCGCATCGGTGTTCTGGTTTCAGCTATTGGCGCGAGCGAAGAGCTGGTTAAGCAAGTTGCAATGCACATCGCAGCAAGCAAGCCAGAATTCGTAAACCCAGAAGACGTGTCTGCTGACGTGGTAGAAAAAGAATACCAGGTACAGCTGGATATCGCGATGCAGTCCGGTAAGCCGAAAGAAATCGCAGAGAAAATGGTTGAAGGCCGCATGAAGAAATTCACCGGCGAAGTTTCTCTGACCGGCCAGCCTTTCGTGATGGAACCAAGCAAGACCGTTGGCCAGTTCCTGAAAGAGAACAACGCTACCGTGACTAACTTCATCCGCTTTGAAGTGGGCGAAGGTATCCAGAAAGTTGAGACTGACTTCGCAGCAGAAGTTGCTGCAATGTCCAAGCAGTCTTAATTATCGACAAGAAGCCGCCTGAGGGCGGCTTCTTTTTGAGCCCCATTAAGTAAAAATTAGTCAGGCTCCTATTGGCTTGCACTGATGCGCGACATATCCTTGTCGCCAGAATTTACCCCTTTCAAACGTTGACAGTCCCAGGAAAGAAATATGGCTACCAATGCAAAACCCGTCTACAAACGCATTCTGCTGAAGCTCAGTGGCGAAGCACTGCAGGGAACTGAAGGCTTCGGTATCGATGCCAGCATTCTCGATCGTATGGCGCAGGAAATTAAAGAACTGGTCGAACTGGGGATCCAGGTCGGTGTGGTGATTGGTGGTGGTAACCTTTTCCGTGGTGCGGGTCTGGCAAAAGCGGGTATGAACCGCGTTGTGGGCGACCACATGGGCATGCTGGCAACCGTCATGAACGGCCTGGCTATGCGTGATGCGCTCCATCGCGCCTATGTGAACGCCCGCCTGATGTCCGCCATTCCGCTGAATGGCGTGTGTGACAACTACAGCTGGGCAGAGGCTATCAGCCTGCTGCGTAATAACCGCGTAGTTATCCTCTCCGCCGGTACCGGTAACCCGTTCTTCACCACTGATTCCGCAGCGTGCTTACGCGGTATCGAAATTGAAGCGGACGTGGTACTGAAAGCCACCAAAGTTGACGGCGTATTTACCGCTGACCCGGCAAAAGATCCTTCTGCGACAATGTACGATCAGCTGAGCTATGCTGAAGTACTGGATAAAGAGCTAAAAGTGATGGATCTTGCCGCGTTCACGTTGGCTCGTGATCATAAACTGCCGATTCGTGTGTTCAACATGAACAAAGCAGGCGCGCTGCGTCGCGTGGTGATGGGTGAAAAAGAAGGCACACTGATCACTGAGTAATACCCGTCAGTGAGAAATAAAGGTAAGATTCCACTTTAATTTTGCGATGCTTACCAGGCCGCCCTTTTCGGCGCCAGGAATTATACGGGCTATACTTACCGCACTCGCATATCGGCGGGTGTGGCGTATGGTCAGCCTGAGACAAGATTTCAAGGATTCGTAACGTGATTAGCGATATCAGAAAAGATGCCGAAGTGCGCATGGAAAAATGCGTAGAATCATTCAAAAACCAGATCAGCAAAATCCGCACGGGCCGTGCTTCCCCAAGCCTGCTCGATGGCATCGTTGTCGAATACTACGGTACACCGACTCCGTTGCGTCAGCTGGCAAGCGTGACGGTAGAAGATTCCCGTACCCTGAAAATCAACGTATTCGACCGCTCTCTGAGCCCGGCCGTTGAGAAAGCGATTATGGCGTCCGATCTCGGTCTGAACCCGAGCTCTGCGGGCACCGACATTCGCGTTCCGCTGCCTCCGCTGACTGAAGAACGTCGTAAAGATCTGACCAAGATCGTACGCGGTGAAGCAGAACAAGCGCGTGTTTCCGTGCGTAACGTCCGCCGTGATGCGAACGATAAAGTTAAAGCGCTGCTGAAAGACAAAGAGATCAGCGAAGATGACGACCGTCGTTCCCAGGACGATGTGCAGAAAATGACCGACGCGGCTATCAAGAAAGTGGACGCGGCGCTGGCAGAAAAAGAAGCGGAATTGATGCAGTTCTGATTTCTGACGTTATCTGATGAACGCCGTTCAGGAAACCTTCGGGTTTTGCTGGCGGCGTTTTGCTTTTTAGACTTTCTTCTTCGGATTTTTCATGAAGCATTTAACCGTTCTGGGCTCCACAGGCTCCATTGGCTGCAGCACGCTGGATGTGGTGCGTAATAATCGCGGCCTTTTCTCTGTTGCCGCGCTGGTGGCCGGGAAAAACGTCGAGCGTATGGTTGAGCAATGCCTGGAGTTCTCCCCGCAATACGCCGTTATGGACGATGCGCAAAGCGCCGCTGCGCTGATTGTTGCGCTGCGTCAGCACGGGAGCCAGACGGAAGTTCTGAGTGGCCAACAGGCTGCTTGCGATGTCGCTGCGCTGGATGATGTCGACCAGGTGATGGCGGCGATTGTCGGTGCCGCAGGATTGATGCCGACGCTGGCGGCTATTCGCGCCGGAAAAACCATTCTGCTTGCCAATAAAGAGTCGCTGGTCACTTGTGGACGTTTGTTTATGGACGCTGTGAAAGAGAGCGGAGCGCGTCTGCTGCCAGTCGACAGCGAGCACAACGCCATTTTTCAGAGTTTACCGGAAACAATTCAAAATCAGCTGGGTTACGCTTCCCTTGAGCAGAATGGCGTTTTGTCGATTCTGCTTACCGGATCTGGTGGCCCGTTCCGTGAAACGCCTCTGTCTGAACTGCGCGATATGACGCCGGATCAGGCCTGTCGTCATCCGAACTGGTCGATGGGACGTAAAATTTCAGTCGATTCTGCCACCATGATGAACAAAGGTCTGGAATACATAGAAGCGCGCTGGCTATTTAACGCATCTGCTCAACAGATGGAAGTCATTATCCATCCGCAGTCCGTGATTCATTCGATGGTGCGCTACCGTGACGGCAGCGTGCTGGCCCAGCTTGGTGAGCCGGATATGCGCACGCCAATTGCCCATACTATGGCCTGGCCGGGTCGCGTTGAGTCTGGCGTTAATCCATTGGATTTCAAAGCATTAAGCGAGCTGTCGTTTGCAGAACCTGATTATCAGCGTTACCCGTGCCTGAAGCTGGCAATGGACGCATTTGATCAGGGACAGGCGGCAACTACCGCGCTGAACGCCGCCAATGAAGTGAGCGTTGAGGCATTTCTGACGTCGAAAATTCACTTCACGGACATTGCTGCCGTGAACCTCGAAGTCCTGTCCATTCTGAATTTGCAAGAGCCAGAATGTGTGGATGAGGTGATGGAAGTCGACGCGCGTGCAAGAAGTGTCGCAAACCAGCAGGTGATGCGCTTCGCAAGCTGATGATTATCCGTGCAACGGGCACGCAGGCATTTGTTAGCGCTGGGCTTCAGTGTTATAGTCTGCGCCATCCGATAACGCTGTAACGACAAAGTGTTATTGAGGGAGCCGTGGATTTACACGGCTTTTTTGCGCTAAGCGTCTGTATTCCGGTACCGCTAATTCCTTTTCATGGACTAATAACGCGTTATGTTGTCTGCTAACCAACCAATCAGCGAGAACCTGCCATCCCACGGCTGCCATCATGTGGCCATCATTATGGACGGCAACGGTCGCTGGGCGAAGAGACAAGGCAAGATCCGTGCCTTCGGCCATAAAGCCGGAGCGAAATCGGTGCGGCGTGCCGTCTCTTTTGCGGCAAATAACGGTATTGAGGCGTTAACGCTTTACGCCTTTAGCAGTGAGAACTGGAATCGCCCAGAGCAGGAAGTCAGCGCATTGATGGAACTGTTCGTTTGGGCACTGGACAGTGAAGTAAAAAGCCTACACAGACACAATGTACGCTTGCGCATTATCGGTGATACCCGCCGCTTTAACGCCCGTTTACAGGAGCGTATTCGTAAAGCAGAAGCGCTGACCGAGAACAACACCGGTCTGACGCTGAATATTGCTGCGAATTATGGTGGCCGCTGGGACATTATTCAGGGGGTACAGCATCTTGCTGCACAAATCCAGGAAGGGCTGTTGCGGCCTGAGGATATCACCGAAGATTTGCTGGCTCAGCAAATCTGCATGCATGAACTGGCTCCCGTAGATTTAGTAATTAGGACAGGGGGAGAGCATCGCATTAGTAACTTTTTGTTGTGGCAAATTGCCTATGCCGAACTTTACTTTACAGATGTTCTCTGGCCCGATTTCGATGAACAAGACTTTGAAGGGGCGTTGCATGCCTTTGCCAATCGAGAGCGTCGTTTCGGCGGCACAGAGGCTGGTGACGACAAAGCCTGATGGGGGTAGCTCTTGCTGAAGTATCGCCTGATCTCTGCTTTCGTTTTAATACCCGTTGTTATTGCGGCGTTGTTTCTTTTGCCGCCAATAGGTTTCGCTATTGTCACCCTGGTGGTGTGCATGCTGGCGGCCTGGGAATGGGGTCAATTAAGCGGTTTTAAATCTCGTTCACAGCGAGTATGGCTGGCGGTGCTTTGCGGATTAATTCTCTCCGCGATGCTCTTTTGGCTTCCGGAATACCATCACAACGTCCATCAACCGCTGGTTGAAGGCTCCCTTTGGGCCTCGTTGGGCTGGTGGATAGTCGCACTGCTGTTGGTGTTGTTTTATCCGGGTTCTGCTGCGCTGTGGCGTAATTCCAAAACGCTGCGTCTGGTGTTTGGTCTGTTGACCATTATCCCTTTCTTCTGGGGAATGCTGACGCTGCGTGCCTGGCATTATGATGATAACCATTACAGCGGTGCGATTTGGCTGCTCTACATCATGATTCTGGTGTGGGGTGCTGATTCCGGTGCCTACATGTTCGGTAAGCTGTTCGGTAAACATAAACTGGCGCCAAAAGTTTCTCCGGGCAAGACCTGGCAAGGTTTTCTTGGCGGGCTGTTCACTGCGGCGGTTATCTCCTGGGTTTATGGTCTGTGTGTGAATCTGGACGTTGCGCCAACGACGCTGTTAACGTGTTCTCTGGTTGCCGCGCTGGCATCCGTGCTGGGCGATTTAACAGAAAGTATGTTTAAACGAGAAGCCGGCATCAAAGACAGTGGGAGTTTGATCCCTGGGCACGGTGGCATTCTTGACCGAATTGACAGCCTGACGGCTGCGGTTCCGGTGTTTGCTTGCCTGCTACTTTTAGTCTTCAGGACGATTTAACGGAAGGGTTTATGCTGAGCATTCTCTGGAATCTGGCGGCATTCATTGTTGCACTGGGTGTATTAATCACCGTGCATGAATTTGGTCATTTCTGGGTTGCTCGTCGTTGCGGCGTCCGTGTGGAGCGCTTTTCCATTGGTTTTGGTAAAGCGCTCTGGCGTCGTGTTGACCGTCAGGGAACCGAATATGTCATCGCCCTTATCCCTCTGGGCGGTTACGTCAAAATGCTGGATGAGCGCGTCGAACCGGTAGCGCCGGAGATGCGTCACCACGCCTTCAACAATAAGACCGTTGGCCAGCGTGCGGCTATTATTGCGGCCGGTCCGATCGCCAATTTCATCTTTGCCATTTTCGCCTGGTGGCTGGTGTTTATCATCGGTGTCCCTGGTGTGCGCCCGGTTATTGGTGAAATAACGCCCAATTCGATTGCTGCAGAAGCACAAATTGCACCAGGCACGGAACTTAAAGCCGTGGATGGTATCGAAACGCCTGATTGGGATGCAGTCCGTCTGGCGCTGGTGACAAAAATTGGCGATGAGCAAACGACGCTCACCGTTGCACCTTTTGGAACACAGCAGCGTCAGGATAAAATTCTTAATCTGCGCCACTGGGCATTTGAGCCCGATAAGGAAGATCCCGTCACGTCACTGGGGATTCGACCACGTGGTGCACAGGTCGAGACGGTGCTGGCTGAAGTGCAAATTGACTCTGCCGCGCGCAAAGCAGGTTTGCAAGCAGGCGACAGGATCGTTAAAGTCGATGGTCAGCCACTCACACAGTGGATGACATTTGTCACTCTGGTGCGAGACAATCCCGGCAAGCCGCTGCGCCTGGAGATAGACAGACAAGGGAGTTCCTTGTCTTTAACGCTGATACCAGATACAAAGCCCGGTAAAGGGAAAGCTGAAGGGTTTGCGGGGGTGGTTCCAAAAATCATCCCGTTACCCGAAGAGTACAAGACAGTGCGCCAGTACGGGCCGTTCGCAGCCATCATTCAGGCCACGGATAAAACCGGGCAGTTGATGAAGTTGACGGTTCAGATGCTGGGGAAATTGATAACCGGTGACGTAAAACTGAACAACCTCAGTGGGCCAATTTCGATTGCTCAGGGGGCTGGGATGTCAGCGGAGTTTGGGTTGATTTACTATCTGATGTTTCTTGCGCTCATCAGTGTGAATCTGGGCATTATCAACCTGTTCCCGCTACCCGTTTTAGACGGGGGTCATCTGCTCTTCCTGGCGATTGAAAAGCTGAAGGGCGGACCGGTATCCGAGCGAGTTCAAGACTTTAGTTATCGCATTGGCTCAATATTGCTGGTGCTGTTAATGGGGCTTGCACTTTTCAATGATTTCTCTCGGTTGTAGAGAGAGTGTTAGGAAGAACGCATAATAACGATGGCGATGAAAAAGTTGCTCATAGCGTCGCTGCTGTTCGGCAGCGCGACCGTATACGGTGCTGACGGATTCGTAGTGAAGGATATTCATTTCGAAGGCCTGCAGCGAGTCGCTGTTGGTGCGGCCCTCCTCAGCATGCCAGTTCGTCCTGGCGATACGGTTACTGATGAAGACATCAGTAACACCATCCGTGCGCTGTTTGCCACTGGCAACTTCGAGGATGTTCGTGTTCTGCGTGATGGTGATACGTTGTTGGTGCAGGTCAAAGAGCGCCCAACGATTGCCAGTATCACTTTTTCCGGTAATAAATCGGTGAAAGATGACATGCTCAAACAGAACCTCGAAGCCTCTGGCGTTCGCGTTGGCGAATCTCTCGACCGTACCACTCTCGGTGATATCGAGAAGGGACTGGAAGACTTCTATTACAGTGTCGGTAAGTACAGCGCGAGCGTTAAAGCCGTTGTGACTCCGCTGCCGCGTAACCGTGTTGACCTAAAACTGGTCTTCCAGGAAGGCGTATCGGCCAAAATTCAACAGATCAACATCGTCGGTAACCATGCGTTCAGCACCGATGAGCTGATCTCTAACTTCCAGCTGCGTGACGAAGTGCCGTGGTGGAACGTCGTCGGCGATCGTAAATACCAGAAACAGAAACTCGCGGGCGACCTTGAAACCTTGCGTAGCTACTATCTGGATCGCGGTTACGCACGTTTCAATATCGATTCCACTCAGGTCAGCCTGACGCCGGATAAAAAAGGTATCTACATCACCGTCAACATTACCGAAGGCGATCAGTACAAGCTGTCGGGCGTTGAGGTCAGTGGCAACCTGGCAGGCCACTCTGCGGAGATTGAAAGCCTGACCAAAGTAGAGCCAGGTGAGCTCTACAACGGTGCCAAAGTGACCAAAATGGAAGATAACATCAAGAAACTTTTGGGTCGCTATGGCTACGCCTATCCACGCGTACAGTCTCAGCCTGAAATCAATGATGCTGACAAGACCGTCAAGCTGCACGTGAGCGTCGATGCGGGTAACCGTTACTACGTGCGTAAGATTCGTTTTGAAGGTAACGATACCTCCAAAGATGCGGTCCTGCGTCGTGAAATGCGTCAGATGGAAGGTTCATGGCTTGGCAGTGATCTCGTGGATTCCGGTAAAGAACGTCTGAACCGTTTGGGATACTTCGAAACCGTTGATGTGGATACGCAGCGCGTACCAGGCAGTCCGGATCAGGTTGATGTTGTCTACAAGGTGAAAGAACGTAACACCGGTAGCTTCAACTTTGGTGTGGGTTACGGCACGGAAAGCGGCATTAGCTTCCAGGTGGGCGTTCAGCAGGATAACTGGCTGGGTACAGGCTACTCTGTCGGCATCAACGGTACCAAGAACGACTATCAGACTTACTCTGAGTTCTCCGTGACCAATCCGTACTTTACGGTTGATGGCGTGAGTCTCGGCGGTCGTATCTTCTACAATGACTTTAAAGCCGATGATGCGGACCTTTCTTCGTACACCAACAAGAGCTACGGCCTTGATGGAACGTTGGGCTTCCCGATTAATGAATACAACACGCTGCGTGCGGGTCTGGGTTACGTGCATAACGACCTGTCCAATATGCAGCCACAGGTGGCAATGAACCGCTACCTGGATTCGATCGGCCAGGGTACGAGCACTAATAACACCGATTCAAGTTTCTCTGCGAATGATTTCACCTTCAACTACGGTTGGACGTATAACCACCTTGACCGCGGGTTCTTCCCGACGGAAGGTTCACGCGTTAACCTGAATGGTAAAGTCACAATCCCAGGCTCCGATAACGAATTCTACAAAGTGACGCTCGATACCGCGTCCTACTTCCCGATCGATAACGATCACAAGTGGGTGCTGTTGGGTCGTACACGTTGGGGCTACGGTGATGGTTTGGGCGGCAAAGAACTGCCGTTCTATGAAAACTTCTATGCCGGTGGTTCAAGTTCCGTCCGTGGTTTCCAGTCGAACAACATCGGTCCTAAAGCGGTTTACTACGGCCCGAATCAGGATAACTGTGGTAACAAAACCTTGTGTAAATCTGACGACGCCGTCGGTGGTAACGCAATGGCCGTGGCCAGTGCTGAGCTGATTGTTCCAACGCCGTTTATCAGTGATAAATATGCCAACTCAGTCCGTACGTCATTCTTCTGGGATGCCGGTACCGTCTGGGATACAAATTGGGAAAACACCGCGCAGATGCAAGCCGCAGGGGTGCCTGATTACGGCGACGCGGGCAATATCCGTATGTCTGCAGGTATCGCATTACAATGGATGTCGCCATTGGGGCCGTTGGTCTTCTCCTACGCCCAACCGTTCAAAAAGTACGATGGAGACAAAGCAGAACAGTTCCAGTTTAACATTGGTAAAACCTGGTAATTGTTTTGTGCAAAGGAATGCAAGTAGCAGTAGTAGCGATGACATCTGACGATCACTCGCGTGGTTGCATGACTTCGCAAAAAACGGTGCCTTCGGGCATTCATGGGATGGTAAGGAGTTTTATTGTGAAAAAGTGGTTATTAGCTGCAGGTCTGGGTTTAGCAATGGCAGCGTCTGCGCAAGCAGCAGATACTATTGCAATTGTTAACATGGGTAATTTGTTCCAGCAGGTTGCACAGAAAACAGGTGTTTCTGCGACTCTGGAAAACGAGTTCAAAGGTCGTGCAAGCGAACTGCAGCGTCAAGA
Source organism: Scandinavium hiltneri (assembly GCF_024764835.1). Taxonomy (GTDB): domain Bacteria; phylum Pseudomonadota; class Gammaproteobacteria; order Enterobacterales; family Enterobacteriaceae; genus Scandinavium; species Scandinavium hiltneri. The sequence goes on along the minus strand of NZ_JALIGE010000070.1, from coordinate 21,867 downwards.
ATCCGATCTGCAGAGCAAAATGCAGCGTCTGCAACGTGACGGCTCAACCATGAAAGCGAGCGATCGCAGCAAGATGGAAAAAGACATCATGTCTCAGCGCCAGGCGTTCTCTCAGAAAGCTCAGGCTTTTGAGCAGGATCGTACCCGTCGTTCTAACGAAGAACGTGGCAAACTGGTTACGCGTATCCAGGCTGCAGTGAAGAGCGTAGCGGCTGACCAGAAAATCGATCTGGTTGTTGACGCAAACACCGTTGCTTACAACAGCAGTGACGTTAAAGACATCACCGCTGATGTGCTGAAACAGGTTAAATAAGTAATGCCTTCAATTCGACTGGCTGATTTAGCTCAGCAGTTGGATGCAGAATTACACGGTGATGGCGATATCGTCATCACCGCTGTTGCGTCCATGCAATCCGCTAAAGCAGGTCATATCACGTTCATGGTAAATCCTAAGTACCGTGAGCACCTGGCCTTGTGCCAGGCCTCTGCTGTTGTGATGACGGCGGACGACTTACCTTTTGCCAAAAGCGCGGCGCTGGTAGTGAAGAATCCCTACCTGACTTACGCCCGTATGGCCCAAATTCTCGATTCTACGCCGCAGCCGGCGCAGGATATCGCCCCGAGCGCAGTGGTTGATGCGACGGCGAAACTCGGTCAAAACGTCTCTATCGGGGCAAATGCGGTTATCGAATCCGGAGTTGTTCTCGGCGATAACGTCCGCATTGGTGCGGGTTGTTTCATTGGTAAAGACACGACTGTCGGTGCCGGAACGCGCCTGTGGGCGAACGTCTCCGTTTACCATGAAATTGCGATCGGTGAAAACTGCCTGATCCAATCCAGCACCGTTATCGGCTCAGATGGCTTCGGCTACGCCAATGATCGTGGCAACTGGGTGAAGATCCCCCAGCTAGGCCGCGTCATTATTGGCGATCGCGTGGAGATCGGTGCATGCACCACTATCGATCGCGGTGCGCTTGACGATACCGTTATCGGCAACGGCGTTATCATTGATAACCAGTGTCAGATTGCGCACAACGTGGTCATCGGTGACAATACCGCCGTTGCAGGCGGCGTTATCATGGCAGGCAGCCTGAAAATTGGCCGTTACTGCATGATCGGCGGTGCGAGCGTTATCAATGGCCACATGGAAATCTGCGACAAAGTCACAGTGACCGGAATGGGCATGGTTATGCGCCCGATCACTGAGCCTGGTGTATACTCCTCAGGCATACCGCTGCAGCCGAACAAGGCCTGGCGTAAAACCGCCGCGCTGGTGATGAATATTGATGACATGAGCAAGCGCCTCAAAGCTCTTGAGCGTAAAACCAGTCAACAAGACTAACGACTCACCCTAAGCGCCAACCTTCCCGGCCTGTCTGATTTCTTATAATCCGGCAGGCCGTGTTATTATTGCATTTCAGTATATTTAGACAGGAAGAGTATTTTGACTACTGACACTCATACTCTGCACATTGAAGAGATTCTGGAGCTTCTGCCACACCGTTACCCGTTTTTACTGGTCGATCGTGTGCTGGACTTTGAAGAAGGTCGTTTTCTGCGCGCAGTTAAAAATGTCACCGTGAATGAGCCGTTTTTCCAGGGGCATTTTCCGGGCAAACCGATTTTTCCAGGCGTGCTGATTCTGGAAGCCATGGCGCAAGCTACTGGTATTCTGGCATTCAAGAGCGTGGGTAAACTCGAACCAGGTGAACTTTATTACTTCGCAGGTATTGATGAAGCGCGCTTTAAGCGTCCAGTCGTGCCTGGAGATCAGATGATCATGGAAGTCACCTTTGAGAAGACTCGCCGTGGCCTCACCCGCTTTAAAGGCGTGGCGATGGTTGACGGTAAAGTTGTTTGCGAAGCGACGATGATGTGTGCTCGTAGCCGGGAGGCCTGATACGTGATTGATAAAACTGCCTTTATCCATCCTACTGCCATTGTGGAAGAGGGTGCCGTTATCGGTGCCAACGCGCACATTGGTCCGTTTTGTATTGTAGGTTCAGACGTCAGCATTGGCGAAGGAACCGTACTGAAGTCTCATGTTGTGGTTAACGGTCATACGACTATTGGCCGTGACAATGAAATCTATCAGTTTGCTTCTATCGGGGAAGTTAACCAGGATCTTAAATACGCTGGCGAACCGACCCGTGTGGAGATTGGCGATCGCAACCGCATCCGCGAAAGCGTCACCATTCATCGTGGCACAGTACAGGGCGGCGGATTGACGAAGGTAGGCAGCGACAACCTGCTGATGATCAACGCCCACGTGGCGCATGATTGTACAGTCGGCGATCGCTGTATCCTTGCCAACAACGCAACGCTGGCAGGTCACGTATCTCTGGACGACTTTGTGATTGTTGGTGGTATGACGGCTGTCCATCAGTTCTGCACCATTGGTGCACATGTGATGGTTGGTGGCTGCTCCGGCGTAGCTCAGGACGTCCCTCCGTACGTTATCGCACAGGGCAACCACGCCACGCCTTACGGTGTAAACATCGAAGGGCTGAAGCGCCGTGGTTTCAGCAGAGAAGCGATCATTGCGATTCGCAATGCGTATAAAGTGCTGTACCGCAGCGGTAAAACGTTGGAAGAAGCCAAACCAGAAATTGCTGAACTTGCAGAGCAACACCCTGAAGTGAAAGCTTTCTCTGACTTCTTCGAACGCTCTACGCGTGGTTTGATTCGTTAATGTCTGAACGCCCATTAACGATTGCCCTGGTCGCCGGAGAAACCTCCGGCGATATTCTTGGTGCCGGTCTGATTCGCGCATTGAAAGCGCGGGTGCCGAATGCCCGATTCGTCGGTGTCGCAGGGCCATTGATGCAGGCTGAAGGCTGTGAAGCCTGGTACGAAATGGAAGAGCTGGCGGTAATGGGGATTGTCGAAGTCCTCGGTCGTCTGCGTCGTCTGCTGCACATTCGTGCCGATCTCACCCGTCGTTTTACTGAACTCAAGCCGGACGTTTTCGTCGGCATTGATGCGCCTGACTTCAACATCACCCTTGAAGGGAATCTGAAGAAACACGGCATCAAAACTATTCATTACGTCAGCCCGTCCGTCTGGGCCTGGCGGCAAAAACGTGTTTTCAAAATTGGCAGAGCCACCGATCTGGTGCTCGCATTTCTGCCTTTCGAAAAAGCGTTTTATGACCGATTCAATGTTCCCTGCCGGTTTATCGGCCACACCATGGCAGATGCCATGCCGTTGGAACCTGATAAAAACGCTGCCAGAGATACACTGGGCATTGCCCACGATGTCCATTGTCTGGCACTGCTGCCAGGCAGTCGCGGCGCCGAAGTGGAAATGCTCAGTGCCGATTTCCTGAAAACCGCACAGCTACTGCGCAACCACTATCCCGATCTGGAAGTAGTTGTGCCGCTGGTGAATGCCAAACGCCGCGAGCAGTTTGAGCGTATCAAAGCGGAAGTGGCGCCCGACCTGAGCGTTCACATGCTCAACGGTATGGGGCGAGAAGCGATGATTGCCAGCGATGCTGCTCTGTTGGCCTCAGGTACAGCGGCGCTCGAATGCATGCTGGCGAAATGCCCAATGGTTGTCGGTTATCGCATGAAGCCGTTTACCTTCTGGCTGGCGAAGCGACTGGTGAAAACCGACTACGTGTCGCTGCCTAACTTGCTGGCAGGCCGGGAACTGGTGAAGGAACTCTTGCAGGATGAGTGTCAGCCTGAGCTGCTCGCAAAAGCGCTACAGCCGCTACTGGCAGATGGCAAAACTCGCCATGCAATGCATGACACCTTCCGTGAACTGCACCAGCAGATTCGCTGCAATGCCGACGAGCAGGCAGCCAACGCGGTGCTGGAGCTGGCACAATGACAGACATCTTTATCTATCCGCACACTCATCTGGTAGCGGGTGTCGACGAAGTGGGTCGCGGTCCGTTAGTGGGCGCGGTGGTTACCGCTGCGGTAATCCTCGATCCGGCGCGGCCGATTATCGGTCTGAATGATTCCAAAAAATTGAGTGAAAAACGCCGCCTGGCGCTGTTCGATGAAATCAAGGAGAAGGCGTTAAGCTGGAGCCTCGGTCGTGCGGAGCCGCACGAAATCGACGAACTCAACATTCTGCATGCCACGATGCTGGCGATGCAGCGTGCCGTAGCAGGTCTGCACATTTCACCTGAATACGTGCTGATTGACGGCAATCGCTGTCCGACTCTGCCGATGCCGTCAATGGCGGTCATCAAAGGCGACAGCCGGGTCGCGGAAATCAGTGCAGCGTCTATTCTGGCGAAAGTGTCGCGCGATGCGGAAATGTCCGCGCTGGACATTACCTTCCCCGAATATGGCTTCGCGCAGCACAAGGGATACCCTACGGCTTTCCATCTGGAAAAGCTGGCTCTACATGGCGCCACCGAACACCACCGGCGCAGTTTCGGGCCTGTTAAACGCGCTCTGGGCATTGCCTGAATAAGTAAAGCGGAATTCTGAAGATGGCTGAACCACGTTTCGTACACCTGCGGGTGCATAGCGACTACTCCATGATTGATGGGCTGGCGAAGACCGGACCGCTGGTGAAAAAGGCGGCCGCTCTCGGCATGCCTGCGCTGGCGATCACCGATTTCACCAACCTCTGCGGCCTGGTGAAGTTCTACGGTGCGGGTCACGGAGCCGGTCTGAAGCCGATTATCGGTGCGGATTTCCACGTTCAAAGCGAGCTGTTTGCCGATGAACTGACACAGCTGACGGTCATTGCCACCAATAACGAAGGCTATCAGAATCTGACGTTGCTGATTTCACGCGCCTATCAGCGCGGGTACGGCGCACAAGGGCCGTATATCGACAGAGACTGGCTGGTCGAGCAGAAAGAAGGACTGATCCTGCTTTCCGGTGCACGAATGGGCGATGTGGGCCGGGCGTTGCTGCGCGGCAACCTGGCGCTGGCCGAGCAGTGTGCGGCGTTCTACGAAGAACATTTCCCGGATCGCTACTATCTGGAGCTGATCCGTACCGGTCGCCAGGACGAAGAAAATTACCTGCACGCGGCGGTAAAACTGGCCGAAGAGCGCGGTTTACCTGTCGTAGCAACCAACGACGTGCGTTTTATTGATGCCAGCGACTTCGACGCACATGAAATTCGCGTAGCCATTCACGACGGTTTCACGCTCGACGATCCTAAGCGTCCGCGTAACTATTCGGCGCAGCAGTACATGCGTAACGAAGACGAGATGTGTGAGCTGTTTTCCGATATTCCGGAAGCGCTGGCCAACACCGTTGAAATCGCTAAACGCTGTAACGTCACCGTCCGTCTCGGTGAATACTTCCTGCCGCAGTTCCCGACCGGCGATATGACCACAGAAGATTTCCTCGTCGTGAAATCGAAAGAAGGTCTGGAAGAACGTCTTGAATTCCTGTTCCCGGACCCGGCCGTACGCGCTGAAAAACGCCCGCCCTACGATGAGCGTTTGGACATCGAACTTCAGGTTATTAACCAGATGGGGTTCCCGGGCTACTTCCTAATCGTAATGGAATTTATCCAGTGGTCGAAGGATAACGGCGTGCCGGTAGGCCCAGGACGTGGTTCCGGTGCCGGTTCGCTGGTGGCGTATGCGCTGAGCATTACCGACCTCGATCCGCTAGAGTTCGACCTGCTGTTCGAACGTTTCCTGAACCCGGAACGTGTTTCCATGCCCGACTTCGACGTTGACTTCTGTATGGAGAAACGCGACCAGGTTATCGAACACGTGGCGGAAATGTACGGACGTGACGCGGTATCACAGATTATTACCTTCGGTACGATGGCGGCGAAAGCGGTTATCCGTGACGTGGGCCGCGTGCTCGGTCACCCGTACGGTTTCGTCGATAGAATCTCTAAGCTGGTGCCGCCCGACCCGGGCATGACGCTTGCCAAAGCCTTTGAAGCTGAACCTCAGTTGCCGGAAATCTACGAGGCAGATGAAGAAGTTCGCGGGCTGATTGATATGGCTCGTCAGCTCGAAGGGGTCACCCGTAACGCCGGCAAGCACGCCGGGGGCGTGGTTATCGCGCCGACTAAAATTACCGACTTTGCCCCGCTGTACTGTGATGAATCCGGGCTTCATCCGGTGACCCAGTTCGATAAAAACGACGTGGAATATGCCGGGCTGGTGAAGTTTGACTTCCTGGGTCTGCGTACGCTGACGATCATCGACTGGGCGTTGAAGATGATCAACCCGCGCCGGGCGAAGCAGGGCTTAGAGCCGATTGATATCGCCGCTATCCCGCTGGAAGATAAGAAAAGCTTCGACATGCTGCAACGCTCGGAAACCACTGCGGTGTTCCAGCTTGAATCCCGCGGCATGAAAGACCTGATTAAGCGTCTGCAGCCTGACTGCTTCGAAGATATGATAGCCCTGGTGGCCTTGTTCCGTCCTGGGCCGCTGCAGTCCGGCATGGTAGATAACTTTATCGACCGTAAGCACGGGCGCGAAGAGATTTCCTATCCTGACGTACAATGGCAGCACGAAAGCCTGAAACCTGTACTGGAGCCGACCTACGGCATCATCCTGTACCAGGAACAGGTTATGCAGATTGCCCAGGTATTGTCGGGTTATACCCTTGGCGGCGCGGATATGCTGCGTCGTGCGATGGGTAAGAAAAAGCCTGAAGAGATGGCCAAGCAGCGCGGCACGTTCGAAGAAGGCGCAATTAACAACGGCGTCGATGGCGAACTGTCGATGAAAATCTTCGACCTGGTGGAAAAATTCGCCGGGTACGGGTTTAACAAATCGCACTCCGCGGCCTACGCGCTGGTTTCTTACCAGACGCTGTGGCTGAAAGCACACTATCCGGCTGAATTTATGGCGGCGGTCATGACGGCCGATATGGATAACACCGAAAAAGTCGTCGGGTTGGTGGATGAATGCTGGCGCATGGGGCTGAAAATTCTGCCGCCGGATATCAATTCCGGGTTGTATCATTTCCACGTCAATGACGAAGGGGAAATTGTATACGGGATCGGCGCGATTAAAGGCGTCGGCGAAGGCCCGATTGAAGCGATTCTTGAAGCACGTAATGAAGGCGGTTATTTCCGCGAGCTGTTTGACCTCTGCGCGCGCGTAGACACCAAAAAGCTTAACAAACGGGTGCTGGAAAAACTGATCATGTCCGGGGCGTTTGACCGCCTCGGGCCGCACCGCGCGGCGCTGGCAAACTCGCTGCCTGACGCATTAAAAGCGGCAGATCAGCATGCCAAAGCCGAAGCCATTGGCCAGGCGGATATGTTTGGTGTTCTGGCCGATGAGCCGGAACAGGTGGAACAGTCCTACGCCAGCTGCCAGCCGTGGCCGGAACAAATCGTATTGGATGGTGAACGGGAAACGTTGGGCTTATACCTGACCGGCCACCCGATCACCCAGTATCTCAGAGAAATTGAGCGCTATGTCGGCGGCCTGAGGCTTAAAGACATGCATCCGACCGATCGTGGTAAAGTGACCACGGCGGCGGGGCTCGTGATTGCTTCGCGGGTAATGGTCACCAAGCGAGGCAATCGTATCGGCATCTGTACGCTGGATGACCGTTCCGGGCGGCTGGAGGTGATGTTGTTCACCGACGCGCTGGATAAATACCAGCATTTGCTGGAAAAAGACCGCATACTTATCGTCAGCGGACAGGTCAGCTTTGATGACTTCAGCGGGGGGCTTAAAATGACCGCCCGTGAAGTTATGGACATTGACGAAGCCCGGGAAAAATATGCTCGCGGGCTTGCTATCTCGCTGACGGACAGGCAAATTGATGACCAGCTTTTAAACCGTCTCCGTCAGTCTCTGGAACCCCATCGTTCGGGGACAATTCCAGTACATCTCTACTATCAGAGGGCGGATGCACGCGCACGGCTGCGCTTTGGCGCGACCTGGCGTGTTTCTCCGAGCGACCGTTTACTGAACGAGTTGCGTGGCCTCATTGGGTCGGAGCAGGTGGAACTGGAGTTTGACTAATACAGGAATACTATGAGTCTGAATTTCCTTGATTTCGAACAGCCGATTGCAGAGCTGGAAGCGAAAATCGATTCTCTGACCGCCGTGGGCCGTCAGGATGAAAAACTGGATATTAACATCGACGAAGAAGTGCATCGTCTGCGTGAAAAAAGCGTAGAACTGACACGTAAAATCTTCGCCGATCTTGGTGCATGGCAAGTGGCCCAGCTGGCACGCCATCCGCAGCGCCCATATACCCTGGATTATCTGCGCCTGGCGTTCGATGAGTTTGACGAGCTGGCGGGCGATCGTGCCTATGCCGACGACAAAGCTATCGTCGGCGGTATCGCACGTCTGGATGGGCGCCCGGTGATGGTCATTGGCCACCAGAAAGGCCGTGAAACCAAAGAGAAAATTCGCCGCAACTTCGGTATGCCGGCTCCGGAAGGTTACCGTAAAGCGCTGCGCCTGATGGAAATGGCTGAACGCTTCAAAATGCCTATCGTGACCTTCATCGACACCCCGGGCGCATACCCTGGCGTGGGCGCGGAAGAGCGCGGTCAGTCTGAAGCGATCGCCCGCAACCTGCGTGAAATGTCTCGTCTGAAGGTGCCGGTTATCTGTACCGTTATTGGTGAAGGTGGCTCCGGTGGTGCGCTGGCGATTGGTGTGGGTGATAAAGTGAATATGCTGCAATACAGCACCTATTCCGTTATCTCTCCAGAAGGTTGCGCCTCCATTCTGTGGAAAAGCGCTGACAAAGCGCCACTGGCTGCTGAAGCCATGGGCATCATCGCGCCGCGTCTGAAAGAGCTGAAGCTTATCGATACCGTTATCCCTGAACCACTGGGTGGCGCGCATCGTAAGCCGGAAGTGATGGCTGCAAGCCTGAAAGCCCAGCTGTTGGCCGATCTGGAAGACCTGGAGGTGCTGAGCACCGAAGACCTGCTCAACCGTCGCTACCAGCGCCTGATGAGCTACGGCTACGCGTAAGCGTAAAGAGTGCTCCGAAAAAGCCACACGTCGTGTGGCTTTTTTTATACCTGCGGTTCAGCTGCGCTATGATTAGCACAGGTTTTTTTCCAGGAGGAATGCGTGAATATTATCGCCATCATGGGGCCGCACGGCGTCTACTACAAAGATCAGCCGATTAAGGACCTGGAAGCGTCGTTGACGCAGCAGGGATTCAAAATTATCTGGCCGCAAAACAGCGCTGACCTCATCAAGTTCATTGAGCAGAATCCGCGAATCTGCGGAGTTATCTTCGACTGGGACGAATACGGTGAAGAGCTGTGCCGCGATATCAATCAGCTCAACGAATATTTGCCGCTTTACGCATTCATCAACACCCATTCCACGCTGGATGTCAGCGTCAACGATATGCGCATGGCGCTGTGGTTCTTTGAGTACGCGTTGGGTGCGGAAGAAGACATCGCCACGCGCATATGCCAGTACACCACCGAATACCTCGACAACATCACTCCGCCGTTTACCCGGGCGCTGTTTAACTATGTCAAAGAGGGGAAATATACCTTCTGTACGCCAGGACACATGGCAGGCACGGCGTATCAAAAAAGCCCGGTGGGCTGCCTGTTTTACGACTTCTTCGGCGGAAATACTCTGAAGGCGGATGTCTCGATATCGGTGACTGAGTTGGGCTCACTGCTCGACCATACCGGCCCGCATCTGGAAGCGGAAGAATATATCGCCCGTACATTTGGTGCCGAGCAGAGTTACATGGTGACCAACGGCACGTCGACGTCGAACAAAATCGTCGGCATGTACGCGGCTCCGACGGGAAGTACGCTGCTGATTGACCGCAACTGTCATAAGTCGCTGGCGCATTTACTGATGATGAGCGACGTGGTGCCGCTGTGGTTGAAGCCGACCCGCAATGCGCTTGGCATTCTGGGCGGGATCCCGAAACGGGAGTTTACCCGCGACAGCATCACGCAAAAAGTCAGCGCCACTTTTGGGGCGGAATGGCCGGTCCACGCGGTTATTACCAACTCCACCTATGACGGTCTGCTGTATAACACCACCTGGATTAAAGAAACTCTCGACGTGCCGTCGATTCACTTCGATTCTGCGTGGGTGCCTTACACGAATTTTCATGCGATTTATGAAGGTAAAAGTGGCATGAGCGGCGATCGTGTACCGGGTAAAGTCATCTACGAAACGCAGTCCACGCATAAAATGCTGGCGGCGCTGTCGCAGGCGTCGCTTATTCACATCAAAGGCGACTATGACGAAGATACCTTCAACGAGGCCTTTATGATGCATACCTCGACGTCGCCGAGTTATCCGATTGTTGCCTCGATTGAAACCGCCGCGGCGATGCTGCGCGGAAATCCGGGTAAGCGCCTGATTAACCGTTCCGTTGAACGCGCGCTGCATTTCCGTAAAGAGGTACAACGTCTGCGCGAAGAGTCTGACGGCTGGTTCTTTGACATCTGGCAGCCTGAAAAGGTGGATGAAGCCGAATGCTGGCCGGTTTCGCCGGGAGAAGACTGGCACGGATTTACCGATGCCGATGCGGATCATATGTTCCTCGATCCGGTGAAAGTGACGATCCTGACGCCGGGGATGGATGAGCAGGGCAACATGAGCGAAGAGGGGATCCCGGCGGCGCTGGTGGCGAAATTCCTCGATGAGCGAGGCGTGGTGGTTGAGAAAACCGGGCCGTATAATTTGCTGTTCCTGTTCAGCATCGGGATCGACAAAACTCGGGCAATGGGCTTACTGCGTGGCCTGACGGAGTTTAAACGCGCCTACGATCTGAATTTACGGGTCAAAAACATGCTACCGGATCTGTATGCGGAGGATCCTGATTTCTATCGCAATATGCGCATTCAGGATCTGGCGCAGGGGATCCACAAACTTATCTGTCAGCATCAGCTTTCGCATCTGATGCTGCGCGCGTTCGACGTGCTGCCGGAAATGAAAATGACGCCGCATAAAGCCTGGCAGCGGCAGATCAAAGGTGAGGTGGAAACAATCCCGATAGAGCAGCTGGTGGGCCGCGTTTCGGCTAACATGATCCTGCCGTATCCACCGGGCGTTCCGCTGCTGATGCCGGGAGAGGTGATCACCGAGGAAAGCCGGGCGGTGCTCGATTTCCTGCTGATGCTGTGTTCCATTGGGCGTCATTATCCTGGCTTTGAAACCGACATCCACGGCGCGAAGCGTGATGAAGATGGCGTGTACTGGGTACGAGTCTTAAAAGAGGCCTGATGTCTTGCGTCAGGCGGCTTGCCACAGGTAACGTGCTGCGGATATCAATAAGGAGAAAACATGCTGGGTTTAAAACAGGTTCACCACATTGCCATCATCGCAAGCAACTATGCCAACAGTAAGGCGTTCTACTGCGATATTTTGGGCTTCACCCTGCAGGGCGAGTTTTATCGTGAAGAGCGGGATTCCTGGAAAGGCGATTTGGCGCTTAACGGCCAGTATACTATCGAGCTGTTTTCTTTTCCGTTTCCGCCTGCACGTCCATCACGCCCTGAAGCGTGCGGCCTGCGCCATTTGGCCTTTAGCGTGGATGACCTCGATGCTTCCGTTGCCCATCTCGAAACCCACGGTGTGAAATGCGAGGCGATTCGAATCGACCCGTTTACCGATCGCCGCTTTACTTTCTTTAACGATCCGGACGGACTGCCGTTGGAGCTGTATCAGCAATAACTCATGAGCCTGAAATCTGTCATCGACGCGTTACAGCCTTATCGACATTTTCTGGTCGCCTTCAGCGGCGGCCTGGATTCGACGGTGCTTTTGCATCAGCTGGCGTGCTGGCGAGAGCAATCACCTGACGTCACGCTGCGCGCTATCCACATTCATCATGGGCTGAGTGCGAATGCTGACGCCTGGGTTGCGCACTGTCAGCAGGTTTGTACCGGGCTGCAAGTGCCGTTGGAAGTGGTCAGGGTGACGCTGGCCAATGAAGGTCTTGGCGTAGAAGCTCACGCCCGTGAAGCGCGCTACGATGCTTTTCGGACGGCGTTGCAACCGGGCGAAGCGCTGGTCACGGCGCAGCATTTAGACGATCAGTGTGAAACGCTGCTGTTGGCGCTCAAGCGAGGTAGTGGTCCGGCGGGGCTGTCGGGCATGTCTGTAGAATCGGCCTTTGCCGGAACGACGCTACTGCGCCCGTTGCTCAATCTGCGCAGAGAAACGCTTGAACAGTGGGCGGCCGAACAACGGTTACGCTGGATTGAAGATGAAAGTAATGGCGACGACGCCTACGATCGTAACTTCCTGCGTCTGAGGATAGTGCCGCTCCTGACGGAACGTTGGCCGAATTTTGCCGATGCGGCAGCACGCAGCGCGGCATTGTGTGGTGAGCAGGAACAATTGCTGGATGAGCTGCTGGCTGAAGAATTGGCCAAGCTCACCGGTACGCAAGGGCAGCTCGCCATCGAACCGCTGTTGAAAGTGAGCGATTCCCGCCGCGGGGCCTTGATTCGGCGCTGGCTTGCGGGGCATCAGGCGATGATGCCGTCGCGTGCGATGCTGGAACGACTCTGGCAGGAAGTGGCGTTGGCGCGTGATGACGCGAATCCGCTGGTGCGCCTGGGCGATTTTGAAGTTCGGCGCTATCAGCAGCAGCTGTGGTGGGTCCCGACATACGAACGGCAAAATGCCACGCAGCTGGAGTGGGCTGACATGACTCAACCGCTGTTGCTACCCAACGGCGATACGCTTCGGTTCAGTGAGGGAAAAGATATCCGCGCGCCGCACGCCGATGAGCACGTCAGCGTACGTTATACCGCGTCCGGTACGTTGCATATTGTCGGACGCAGCGGCGGGCGTAAGCTGAAGAAAATCTGGCAGGAGCTGGGCGTCGCGCCGTGGCTAAGGGAAACCACGCCGCTGCTTTTTTATAATGAAACGTTAATTGCAGCGGCGGGATATTTTGTGACGCTCGACGGGCAGTGCAGGGAAGGGGACGTTGGTTTGGCAATTACCAGACAAAAAAACGGGCAGTAGCACTGCCCGTCTGCGGATTACTCTTCGCTTACCACCACGGTACCGATATCCGGGTGGCTAAAGCTGGCTATCTTGTCGAGTCGCAATTCACGGCTTTCGCCTGAGGTTTCAACGACAAGGTACTCAACGTTTTTGCGTGAGACTAGATCGTTTGCTTTCGCCTTCAGCACTTCGCCATCTTTCAGCTCCAGCGCCAAAACGAGATGGTTCTGACAGGCGAGTTCGAGATTGTCATAGTCATCACAGTTGATGGGTTGATAAGACTCATTCATTGACATAATCGCTCACCAGTAAGTTTGCCGCCGCAAAGGCCGCTTTTTCCCTGACCGACTCTGAAATCGCGTCATCTGACGCCACCTCATTCAATACTTTTAGCACACAACCCAGCGAATCAGGTATATATCCCAGGTCTCCGCTGGCGATTTCTGCATACCGCTTGCGTATTAACTCACAATACTTTTCCACATGCCCTCCTGTCAGCGTTCTGACTTAACTGTGGGATGCAAGTTTAAGCCTACGAAGATAAACTCTGTTTAGCAAGGTGACTATACCATACTCATTTAAGCAATATCAGCAGGATGAGCTGTCTTGCGGTGAATTGGCGACAGCCTTTTGCGGCTGATTTCGGTACAATGGCTGCCAATTTTCAGGAGTAAAATCATGGCGCTGAAAGCGACAATTTATAAAGCGGCGGTCAATGTTGCTGACCTCGACCGTAACCAGTTTCTCGATGCCAGCCTGACGCTGGCACGACATCCGTCAGAAACCGAAGAGCGTATGATGCTGCGCCTGCTGGCCTGGATCATGTATGCCGACGATCGTCTGCAGTTTACCCGTGGCCTGAGCGCGGATGACGAGCCGGAAGTGTGGCTGCTCAACGATCATTTGGGTATCGACCTGTGGATTGAACTCGGTTTACCCGAAGAACGCCGCATTAAGAAAGCCTGTTCGCGTTCGAAGCAGGTGGCGCTGTTCACCTACAACAGCCGCGCCGCGGAAATCTGGTGGCAGCAAAATCAGTCCGCGCTGGCCGGGTTCAAAAACCTGAGCATCTGGTACTTTGACGATACGCAACTGTCGCAGCTGACGGCGTTTGCGGCGCGCAATATGTCACTCCAGGCGACGCTTCAGGAAGGCACGCTGTGGCTGTCCGATGGTCAGAATAATCTGGAAATCGTCCCAACCAGCTGGCAGCAGTCGAAATGATTGTTATCTCCCAGTCGGTGTCTCTGGGCGATGAAGAGGTGGAGATCACCGCGATTCGTGCGCAGGGCAACGGCGGGCAGAACGTGAATAAGACCTCAACGGCGATTCACCTGCGCTTTGACATTCGGGCCTCCAGCCTGCCAGAGTACTACAAAGAGCGACTGTTGGCTGCCAGCCACCATTTGATTACCGCCGAGGGCGTGATAATCATTAAGTCGCAGGAATATCGCAGTCAGGAAATGAACCGTGAAGCGGCCGTCGCGCGGCTGGTCTCGGTGATTCAGACCCTGACCGTTGTACAAAAACACCGTCGGGCAACGCGCCCAACGCGGGCGTCGAAAGAGCGCCGGCTGGCGTCTAAGTCGCAGAAGTCATCGGTAAAAGCGATGCGTGGCAAAGTCCGGAGTTCTGGGGACTGACCCCAAATTGAGCCACATAAGGAAATTAAGGTGAAGAAGGTACTGGTGACCCTCGCAGCGATTAGCATGCTTTGTGCATTGCCTGGCTGTAATAACCGTTCAGATGAACAGACGCTAAAGGCAGGGCAGGACACCGCGCTGCAACCGATGCAGCAAAGCTGGCGCGGCATTCTGCCGTGCGCTGATTGCGAAGGAATTGAAACGTCGCTGTTCCTGGAAAAAGACGGTACCTGGGTGATGAATGAGCGTTATCAGGGCGTTACGCGTGAGCCTTCATCGTTCGGTTCCTACGGTACATGGGCCCGCACGGCTGAAAAGCTGGTGCTGACCGACAGCAAAGGCGAGAAGTCTTACTATCGTGCGAAAGGCGATAAGCTGGAAATGCTGGACAGCGAAGGCAATCCGATTGTCTCGACGCTGAATTACACGCTGGAGCCGGTGAAATCCAGCCTGCCAATCACGCCAATGGCGATGCGCGGGATGTATATCTACATGGCGGATGCAGCCGTCTTTACCGATTGCGCGACGGGCAAACGTGTAGCGGTGGCGAATAATGCCCAGCTGGAACGTGATTATGCTGCTGCGCGTGGCACGGAAAGCAAGCCTGTGCTTCTGACCGTTGAAGGGCATTTCACGCTGGAAGCGAATCCGGATACTGGCGAACAGGTGAAAACCCTGAAAGCCGATAAAGACGCGAAGTTCTTGCCGGGTAAAGCGTGCGGTAACTGAAGCAGAACGTAAACTGCAGATAAAAAAATGCCAGCCGCATAATGGGCTGGTATTTTTTATGCCTGAAGGGCAGCAGACTTAGCCTTTAATCGACTGAACCAGGTAGTTGAGGATGTCCCCGGTTTTGATCATCTGCTTTTCGCCGTTGCGACGGTATTTGTATTCAATTTCGTCGCTGTCGAGGTTACGGTCGCCGATGACCACGGTATGTGGAATACCGATCAGTTCCATATCGGCAAACATCACGCCCGGACGCTCTTTACGATCGTCCATCAGCACTTCAATACCCTGAGCGCGCAGCTCGGCGTACAGTTTCTCGGCCAGTTCCTGAACGCGATAGGATTTGTGCATGTTCATTGGCAGGATTGCAACCTGGAACGGAGCAATGTTGTCCGGCCACACGATGCCGCGCTCGTCGTGGTTCTGCTCGATAGCCGCTGCAACCACGCGGGTCACACCGATACCGTAACAGCCCATGGTCAGAGTCTGGTTACGACCGTCTTCACCCTGTACAGAGGCTTTCATCGCTTCGGAATACTTGGTCCCGAGCTGGAAGATGTGACCGACTTCGATCCCGCGCTTGATAAGCAGCGTGCCTTGACCGTCTGGGCTTGGATCGCCTGCCACCACATTACGGATATCAGCCACTTCCGGAGTCGCTACATCGCGGTCCCAGTTGATGCCGAAGTAGTGTTTACCGTCGATGTTTGCGCCAGCGGCGAAATCGCTCATTGCGGCAACGGTACGGTCGATAACCACGGGAATGGTCATGTTGACCGGACCGAGGGAACCCGGGCCGGCATTGACGATGGCACGAATTTCAGCTTCGGTTGCGAAAGTCAGCGGGCTGGCAACCTGGGCCAGTTTTTCTGCTTTCACTTCGTTCAGTTCGTGATCGCCACGCACCAGCAGCGCAACCAGCGGGTACGCGCTGTCTTCAACCGCTTTCACCAGTAGAGTTTTAACGGTTTTCTCAATCGGCAGATTAAACTGCTCAACCAGCTCGGCGATGGTTTTTGCGTTTGGCGTTTCAACCAGCGTCATTTCCTGGGTAGCCGCCGCACGTGGTGCTTTTGGTGCCAGCGCTTCAGCAAACTCAATGTTTGCTGCGAAGTCAGAAGAGTCAGAGAAGATAACGTCATCTTCACCGCTGGACGCCAGTACCTGGAATTCGTGAGATGCGCTACCGCCGATAGAACCGGTATCAGCCTGAACAGCACGGAAATCCAGACCCATACGGCTGAAGATTTTGCTGTAAGCCGCGTACATCGCGTCATACGTTTCCTGCAGGGATTCCTGAGACGTATGGAACGAGTAGGCGTCTTTCATGATGAATTCACGGGAGCGCATCACACCAAAACGGGGACGAACTTCATCACGGAATTTGGTCTGGATCTGATAGAAGTTCAGCGGCAGCTGTTTGTAAGAGCTCAACTCGTTACGAATCAGGTCGGTGATGACTTCTTCATGCGTTGGGCCGAGAACAAATGGACGATCGCCGCGATCGACAAAACGCAGCAGCTCAGGACCGTACTGCTCCCAGCGACCGCTCTCCTGCCACAGGTCAGCAGGCTGAACCACGGGCATGGACACCTCGATTGCACCGGCGTTATCCATTTCTTCACGCACGATGTTTTCGACTTTTTTCAGGACGCGCAGGCCGGTCGGCAGCCAGGTGTACAACCCGGAAGCGAGCTTACGAATCATCCCGGCGCGCAGCATCAGCTGGTGGCTGATAACCTCGGCATCGGCAGGTGTCTCCTTCAGCGTGGAGAGCAAGTATTGACTAGTACGCATGTTATTACGGTTCCATTTGAACGATCGGCACTGGCGGGAAAGCCCGCCAGATACAAAAAAAGTGGTTTAGTTTATCAGCCTGGCAGAGTTGTCAAAAGAGAGGAGAAGAAAATTAGCGCGCTTCCAGAGCAAAGACTTCGAACCCGGCGTCGGTGACGCGCCAGCGAACGTTAAAATCATGCAGCCAGACGGCGTAAGTTTTTCCTGTCTCCTCCCCTTTACGGTAGGCCGGACGCGGGTCCTGAGCCAGTACATCCATTATAAAGGCGCGAAGATGAGGATAACGCTTTTCAAGTGACGGAAATGCGCTTTCGAGTTCTGCGGTGAAGCTGACGTTCACGCTGGCAACCGGTGCCTGCTGCGCGTAGCTCGCCTGGGCATCCGGTAGCGCTTCGGCAAACGGCAGATACGGTTTGATATCCACCACTGGCGTGCCGTCTACTAAGTCCAGACTGCCAAGCTGCAGAATGACCTGATCTTTATGACAGCGAATGTCTTTTAGTTCGACCAGTGACATCCCGACAGGGTTAGGACGGAAAGTGGAGCGGGTTGCAAACACGCCCATTCTTGCATTTCCGCCAAGACGGGGAGGGCGAACGGTCGGACGCCAACCGCCTTCCATGGTTTGATGAAACACGAACAGCACCCAGAGGTGGCTGAAGGCTTCAAGACCGCGAACGGCATCTGGCTGATTATATGGGGGCAGCAAGTGAAGTTCGCCGTTACCGTGTTGCACCAGACCAGGCTGGCGCGGAACGGCAAACTTCTCTTTATAGGGCGAGCGGATAACGCCTATCTGCTCAAAGGAAAATGCACTCATTTCGCCGAAACGTTGAGGGCACTTCCGAGGCAAACGGCCTGGCGATAGCAGCCTGGGGTGCCGCTGGTGACTTCACAGCTATGCAGCAGAACCGCGTTGGCTTTCATTTTCGCAGCGTTAATTTGCAGACGCTTACGGGCGGTTGGGATATTCGGTGGAGAATCCTGGTTTGATGCCTGGCAGGATTCGCCACTGACTTCGCCGAGATCGCGGAACGGTTTGCCAAGCAGGTCTTCGGCGCTGTTATAGATTTTTACCGGGGCAGGGCGCGGTGCTTTCGGTTTGGCAGGCTCGGTTTTTGGCGGAGTTGCGGTGCTTTGTACAGGTTCTACGGGAGATCTGTTTAACATGGAACAGCCGCTCAGGATGAGCGCTACAAAACAGATCGGTAAAGCACGCATAGTATTTCCTCAATGTATTAAAAAGCCGAACTTATTGAATCAGCTGCCCGCCAAAATGACAAGACGGGCAAAAGCCCGTCCTGAATGATATTACTTTGTGAAAAGATTACCAGCCTTTAACCGCGCCACCGTTGAAGATCTTGTTGGCGGCTTCGTAGACTTCGTCAGAGTTATACGCTTCGACGAATTTCTTCACGTTTTCCGCGTCTTTGTTGTCTTCACGGCTCACGATCAGGTTTACGTACGGGGAGTCTTTGTCTTCAACAAAGATGCCGTCTTTCGCTGGAGTCAGGCCAATCTGGCTTGCGTAAGTGGTGTTGATAACGGCCAGTGCAATCTGAGCATCGTCGAGGGAACGTGGCAGCTGCGGGGCTTCCAGCTCAACAATTTTCAGGTTTTTTGGGTTCTCGGTAATGTCCAGAGAGGTCGGCAGCAGACCAACACCTTCTTTCAGTTTGATCAGGCCCACTTTCTGCAGCAGCAGCAGGGAACGACCGAGGTTGGTTGGATCGTTAGGCACGGCAACCTGAGAACCCGGCTGGAGTTCGTCCAGAGATTTGATTTTTTTAGAGTAGCCAGCAATTGGATAAACGAAGGTGCTGCCGACTGGAACCAGTTTGTAACCGCGATCTTTGATCTGCTGATCCAGGTATGGTTTGTGCTGGAAGGCGTTGGCGTCAATGTCGCCTTTGCTCAGTGCTTCGTTAGGCAGGACGTAGTCGTTGAAGGTCACGAGTTCAACGTCAAGGCCATACTTCTCTTTTGCTACTTTTTGAGCAACTTCAGCAACCTGCTGTTCTGCACCCACGATCACACCGACTTTAATATGGTTAGGGTCTTTCTGATCCGGACCACAACCCACCAGTGCCAGAGAACCAATCAGGGCACCCACGGCCGCAAAGGTTTTTAACTTGAACGCCATTTTCTTTCCTTAACTCTTAGAGTTGTATGTTGTGTGTAACGTTACTTGTGAGTGACAGCCCGGACGATACGATCGCCAGAGAATTGAATTAAATAAACCAGAACAACCAGTAATACCAGCACGGTATTCATTACCGTGGCGTTATAGCCGATGTAACCGTACTGATAGCCAATCTGACCCAGACCCCCGGCACCGACGGCACCGCCCATCGCGGAGTAACCGACCAGAGTGATGAGCGTAATGGTGGCCGCGTTTACCAGACCCGGGAGTGCCTCTGGCAACAGGACTTTGCGAACGATCTGCATGACCGTGGCACCCATTGCGCGGGAAGCTTCAATCAGGCCGGTCGGGATTTCCAGCAGGGCGTTTTCCACCATACGGGCGATAAACGGTGCTGCACCTACGGTCAGCGGAACGATCGCTGCCTGCAGGCCGATAGAGGTTCCGACAATCACGCGAGTAAATGGAATCATCCATACCAGCAGAATAATGAATGGAATAGAACGGAAGATATTCACCAGCGCAGAGAGAATACCGTACAGCTTCACGTTCTCAGCAATCTGGCCTGGACGTGTGACATACAGCAACACGCCCACAGGCAGACCCAATACGAAACCAAAGAAACCAGAAACAAAGGTCATTGCCAACGTTTCCCAAACGCCACGCGCCAGTAACCACATCATCGGCTCAGACATAACCCAGTACCTCTACTTTCACATGGTGTTCTTGCAGCCAGGCAATGGCGGCTTGCGTATCTTCGTGTGTGCCGTGCATTTCAGTCAGCATAATGCCGAACTTCACGCCGCCGGCGTAATCCATCTGTGCACTAATAATGTTGTTATTCACATTAAAGAGGCGGGCGGTTTCTGACAGCAGAGGTGCATCGACGGACTGGCCGGTAAATTCCATACGCAGCATTGGCACGCTGTCCGCCAGCTGTTCTGGTTTCAGGCGAGTCAGATAGTCTTCCGGAATGTCCAGGTGCAGCGTGGACTGAATGAATTGCTGTGCCAGTGGCGTTTTCGGATGAGAGAACACTTCACTCACCGTATCCTGCTCGATCAACTCACCGTTACTGATAACAGCCACGCAGTCACAGATGCGCTTAACCACGTCCATTTCGTGGGTGATAAGCAGAATGGTCAGGCCGAGGCGACGGTTAATATCTTTCAATAACTCGAGAATAGAACGGGTAGTGGCCGGATCCAGTGCGCTGGTGGCTTCATCACACAGCAGAACTTTTGGATTGCTTGCCAGTGCACGGGCGATGGCCACGCGCTGTTTCTGACCACCGGAAAGGTTCGCCGGGTAGCTGTCGTGTTTATCTGACAAACCAACCAGTTCCAGCAGTTCCGTCACGCGACGCTTCACTTCTTCTTTAGAGGTGTTGTCCAGCTCAAGCGGTAGGGCAACGTTGCCGAAAACGGTACGTGATGCCAGCAGGTTAAAATGCTGGAAAATCATGCCAATCTGGCGACGTGCTTTGGTTAACTGTGATTCGGAAAGGGCAGTTAAGTCCTGCCCATCAACAAGAACGCTTCCCTGGGTTGGGCGCTCGAGTAAATTGACGCAGCGGATCAGCGTGCTCTTACCTGCACCTGATGCTCCGATGACGCCGTAAATTTGCCCTGCAGGCACATGCAGGCTGACGTTATTCAACGCCTGAATGCTTTTATTGCCTTGCTGGAACACTTTGGTGATATTCGAAAGTTTTATCATTAGCTATTTATTATCGTTTGGTGATTTGCCGTGGAATTTTGTGCTGCTGCAGAGGTGCAGCGACTATCAATGAAATGGATGTTAAGGCATCCAGACGTCTAAATCAATCCGGGAGGGCAATAATGAGCACTTTATTGGCGCAGGAAAAATGAGATACTAGCGCCACAAGCCTTACTCAGGAGCAAACCGGTGGCAAAAACCGTACCCGCTATTTTTTTAGACCGTGATGGCACTATTAATGTCGATCATGGTTACGTCCACGAAATCGACGCATTCGAATTTATCGATGGCGCCATTGACGCTATGCGTGAGCTAAAAGAGATGGGCTATGCGCTGGTGTTGGTGACCAACCAGTCCGGAATTGCACGTGGCAAATTTACCGAAGCGCAGTTTGAAACATTAACTGAGTGGATGGACTGGTCGCTGGCCGATCGTGGTGTTGATCTGGATGGCATCTATTTCTGTCCGCATCATCCGCAAGGAACAGTAGAAGAGTACCGCCAGGTCTGCGATTGCCGTAAGCCACATCCGGGAATGTTGATTTCTGCCCGTGATTTCCTTCATATCGATATGGACGCCTCCTTTATGGTTGGCGACAAAATAGAGGATATGCAGGCGGCCACAGCTGCAGGCGTGGGTACTAAAGTATTAGTGCGTACCGGCAAGCCAGTGACCGATGAGGCGGAAAATGCAGCGGATTGGGTGCTTGATAGCCTTGCTGCGCTGCCTGCAGCCATCAAAAAGCAGAATAAGTAAGCGTTCAGGCGAAAAGGTGAGCGGTTGAAATAAAAATGCATTTTTCCGCTTGTCATTCTTCAGCAGCTCCCTATAATGCGCCTCCATCGACACGGAACATGTGAACAACTTCACAGTGTACCGGCGGCGATGAGAGTTAAAAATCCTGAAATTAAGGGTTGACTCTGAAAGAGGAAAGCGTAATATACGCCACC